>JBPCRE010000128.1:0-3390 GCA_050997195.1 Thermoleophilaceae bacterium
CCCGGCGCGTAGCCCGCCGCAAGCGCGAGATGAACCGCCACCTGGCGCGCATCGCCGCGCTGGGGCCGCGGGAACGACTTCGCCTCGCCCGCCGCTCGCGGGAGGAGCAGCGGCGCGACCCGTTCGCCCGCGAGTTCCTCGCTCACCGTCCGCCCCCCGTCCCGTGCGTGCGCCCCCGGATCCCGCGCGCCGCCCGTCCCCGGGCCCGCCGCGTCTGTCGCTCGTGCACCCGGGCCGGCGATAGCGGCGACGACGGCCCAGCACCACCACCGCGCCGGCCCTCGCATGAGGTCGGCGCATGACGCTCGAGGAAGCACTCCTCGGCCTCAACCTCAACGGCTGCCCCGCCACGAAGGTAGGCCGGTCGAGTTGGACGGCACCGTGTCCTCTCTGCGGATCGCCTGACGGCCTGCGCCTCCACGAGGGGCGCCACGGTCTCGTGGGCGTCCGTTGCACCAACGTCTGCTCGCGGCCTCGGCTCCTCGACCTGCTCGGCCTCGAGGACAACCGATGACCGCGGTGAAGGCGAGACGGTGCGCGACGTGCGGGGTCGATTTCTCCTCTCTCTCCGAGGAGAGGTTCTGCCTGGACCATTCCTTCGGTCCGCCCTCCCAAGAGCCCTCCCTAGAGCCCCCTAGAGCCGTCTACTCCTCAGAGCCTTCGGCTCTTGGGAGGTCTCCCGACGGCTCTTGGGATGACACGACGGCTCTTGGGAGAGACGACGGCTCTTGGGAGGGCGACGGCTCTTGGGAGGGCGACCGCACGAGGGCTCGTGCGACGGCTCTTGGGATCTCGGGGGACCTCGGCGAGTCCTTCCCGTGCGTCCTGCCGGATCACGAGGACGAGGCCGTGCTGTTCCCGAGCGGCGCCGGCCACTGGCGCTACCGCTGCGGCGACTGGACCGCGGGTCTGGCCGAGGTGTTCGCGAGTCGGGCCTACCGGCGCCCGAGGCGATGCGGCGACCATGACGACGCGCTCGGCGACACGGAGGTCGCCCGCTGGGGGGAGCTGCTCGACTACCGGGCAAAGCTACGGGCGCCGCGCATCGTCACGCACGAGCTGCCCCAGGAGGTCGCGGCTGCGGCCACTGCCGTGGCCCGTGGCGTCCTGCTACTCCTCGCCCTCCGGGACGACCGCTGGGGCGAGCAGGGCTTTACCTTCGCTCGCCGCTTCGCCGCCGCGTGGTGCGACATCGGGGAAGACGGAGCTCGGCGCGGACTGCGCGAGCTGCGCGAGGCGGGGTGGCTCGTCTTCGACGGGATGCAGGGGCGGGCCTACCGCTGGTGCCTCGCCGAGATCATCGAGGAGGCGACCTCGTGAGCCGCCCTCTGCTCGACGCGGGGCAGGCGAGCGAGCTGCTCAACGTGCCGAAGGGCTGGGTTCTCGCCGAGGCCCGTGCCGACCGCATCCCGCACGTTCGTCTCGGGCGCTACGTGCGCTTCGAGGCCGAGCTCCTCGAGGAGTGGTGGCGGTCGCGGGCTCGCGGTCCGGTAGGGTCGGCGCTTCCCAAGCGAAGCGGCCGGGGCGGCGCTGGAACGCCCCCCGGCCTGGCCCACGAGGAGAACGCCTCATGAGCAGCACCGAAGCTAGTCCCCGACGCTCCTACGGCGCCGGCCGCCTCTACACCCGCACGGACCTCAACGGCCGCGAGACGTTCTACGGCTCGTGGTGGATCGACGGGAGGCGCGTCAACCGGCGTCTCGGGCTCAAGCGCACGCCCGGTGAGCGCGACGGCCTGACCCGCGCCCAGGCCGAGGCCGAGCTGCGGCGCCTCATGGCCACCGTGCGCCCTGCGCCCGGCGCCGACCGGGGGATGACCGTCCGGGATCTCTCGATGGCCTACCGGGCGCACCTCGAGGCGCTCGGGCGCAAGCGGACCACGCTGGCCGGCGTCGAGTCCGTCCAGCGCGTCTGGATCGACCGCGTGCTCGGCGATCGCTCGGCCGCGAGCGTGACCACCCACGACGTCGAGGACCTCATGCGCTCGATGCGCACGGCCGGGGTGGGCGCCAAGAGCGTCCGCAACTACGTCGGGACGCTCTCGGCCATGTTCCGGTACGCCCATCACCCGCGGCGCCGATGGGTCGCCGAGAACCCGTGCGACGCGCTCGAGCTGCCGCCTGCCGACACGCACGCCGAGATCCACTACCTGACCCTGGACGAGCTCGGCTCGCTCGCGGACGCCGCGGTGGCCGGGCCGCACGAGCAGCTCGACCGCACGCTCTACCTGACCGCGGCGATGACCGGCCTTCGGCAAGGCGAACTCATCGCCCTTCGCTGGCTCGACGTGGACTGGCTCGCCCAACGCATCCGCGTCCGCCGCAATCACGTCCTCGGCGAGTTCGACACGCCCAAGAGCCGACGCGGCTCGCGCAGCGTGCCGATGACCACCCGCGTGGTCGGAGCCCTGGACGGCCTACACCGTGCGAGCCGGTGGCAGGAGGACGAGCACCTCGTCTTCGCCGAGCCCGACACGGGCGAGCCGCTGCGCCGCGGCGCGCTCATGCGCCGCTACCGGCGGGCGCTCAAGGCCGCGCAGCTCGAGCCCACGCACCGCTTCCACGACCTGCGCCACACCTTCGGCACGGCCATGGCGGGCGCCGGGGTGCCGATGCGCACGCTCCAGGAGTGGATGGGCCACCGCGACATCGCCACGACGCAGCGCTACGCCGACTACGCGCCCAACCCGCACGAGGTCGAGATGGTCGAGGCCGCGTTCGGCGCCCAAGGTCCCGTTCGTGGTCCCATCTTGAGCGAATCTGAGGGCACCTCAGAGCACCTCAGGCCAATGAATACGGGCGACGAGACCTGACGCAACCCCCGGGTAGCCCTTCGAGCCCAGTATCGCCCACTCTCGGAGCCCCAGCCAGCCAGCGCTGAGTTCCTCGTTCCGGCCTCGCCGCCGCGGGTAGTAATCACCCGGAGTAGCGTGCCTCCCATGACCGCGATCGTCGGAGTCGCTGACCTCCATAGCATCTCCGCGTTCGGGCTCTACTTGACGCTGATCGCGGGGATCCTGTGGGCGGTGGCGGCGGTCGCCGCGTTGCGCGGCTCGCCAGCCACCCGCGCGTCTCGTGAGCAGGCGGATCGGAGCCCGGTCTTGCCCACGAGCCGGACCTGTAGAGCGCTCGGTGCTCGCTCTGCACTCCGTGTTGTGGCGCCCTTCTGGCAAGCACCCGCCCGGTAGTGCCCGAACCGCTCAGTGCCCGAGCTGCCAGGGCCGGCCGGACTGCGCCGGGCGGGGCGGCGTTGGCGGCCCGGCGCCGATGCCGGTGCGCCGGCCGCCCGCCTGGCGTGGGCCCACCGTGGGCTGCCCGCCGATCGAGCGATCGACCCGACGCACCGCGGCGGCACCGAGCCCCGCGAGTTGCTGCGTGCGCCGCGCGCTGC
>JBPCRE010000154.1:0-5186 GCA_050997195.1 Thermoleophilaceae bacterium
CCACGAGGAAGGCCCCGCTGTGCATGGCCTTCGAGAGATGGAGCTAGCCGGGCTCGAACCGGCGACCTCCTGGGTGCGATCCAGGCACTCTCCCAACTGAGCTATAGCCCCAAGCACGATCTCGCCCACCTGCGGCGAACGGATCGACGCGACTCATGCTAGCGGGGTATTCGACCGATCCAGGTACGTTGAGACGTCTGTGAGCTTCCGCCGCCGCCTGCTCCTCTTCTTCCTGATCATCGTCGTGGTCCCGATGATGTCGGTGGCGCTCGTTCTCTTCGCCATCACGGCGGACAGCGAGACCGGAAAGGCCGACGCCCGCATCGCCGCCGGCCTTCGCTCGTCCTTCGCCCTCTACGCGGAGGCGCGCGCTCGGACCACCCGCGATCTCGATCGCGTGGCCTCCGACCCGGCCCTCGTCTCTGCCCTCGCAGCCGGAGAGGAGGACCGCGTGGCCCGTCGCGCCGCGGTGCTCGAGCGGGCGAACCCCGCCATCGTGGCCATCGGCGTGTTCGAGCCCGGCGGCCGCCCCATCGCCCGGGTCGGGTCCCCGAGCGCCGTGGCCTTTGCCGCCGCCGCGCCCGCCGTCCGGGGCCGCGGCCGGCTTGGCCTCCTGACCGTCTCGATCACCGAAGCCGCACCGTTGGCCGCCGAGCTCAAGCGCTTCTCAGGTCTCGAGTCACGCGTCTCACGTGCGGGTCGCGTGCTCGGCTCGACGCTGCCCGGAGGCGCGCCCGCAGAGCCGGAAGCTGGAGAGCTGACCGTCCGGGGTCGCGAGTATCGAGGGCGCCAACAGCCCGTCGGCGAGCCCGTGGGACCGCCCACCTCGATTGGCGTCTACGAGCTCTCGCAGGGTCTGAGATCTTCGATCGAGCGCTCGCGGGTGCTGATCGCCGTCTTCTTGATCATCTTCTTCCTCGCCGCGCTGGCCGGCTCCCTGCTCGTGGTGCGCGCGCTCCAGGGGCGCCTGCAGCAGCTGCTCGACGCCGCTCGCCGGCTTGGCCGCGGCGACTTCAGCCGCTCGGTGCCCGTGTCCGGCGGTGACGAGTTCGCGGCGCTCGGCAGCGAGTTCAACCGCATGTCCGAGGAGCTGGCCGGCAAGATCGAGGTGGTCGAGCGCCAGCGTGACGAGCTCGAGCGCACCATCCGCCTGGTGGGCGACGCCTTCGCGGCGGGCCTCGACCGTCAGGGAACGGTCGACGTGGCCGTGCGCACGGCGGTGGAGGCCTGCTCCGCGGTGGCCGGGCGGGCCCTGCCGGCGGACTCCCGCGAGATGCGGCCCTCGTGGGTCGGTGAGCGGGACCCCGACACCGTGGCCGCGCTCGAGGCCGCCGAGCGGCACGCCTTCGCCTTCGGCGCCACCGACGGTGCGGACTATGCCACCGACGGGAACGAGCCCGACCGGCCGCGCATGGCCACGAGCTACCTCGCGGGCGTGCACGGGTTGGCCGTGCCGGTGCGTGCGCGCCTCGGGGCCGGCGCGGACGTGGAGGAGGTCGGCGTGATCTCCATCGCCCGGCGCGGGATCCGCTTCGGCGACGCCGAGCGCGACATCTTCGGCTACCTGGCCGCTCAGGCCGCGGTCTCGATCGAGAACGCCGCGCTGCACGAGGCGGTCCAGGTCCAGGCCGTCACCGACGGGCTCACGGGCCTCTACAACGCGCGGCACTTCCACGACACCCTCGCACGCGAGATCGAGCGCAGCGAGCGCTTCCGCAACGACGTGGGACTCGTGCTCCTCGACCTCGACGACTTCAAGCAGGTCAACGACACCTTCGGCCACCAGCAGGGCGACGTCGTTCTGCTCGAGGTCGCGCGAGTGCTCAAGCGCATGACTCGCGACATCGACGAGCCGGCTCGCTACGGAGGCGAGGAGATGGCGATCGTCCTCCCCCAGGCCGATTCCTCGGGCGGCGAGCGTCTCGCCGAGCGGGTGAGGGCCTCGGTCGAGGCCCTGCGCATCCCTCGCCTCGACGGCAGGGGGAGCATCAGCGTGACCGCGAGCTTCGGGGTGGCCTCGCTCCACGACTCCGAGGCCGACAAGGATGGGCTCGTCGCAGCGGCCGACGCCGCGCTCTACCGCGCGAAGCGTGCGGGAAAGAACCGAGTGCAGCGGGCCGAGGGGGTCGTGGCATCGCGGTAATCTAGTGCCCGCATGGGTCTGCTGGACGACGCGATCCGAGAGCATCTCGAGCTCCGACGCACGCACGGCGCGAGCGAGGAGGAGATCGCGCGCAAGGAGACCGACGCCCTCGGTCCCGTTCGCCGAGAGACCGCCGCCTCACCCTCGGCCGGACACGAGGAGACCTGGCTCTCCGACGAGGAGACGATGGTCATCCCCTCCCCGGCCGTCGAGGCCGCGCCGGGTCTGCCCGACGAGCCGCTCGTCCCGCCGCCGAGCCCCGAGAGCGACGTCGAACCGGAGCCGTTCTCGGGGGAGCCAGGTCCGCTGGTCGCGGAACCCGAATCGGGCGCAACGGGTTGGTTCGATGAGGCGGCAGGAGATCTCGGTCGGGAAGGTCCGGTCGAGGAGGGCGGGGCGACGACGAGCCAGCCGGCCGGTCCGGGAGAGCCCCTGGCACCGGCGGACGTCTTTCCCGAGTCGGATCCCACCGTGCCCGACGAGCGCCTGTCTGCGGACCCGCCGCTCGTGGAGTCGGGGGCATCCGTCGAAGAGACCCCCGTCGTGCACGGGGAGCCGCTCGAAGAGCGCGACTCGGCGGTGCCCCTCACCGACGACGAGCCGCCGGCGGCCGAAGGAGATCGCCCGATCGAGGATCCCACCGCCCTCGTGGAAGAGCCGCCGCCCGCCGCGCTGCTCGGGCCGGCGAGCGAACGGCTGTCGGAGGAGCCCCTCGCACGCGAGGAAGACGTGCCCGTGGAGGACGTGGGCGCGCCCCTCGAGAGCCGCCCGCCGGAGGAGGAGCGCCTCCCCGCCGACGAGCCTCCTCTCCAGGAGGACGAGCTCTTCGAGGACGAGCCACCTCTCCAGGAGGACGAGCTCTTCGAGGACGAGCCACCTGCGCTCGGGGTGTCGGAGCTGCCTCTCGACCCCGAGGAGTCGGAGTGGACCCTCGAGGAACGGGACGACCTCGAGGAGCTCGGCCCCGCGCCCTCCGTGCCCGTCGGCGGCGGCCAGGCACCGGTGGACGAACGCGACGACGTGCTCGAGGACACGCCGGACTTCCTCCAGGAGACTCCCGAGCACGACCGGCTGTGGTTCGAGCAGCGTCCGCCGCGCGACTTCGACTTCGACGACTGAGGCGCGGCCTCATGACTTTGGGCGAGGTCGCGTCCGTGGACGCCTGTACGAGCCTCGAGAAGCGAAGCTCGCCCTCCGGCCGCCTTCGGCCGAGAACATCCGTGCTGGCGGCGTCACGCCGTCGCCTTGGTGGTGACTTCGAGCCACCCATAGAGAAGACAGCGCGTGGGGTCGCCGGGCGGGCGGCCCCACCGCGCTAACAGGGCTCTCGGACTACGTGATGTAGCCCCGCGTGCGGGCCGCCTCGGCCACCCGCTCGATGCCCACCTCGTAGGCCGCCCGCCGCAGGGTGAGCTTCTGGTCGTCGGCGTGGGCCTTCACGTCGCCGTAGGCCTGGCGCATGGTCCTTCCGAGCCGGTCGTTCACGTCGTCCTCGTCCCAGCGGAAGTGCTGCAGGTTCTGGACCCACTCGAGATAGGAGACGATGACCCCGCCGGCGTTGGCCATCACGTCGGGCACGACGGTGATCCCCTTATCGGCGAGGATGTCGTCGGCCTGCGGCGTGGTCGGGCTGTTCGCGCCCTCGATGACGATGCGGCACTGGAGCCGCTCCGCGTTGCCCCTGTGGATCATCCCGCCGAGCGCGGCCGGGATGAACACCTCGCACTCGATGTCGAGGAGCTCGTCGGGCTTCACCTCCTCGACGCCGTCGAACTCTCCGAGCCGCCCTCCCTCGCCTACGTGACGTTGCAGCGCGACCGGGTCGATGCCCTCGTCCGAGCGCACCGCGCCGTAGGCGTCGGAGGCGCCCACGAGCGTGCAGCCGAGCTCTGCCATGAGCCGCGCTGCCCAAGAGCCCACGTTGCCGAAGCCCTGCACCACGAGCCGCGTGTCCTCGGGCCCCAGGCCGAGGTCCGGGGCGACCTCCTCGTAGAGGAAGACGAGCCCGCGGCCGGTGGCCGCCTCACGACCGAGGGAGCCCTCGAGGGCGATGGGCTTGCCTGTCACGCAGGCCGGCGTATGGCCGTGCAGCTTCCCGTACTCGTCCATCATCCACGCCATCGTCTGGGCGTCGGTGCCCACGTCGGGCGCGGGAATGTCGCGGGTGGGGCCGAGGACCTTGTCGATCTTCGCGATGTAGGAGCGCGCCACCTTCTGGCGCTCGTCGGGCTCGAGCTCCTCGGCCGGAACGTTCACGCCGCCCTTGGCCCCCCCGAAGGGCACGTTGGCGATCGCCGTCTTCCAGGTCATCAGCGCGGCGAGCGCGCGCACCTCGTTCAGGTCCACCTCGGGGTGGAAGCGCACACCGCCCTTGTAGGGGCCGCGGGCGCCGTTGTGCTGAACCCGAAACCCGTTGTAGAGGCTGATCCGCCCGTCCTCGCGCTTGATCGGGATCTGGACGCTCACCTCGCGGTAGGGCGAGCGAAGGACGTGCGCGAAGTCCTCGCGCAGGCCGAGTCGCTCAGCGGCCGCGTCGAAGTGGAAGTTGGCGATCTCGTAGCTCGAGAGCTCGGTTCGCTCGTCGGCGGCGGGCTTCTCCTCCTTCGGCGCGGGCGGCGGGCCCCCGTAGGTAATCGCCTGTTCGGTGATCGACGTGTCCGTGGCCAAGCTCCTCTCCTCCCGGGTGGCCGGCATCCTCGCATCCGGGCGCGCGACGTGCGGCCAACGAGAGCGGGGACCCGATGGAGGCGGAGGGAATCGAACCCTCAACTCCGCCTTGCAAAGGCGGCGTGTTCCCGTTAGCACCACGCCCCCGGAGCCGGCTCCGCCACGGTAGCGGGGGGGGGGGGGGGGGGGGGGGGGAGGGACGAGGAGGGAGGGGGGGAGGGGCTCGCGGGGGGAAAAGAAGGGTCGGAAAAGGGTGGTGTGTTCCCGTCACCCCCCCCCCCCCGAGCCCCCCCCCCCCCTGGTCGCTCCCTCCTCCCCCCCCCCCGGCGCCCTACCCGGTGCGGCCGGTGCCCGCTCTCTCGAGGAAGACCACGGT
>JBPCRE010000165.1:0-7495 GCA_050997195.1 Thermoleophilaceae bacterium
CCCGCGAGCAGGCGGAGCTCGTGCGCTCCGGGCAGGTGTCCTCCCGAGAGCTGGTCGAGGCCGCACTCGAGGCGGTCGCGGACCGAGACGGCGACACGAACGCCTTCGTGCTCACGAGCGCCGAGCGGGCGCTCGCGGAGGCTGACGCGGTGGGAAGCGGCGACGCGCGCCCGCTGGCCGGGGTGCCGATCGCGATCAAGGACCTGGCGCTGACCGAGGGGCTGCGCACCGCCTTCGGCACCGGCGCCTCCGGCGACTTCGTCCCTCAGTTCGACTCCTCGGTGGTACGGCGGCTGCGGGAGGCCGGCGGCGTGGTGGTGGGGAAGACGAGCACGCCCGAGCTCGGGATTCTCCCCGTGACCGAGCCCGAGCGCTTCGGTCCCACCCGCAACCCGTGGGATCTCGGGCGCACGGCCGGTGGCTCCTCGGGAGGAAGCGCCGCGGCCGTGGCCTCGGGCATGGTGGCCCTCGCCGGGGCCAGTGACGGCGGGGGCTCGATCCGCATCCCGGCCTCCTGCTGCGGCCTCGTGGGGCTCAAGCCGAGTCGGGGGCGCGTCTCGCTCGCGCCCAATCCCGAGCCGCCGCTCGGCATCGTGGCCGAGGGCGTGCTCACCCGCACGGTGGCCGACACCGCGCTCGCGCTCGACGTGCTCGCCGGCTACGAGCCGGGCGATCCCTACTCCGCACCGCCCCCTGGGCGGCCCTTTGCCGAGGCCCCCGAGCGCGAGCCCGCGCGGCTTCGAGTCGGCTTCTCGGTGGAATCGCCCACGGGCGTACCGGTTAGCGAGGAGTGCGTCCGGGCGGCTCGCGAGGCGGCCGAGCTCCTCGAGTCCCTCGGCCACGAGGTGGAGGAGGCGGCCCCGGCCTGGTTCGACCGAGCCTACGTGGAGAACTTCATCAAGGTCTGGATCGTGGACATCGCCGCGAGCTTCCGGGCGCTCGGCTGGCTCCTCGGCGCGGAGCCCGACCGCGACCGGCTCGAGCCCCTGACCCGACAGATGGTGGAGCTGGCCGACGAGGCGAAGGCCACCGACTACTGGCTCTCGGTGGCGGCCCTGCGCCTCGCCGCGCGCGGGACGCTGACCTTCTGGGGCGACCGCGACGTGTTCCTCTGCCCCACTCTCGCCCAGCCGCCGGTGGAGATCGGTGCGCTGCTGCCTCGTGAAGGCGAGGAGCCGGTGGCGATGCTCAACCACGCCGGCGACTTCGTGCCCTTCACCCCCACGTGGAACGTGACCGGTCAGCCGGCGATCTCGCTCCCTCTCCACCAGTCCGCGGAGGGTCTGCCGATCGGGGTGCAGCTCGTCGGCCCGCCCGCCGGCGAGGAGCTGCTGCTCTCACTGGCCGGTCAGCTCGAGCGGGCGAGGCCATGGGCCGGGCGCCGGCCGGCGGCGGGCGGTGGTCCAGAGAGCTCGGGCGGTGAGTAGGCTCGCCCCGATGCCCGAGGAGTTTCCCATGACCGCGGCGGGGCTCGAGGAGCTCCGCGCCGAGATCGCACGCCTCGAGACCGACGGACGCGAGGAGATGGCCGAGCGCATACGCGTGGCCCGCGCCCACGGCGACCTCAAGGAGAACTCCGAGTACCACGACGCGAAGAACGACGCGGCGCTCATGGAGACGAAGCTCCTGCGCCTTCGCGAGCGCCTTATCTCCGCCGTGGTGGTCGAGCAGACCGACGAGAAGCCGGAGATCGTCGGCTTCGGCGTGACCGTGCACCTCACCGACGAGGCCACCGACAAGCCCGTGAGCTACACCTTGGTCTCCTCCGCGGAGGCCGATGCGCCCAACGGCAGGCTCTCCGCCGAGTCGCCGCTGGCCAGGGCGCTGATCGGCCATCGCCCGGGCGACCTCGTCGAATGGCAGACGCCTCGGGGCCCCCGCCGGCTGCGGGTCACCCAGCTCTCGCGGCCGACGACCTAGCGCCAGCGCTCAGAGCAGACGGCCCTGGGCCTCTCCCTGGGCCTCCGGCGCCGGTCCCGGGTCCTGTCCTTCGAGCTCCCGAAGGCGGCGGGCCGCCGTGGGCGCATCGTCGTCGCGGTTGTTGTTGAAGAGCACGTGCACCTCCGCCGCCTGCTCGGCCATCGCGTGCGCCCGGCCGCCGATCTCCTCGAGCTCCTCGTCCGAGTAGACCCAGCCGAAGCGCTCGGCCACCGTCCTGCCCGAGAGATAGCCCTCGGTGTCGCGGCCGTGCATGCGCAGGTAGGCGAGGTCGTCTCGGGTCACGGCGTCGATCGTGGAGGGCATGATCGGCACGTGGTCGCCCGGCGGAGCGTCCACGCACACGAAGGCGGCGCCGCGATCCTCGAGGTGGGCGAGCGTGTGCTCCATGCGCTCGGGAGCCACCCACCCGCGATGGCGAAGCTCGATCGCCACCCGCCGCGGCGCGAGGCCCTCGATCACCCGGTCGAGCTCGGCCAGCTCGTGACGGCCCGGGGCGAACGCGGGCGTGAGCTGGAGCAGCAGGGCCCCGAGCTTGCCCGCGCGCTCGAGGGGAGCGATCGCCTCGAGCGTGGCTTCGACCATCCGCCGCTCGAGGCCCTCGTCGAGCAGGACCCTCCCGCGCTCGTTGGTGCGCGCCTCGGCCCTGATCTCCGGGGGCAGGGACTCGAGCGACGCCGCGTGCCGCGAGAGCGTCCGATGGAGCTTGTAATCGAACACGAAGCCGGACGGCGTGACCTCCGCCCAGCGCTCCACCGTCGGGCGGGCCGGCACCGCGTAGAAGCTCGAGTTGACCTCCACCGCCTCGAAGCGCTCGGCGTACCAGGAGAGGCGATCGCGCGCCGGCATGCCCGACGGGTACCAGGACTCGACGAAGCCGGGATCGGCCCAGCTCGAGGTGCCGATGAGGATGCGTCCGGCCACGAGCTTCGACGGTAGCCCGAGCGAGCGACCACCCCGTCGACGAAGCTAGGGTTCCGCGCGGGTGAAGGTCTGGACGCTTGATAAGCGGTTGGCGGCCTATGCGTGACCCACCGCCTTACCCGCGGGTCCCCCACCTACCGCCGGGACGAGGCGCCTCCCGCGACGATGGGGTCTTGACACCTTCGCAGGCCCTCCCCTTCTTCGAGGAAGAAGTGGTGATGGAGGAGAAGCTCGACGGCGCCAACGTGACGCTGTGGCTCGACGCGAACCGGATCGTGCAGGCGGCTACCCGGGGAGGGACCGGGGCCCTCGACAGGGCTGGCCAGCTTGGACCGCTTCGAGCGTGGATCGGCGCCCGGGCTGACAACCTCCGGGACCTTCTCGAGGGGAATTGGGTGCTCTACGGAGAATGGCTCTGGCTATCGCACGGAACCGCCTGCCGACGGCTCCCAGATTGGCTGATCGGGCTTGATATTTGGCACTCCGAGATCGGCTTCGCGACGCTCACCCAGAGAAACCGCCGGCTGAGTGGCGCGGGCATCGTTCGGCCTCCAGAGGTGGCGCGCGGCATCCTCCGCGCAGCCTCCGACCTGGATGTGCTGATGGACCGCTCGGCCTTCGGAGACGAGCAGCCGGAGGGCATGATGGTCCGACGCTTCCACGCGCCGGAGAGTGAGCAGCGAATCGCCAAGGCGATCGGGTCCGGCTACGCGCGGCGGACCGACGAGGAGTGGCGCCGCCCGGTACGCAACGCACTCGCCGCTTGATCTCCACGACAACGCCAGGGGGCTTCGGGTGCCCCATCCACGCCCGAACCCTCAGCGTCCGCCGGCGACGCCGACCGAACGGGTGGCGGCGGAAGCGAACCCCATCGCTTGCCGATGGGGGCGCGGACGCCGACAGGACCCGTTCGCAACCCGGCCTCGGGCCCCGCTCGCAGCCACTCCACACGGCACTCCACTTCAGAAGCCGCCACAAGGATGCGTCCGGCCACCGGCCGGCACGCTACCTCTGGGCGAGATCCACTTCGGGCGAGCGGGCACCTGCCGAGGGCTCAGCGCCTTCAGCCGCCTCCTTGCGAGCCGCCTTGTCCTCGTACATGGCCAGGTCGGCGCGGTGGAGGACCATGGCGGAGTCTCCATCGTGGGGGCCGCGGGTGGCGGAGCCCAGGCTCGCGTCTATCCCGCTCTCCTTCAGTGACGCTCTGAGATCCTTCGCGAGGGTCGAGAGTCCGCTCACCCCCGGGCCGGAGGTCAGGAGGGCGAACTCGTCCCCTCCGAGTCGCGCGGCAACGTCGCTGCGGCGCGACCGCGAAGCGATCACCTTGCCCACCTTTCTAAGGACGTTGTCTCCGGCCAGGTGGCCTCCGACGTCGTTGACCCGCTTGAAGCCGTCGAGGTCGAGGACGAGCACGCCCAAGCCCTCGTCGTAGCGCTTGGCCCGCTCCCAGGCGATGGCCAGCTGGTGGTCGAAGGCGAGACGGTTGCCGACGCCGGTCAGCGGGTCCCGCAGGGCGTTCCGTTCGGCCGTCCGGGACCGCTGCCGCTCGCGGACGGCGAAGACCCCGGAGGCCAGGGCCATAGCGGCGAGCGCGGCGAGGGCCACCCACCCCCAGAGCGGCATCCGAATCACGAGCCGCTCGATCACACGGCCGAGCGTGCTCTCAAGCTCATCCGGCGGGGGGCGCGGACCGGAACGGGCCGGCGGGCGAGGCGCGGGCGTCGAGGCCGGGGATGAACGGCCCGACCGGGGACGGCCCCGCCGGTCGACGGATCGACGGTTCGACCGGGAACGGCCCCGCCGGTCGACGGATCGACGGCTCGACCGGGCTCCACGCCCGTCGGCGGCGGTCGGGGACGCGTCGGGGGAGGCAGGGCTCGACGGCCGGCCCGAGCCCCCGGCCGAGGGGCTTACCGACGTCCCACCCGGGGCTCGCGTTCGAGGAGCCGACGAACCCGTGTCCACGGCCGTGCTCCGGGAGGAGGACGGCGGCCTCTCGCTCGGCGAGAGCCTGGAACGGGCCAGCTCCTCCTGGAGCGAGGGAAGCGGGGGGACGAGAGGGTCCAGAAGTGGAGGCACGGGCGCCACCGGCGGCGGCGCCAGTGGGAGCGCGGGCGGTGGCACCAGTGGCAGCGCGGGCGGCGGCGGTAGCGCCAGTGGGAGCGCAGACGGCGGCGGTAGAGGCGCGGGCGGTGGAGCGGCTGGGATCTGGGTCGCGAGCACCTCGGCTGGCTCGACGGAGCCCCCCACCGACATGCCGGCGGCGGATGCCTCGCCTGTCCCGACGACCATGCCGACCAGGACGGCGACCACCGTGAATAACCGTGAGCAACCCATGCCAGATGGCATCGGCATCGGTGCCCGGTCACTTGAGGGATAACCCGGAGAGCCGACGCCTATCGCCCCCGTCGCCCGAACGCGTGCCCGGCGGGCACCACCGCCCGCAGGTCGCCCGCCCCGGCCTCGGTGCTCCACGTCCGACTCGGCTCGATGTGCTTGACCTCTCCCCGCGGCAGATCCGGGCGCTCGAGCCGGCGCACGGCGTCCACCACCACGTTGATCGTGCCGTCGCGGCGCTCGAGGATGCCCTCGGCCATCACCAGCGGCTCGGCGCGCACCGCCAGGCGGTCGCGGTCGTGGATGGGAGGCGGCACCACGAGGTTGATGGTGCCCTCCTCGTCCTCGAGCAGCATGAAGGTCACGCCCCTGGCCGTGGCGGGCCGCTGCCGGGCCACCACCAGCCCGGCCACCGACACCCGCGTCCCCGCCCGAGCGCGCTCGAGCCCGCCGCTCGTGAGCACCTCGGGACCGAGGGCCGGGCGCATGAGCTCGAGCGGGTGCTCATGCAGCGTGATGTTCGTCGAGCCGTAGTCGGCCACCATCCGCTCCCACGGGGTCATCGCCGGTAGCTCGGGGGCATCCTCGGGCTCGAGCCCGAGGGCCAGCTGGGTGCCCGCCACGGCCCCCGCGGCCATGCCCGGCACCGCCACTCCCAGGAGCCACAGGGCCTCCCGCCGGGCCGCCGCCGGGTCCCGCTTCCCCCCCACGAGCTCGTCGCACGCGCCGGCCCACGCGAGCCGCTCGAGCGAGTCCCGCCCCGCCGAGCACCGCGCCGCAAGCTCGGCCACCGAGCCGAACCCGCCCCCCCGCTCGCGCTCGTCCACCACTCCCCGAGCATCATAGACTCGCACCCCCGCCACATACCCCAACCCGATCCGCACACAAAGCTCATCCCCCTCCTCAGGGGACGAAGAGGTGCCGCCAAAGCCCGAACCCTCGACGTCAGCCCTCAACGGTGATCGAACGGGTGGCGGCGGAAGCGAACCCCATCGCTTGCCGATGGGGGCGCGGACGCCGACGGGTCCCGTTCGGAGCCACTCCACACGGCACTCCACGCCCGAGGCCACAACCGACGGGGGCAGCACCTCGAGCCCCCGCCGCTGCGCCTCGTGCACCAGCGCATCCGGCGGATAGAACCCCATCGGCTGCTCGTTCAGGAGGGCGCACAAGAACTCCGCCCCGTGGTGGACCCGCAGCCACGTGGACTGGTAGGCCAGCAGCCCGAAGGCCGCGGAGTGGGCCTTCGGGAAGCCGAAGCCCGAGAAGCCCACGATCTGCGCGTACACCCGCTCGGCCACCTCCCGCGTGGCGCCGTTCGCCATCCCCCCGGCCACGAACTTCTCCTCGTAGGCGCGCATGGCCGCCTCCGAGCGCGCGCGGCTCATGGCCCGGCGCAGGCCTTCGGCCTCCCCGGAGGAGAAGCCGGCGAAGGCCATCGCCACCTCGATCACCTGGTCCTGGAAGACGATGGCGCCCAGGGTGTAGCGCAGCACGGGCTCGAGCGAGGGGTGCTCGTAGGGCACCCGGTACCCGGGATCGGCGCGCAGGCGCCGGCGGCGCTCGATGTAGGGGTGCACGGCGCCGCCGAGGATCGGGCCGGGGCGCACGAGCGCCACCTGCACGGTGAGGTCGTCGAGCGTGGAGGGCAGCGTGCGCTTCAGCATCTGCATCTGCGCCCGGCTCTCGATCTGGAACACGCCCATGGTCTCGGCCCGGTGGATCTCGGCGTAGACCTCGGGATCGTCGAAGGGGATGCGCGAGAGGTCGATCCGCTCGCCGTGCGTGCGGGCGATCTCGTCCACGCAGCGCTCGACGGCCGAGAGCATCCCGAGGCCCAGCAGGTCGATCTTCAGGAAGCCCGCGTCCTGGCAGGACTCCTTGTCCCACTGCACCATCTGCCGGCCCTCCATGGCGGCGGGCTGGATGGGGCACACGTCCACGAGCGGCCGGGTGGAGATGACCATCCCCCCGGGATGCTGCGAGACGTGGCGCGGGAGCCCGGCCACCTCGGCCACGAGCTCCACGAGCGCGCGCCAGCGCGGCGAGCGCGCGCTCGCGGGCCCCACGGCCTCGAGCACGTCGCCGCCGATGTCGTTGCCTCCCCAGGGGTCGGCGTGACGGGCCACGCGCTCGATGTCGGGCATGGGCAGGCCGAGCGCCTTGCCCACGTCGCGGATGGCCGAGCGCGCGCGGTAGGTGGCGAACGAGGCCACGAGCGCCGAGTGCTCGTGGCCGTAGCGCTCGTGCACCCGGGGGATGAGCACCTCGCGGATGTCGCGCGGGAAGTCGAGGT
>JBPCRE010000216.1:0-13515 GCA_050997195.1 Thermoleophilaceae bacterium
ATGATCTGCTCGCGCAAGGGCTATCCGCTGAAGGTCGTGATGCCCGACAACGTGACCGCCGAGCGCACCCAGCTCCTGCGCATGTACGGGGCCGACATCGTCTACTCGCCGGGCGACCAGGGCTCGAACGGCGCGGTGGCCATGGCCCTCGACATGGCCGAGGCCGACGCCTCCTACTACATGCCCTACCAGTACGGCAACCAGGCCAACCCGATGGCCCACTACAACGGCACCGCCGTGGAGATCCTCGATGAGCTCGACGAGGTGAGCGCCTTCGTGGCCGGACTCGGCACGGGCGGGACCCTCACGGGGGTGGGTCGCCGGCTCAAGGAGGAGAACCCGGACACCAGGATCGTGGCCGCCGAGCCCCTTCAGGGCGAGCTCGTGCAGGGCCTTCGCTCGCTCGAGGACGGCTTCATCCCGCCGATCCTCGATCTCGAGCTGCTCGACCGCAAGATCTTCGTCTCGAACCGCGACTCGGTGGTGTGGACCAAGCGGCTCCTCGACGAGGAGGGCGTCTTCGCCGGGGTCTCGAGCGGCGCCATCGCCAAGATCGCCCACCGGGTGGCCTCGGAGATGGACGACGGCAACGTGGTGTTCATCGTCTGCGACGACGGCTGGAAGTACCTCTCCTCGGGCGTCTACACCAAGCCCATCGAGGAGCTCGAAGAGGTCATCGAGAACGCTTCGTTCTGGTAGGCGGGCGGGGTAGGGCCGCGGCGGTCTAGAGCCGCTCGCGGGCGGTCGTTTCCTCGGCCGCCTGCTGCTCCTCGAAGCGCCGTCGCTCCTCCGCCTGGCGCTCGTCGGCGAAGAGGTCGTGCTCCTCGTCGTCGTCGCCGCCCAACCGATCGAGCCGTGCGCTGGTGGAATCCCCGCCGCCACTCACCGCGGACTTGAACTCGCGCAGCCCGCGGCCCACCGACTTGCCCACCTCGGGCAGGCGCTTGGGACCCAGCACCAGCAGGGCGATGACGAGCACGATGACGATCTCGAGGGGTCCGACGCTTCCGAGCACAGAGACAATGGTAGACATCGCCGTGGGAAGCGTGTCTAGCCTGTCCGGGGTGCGCCTTACCCGAGAGCAACGCGACGCCATCGTCGAGCACGCTCGCGAGGAGGCGCCCACGGAGTGCTGCGGCTACGGGCACGGCTTGGACGGCGCCGTCGAGGCGGTGCACCGCTCGCAGAACCTCCGCGACTCCCGCTACGGCTACGAGCTCGACGGCCGCAGCCTCCTGGCCGCCAACGAGCTCGACGAGCAGGGCAAGCAGGTGTTCATCTACCACTCCCACCCCCGCAGCCCGGCCGAGCCCTCCCAGACCGACATCAACCTCGCCCACTACCCCCATTGGACCTACGTGATCGTCTCCCTCGACGGAGAGCCGGACGTTCGGGCCTGGCGCATCGCCGAGGGGCGCGTGGAGGAGGACCCGATCCACATTGCCTAGGGCGGTCGAGCCCGAGCAGCTCCTCTGCCCCTCCTGCGCACGCCGCCACCCGCTCGAGGAGCGTCTGTGCTCGAGCTGCGGGATGCCGCTCGTCTACGCCGGCGCCGCGAGCGCCGAGGCCCCGGCCGGCGGGACGCGCGAATGGGCGCGCAAGATCCGCCCCGAGTACGCACGCGGCGAGCCGGTGCGGGTGGCCGGCGGCCGCAACCAGGCCGAGGCCGAGCTGATCCAGAACCTGTTGATCGAGGAGGGCGTGCCGAGCATGCTGCGCCGGAGCGCCGGCTTCGACGTGCCGGACTTCCTGGCCGCCGGACCGCGCGACGTGCTCGTGCCCGGCTCGGGCGCCACCGCGGCGCACGAGATCCTGAGCGGCTCGGCGCTCGAGGAGCAGGGCTCCTCGCCCTCGATCGAGGGGCCGAGCGCACGGCGCGCGCTCGTGATGGCCGCGGCCATCACGGGGGGCGGCCTGCTGTGCGGCGTCTTCGCCTGGGCGGCCGTGCAGCTCTGACCCGAAGCTCCGCTCGGGCTCAGCCGTGCTCCACGCGGTGCCCGGCCTCCTCCCACGCCTTCATCCCGCCCTCGAGGTTGCGCACGTTCTCGTAGCCCATGTCCCCCAGCAGGGCGGTGGCGAGCGCCGCGCGCCCGCCCGAGGCGCAGGACACCACGATGGGCTTCCCGGCGCCCAGGCGAGCGTCGTAGTACTGGCTCGCGGGGTCGGCGCGGAACTCGAGCATCCCGCGCGGAATGTGCACGGCCTCGGGCACGTGGGCGGCCTGCCACTCCTCGGGCTCCCGGATGTCGAGGAAGAGCACTTCGCCGGAGCTCACCGCGTCCGTGATCTCCATCGGGGTGGTCACCTCGATGCGTGCCCGGGCCTCCTCGAGCATGTTGGCCAGCGTCCTGTTCGCCACGTGGACTCCTTGCGTTCGCTTTCGACACCCGACGCTAACTCCTCGCGCTGTCCTGTGCACCGCCTCCGCCACGGCACCGAGGGGCAGTAGCCTGCCGGGGCATGGACTTCGCGCCGAGCGATCGGGTCACGGAGCTTCAGGAGCGCATCCGGGCCTTCATCGACGAGCACGTCTCGCCCGTCGAGCCCACGCTGCTCGAGGCGCTCGACGAGGAGGTGGCCGCCGGCGTGCCGTACCCGGCGAAGCTGGTGGAGATCCGCGAGCGGGCCCGCGCCGAGGGGCTGTGGAACCTGTTCATGCCCGATCCCTTCGGCGAGGGCGAGCACCTCTCCAACCTCGAGTACGGGATGCTGTGCGAGACCATGGGCCGAAGCTCCGTGGCGCCCATGGCCTTCAACTGCGCGGCGCCGGACACCGGCAACATGGAGATCCTCGCCGAGCACGGCACCGAGGAGCAGAAGGAGCGCTGGCTGCGGCCGCTCTTCGAGGGCTCGATCCGCTCCTGCTTCTCCATGACCGAGCCGGACACCGCGGGCTCGGACCCCACCGGCCTCATGGCCAGCGCCCGGCTCGAGGGCGGCGAGTGGGTGATCGACGGTCACAAGTGGTTCACCTCCGGCGCGCTCGGAGCCGAGGTGGCCATCGCCATGGTCGTCACCGATCCCGGGGCCGCGCCGCACAAGCGCGCCAGCATGATCCTCGTGCCCATCGAGCACCCCGGCATGCACCTCGTGCGCCCCGTTCCGGTCATGGGCCATGACGGCGGGCCGGGGCACTGGGAGATCCGCTACGAGAACTGCCGGGTGCCTGAGGCCAACCTGCTCGGTCCGCGCGGCGCGGGCTTTCTCATCGCCCAGGACCGGCTCGGCCCGGGGCGCATCCATCACTGCATGCGCGCGCTCGGCAGCGCCGAGGTGGCGCTCGAGATGATGTGTCGCCGCGCACACGAGCGCGAGGCCGGCGGCGGGCCGCTCGCCGACAAGCAGTTCATCCAGGACTTCGTGGCCCGCTCGCGCATCGAGATCGACGGCGCGCGCCTGATGGTCCAGCACGCCGCGTGGAAGATGGACACCGAGGGCAAGCGCGCGGCCCGTCAGGAGATCTCGATGATCAAGGTCGTGGCCGCCAACGTGCAGCAGCAGGTGCTCGACCGGGCCATCCAGGTGCACGGCGCCCTCGGCGTCTCCGACGACACGCCGCTCGCGCTGGCCTGGCGCCAGGGGCGGTGGCTGCGGCTGGCCGACGGCGCCGACGAGGTGCACAAGATATCCATCGCTCGTCGCGAGCTGGCCCGCTGGAAGCCTGCCGATGAGGCGCAGAACGGCGCGCCTCCCGCGGAGCAGGCGGTGGCCGCCGCGGGCGCCGCCGGCGGCCGCGCCTAGCAGGCCCGCGCTTGGGCTCAGAAGGAGCGGAGCGCTCGAAGAGACGGCGGCGGGGGGTGCTCGTCGCGCTCGCCGCGCCGCTCGGTCTGCTCCTCCTCCTCGCGGTGGAGGCGACGCTGGCCATGCGGGGAGAAGGCGTTCCCTTCGAGGAGCCACCGCGCACCGCCGAGCGCCTGGGACGCGGCCCGGCCCTCTCCTACGTCGTGCTCGGGGACTCGACCGGCGCCGGCCAGGGAGCCCCCTACCGGAGCGGCGTCGCGGTCTCGACCGCGCAGAGCCTCGCCCGTGGGCGGCGGGTGAGCCTGCTCAACCTCGCGGTGTCGGGGGCGACGACCGCCGACGTGCTGGCCGAGCAGGTCGAACCCGCCGCGCGCGCCCGTCCGGACCTCGTGCTCCTGGCCGTGGGGGCCAACGACGTGACGCACCTGACCACCTCGGCCCGCCTGCGCGGCGATCTCCTGGCCATCGTCGAGCGGCTGCGCCCATCGGGCTGCGCGCCGGCGGTGGTGGTCACGGGATCGCCGGAGGTGGGCGTGGTGCCGCGCCTGGCCCAGCCCCTTCGTCTGGCGGCTCGCGTGCGCACCGCGAGGGTCAACGAGGTCTTCGCCGCGGTGGCGCGGGAGCGCGGCCTCGTCTTCGCCCCGGTGGCCCGTGAGACAGGCCCGCTGTTCGGGCGAGATCCCAGCCTCTTCGCGGCCGACCGCTTCCACCCGAACGCCCGTGGCTACGCCACCTGGGTGCCCGTGATCGACCGCGCGCTGGCCGACGCCCTCCGCCAAGGCGCCGGCGGGCGGTGCCCGTGAGGCCATGATGGCGTGGCCACGCTCCCACCCGAGCGGTAAGAAGGGTGTTCGCCTGGCTCGATCCTCCGATACGGAAGGCACTTGACAGCGGTGCTCCATGTCAGCGCTCCGGCCCGACGCCGTTCCGCGGCGAAGCGGGCGGGCGGGCCGCCGCGAAGCCGGCGAGGTATTCGCGCCACTCGAACTCGATCTCGCGCAGGGGGCGGCCGAAGGCCCGCTCGAGGGCACGCTCGGGGCCGTCGGGGTCGAGCCGCGAGGCCAGCTCGACGCCCGCGTCGGCGCGGCCGGCATCCTCAAGGAGGTCGAAGAGTGTGCCGCCGAGGAGCTGGGCGTCGCGGGTGGCGGGAGGGAAGGGGGGCGCGCGGCCATCGCGCAGGCGCCGCGCCACGGCTGGGCCCAGCAGGCGGCTCTGGCCCGACAGATGGGTGGCGGCGCCTTCGCAGAGCCAGGCCCACCGAACGTAGCGTCGGAACGAGCGTGGGGTGAACGGCGGCGGAAGCCCTGGGTTGTTCAGCCCGATGACCACGTGGGCGTACTCGTGGAGCGACGAGAGGCGAAGCGCCTCGCGCGAGCCGGGCACCGACGAGGCGCGCTCCGCGAGCACCCGGGGAGCTAGCACGTGGATCTCGCGGGCCGTGAACCACCCCGCGAAGTAGCGGCGGCTGGCCGGCGCGGCCGCGAGGCGGGCGAGCGGCAGCCACGGATGGGCCATGGCCAGCTGCGCGGGGCTCGAGTGCACGATCACCGTCAGCTCGGCGGGCGCGCGAGGAAAATGCTGCTGGAGGGTGGCGCGAAAGGCCTCGAGCCGCCCGAGAAGCACGGCGGTGGCGGCCGCGTCGCGCTCTGAGTGGCGCGCCGCGAAGGACATCGACTGGGTCTCGACCCAGGCCACGAGCCCTCCGGCCCCTCAGCTCACGGACGGCGCGAGCGCGCTACGCGAGGACCGGCACGGCCGAGGAGGCGATGCTCTCGATCTGCTCGGCCGCGCGCTCGAACTCCTCGTCGGAGAGCACGGGCGTGCCCTCGAAGGGGAGATCGCGCTGCACCTCGAGCCACGAGCGGCAGCCGCCGTACTCCTCGAGGACCTTGACCGTGACCGGGCGAGGGATCCGGTAGGTACGCAGCAGGATGACGTGGAGGGGATGGCGGCGCTTCCAGCGCAGGCGCTTCTCCGCGTAGTCGGGCGTCCACACGTAATAGGGAGAGAGCGCCTCGACCGCCCGAGGGTCGGTCACCAGGTAGCTCGCCGCCACCTCGGCCCAGGCGCGCAGCCGCACTCGCTCGGGCTGACCGATGCCTCCATCCTCGCTCACGGCCGCTTCGGGCGGCTCGCCCTCGGGCCACACGCCCTCCTCGAGTGCCCGGCCGAGCTCGGGCTGGTGCGACTCCCGCACGAGGTCCGTGCGCTGGTGGTCGAAGGTGGGGTAGAGAAAGAAGCGGTCGTGCTCGATCTCGAAGTGCTTGCCCTCCTCGCGGATCCCGCCCTTGCGGAGGGTCACGAGCTGGTCGCCCTCCGCGAGCGCCCGCACGGTGAGGGCCCATTCTTTGAGAGCGATCGGCATGAGGGAGGTCGCCGGGCACCCGGGGTGAGAGCCGTCTCACCGGGGTTCCGGAAGGGCTGGCATTCTACGGGAGCGGGGAAGGAATGCAACCCCACCCCGGAGCCATCGGGAGCCTGTCCGAACGCGGCTCCGGCGCGTCCGCCTCCCTTGTGGAGCTAGGCCGCGGCGCTGGCCTCGACGCTCTCGTCGAGGTGCTTGTGCGAGGGGCAGTACTTCCCGCCGGGAAGCGGCACTCGCTGACACGCCGTGCCTTTGCGCGTGGTGGCGTGGCAGGACAGCGGAGCGCCGTCCAGGGTCACGCCCGCCTGCGCGTGCTGATCCACGTAGCCGGCGGCGAGCGCCATGTGTCGCTCGATCACCCGGTAGAGGCGGTGCTGGCTCGAGATCGGGAAGTAGCCCCGCACGTCGTTGAACAGGGTGCGCGCCGGCTTCGCGAAGTAGTGGCGGTCGGTGGCGAGCCGGTCGAGCGCGGACTCGCACGCCGAGAGGAACCGTTGGCGGTCGGGGCAACCACGACCGCGTGGATCTGGCTTGATGTCGGACGCGAGCTCGCGGTAGAGCGAGCGGCTGAACTGGTACATGCTCCTCCTTCCCTCCTTCCCTCCAGAAGCAGGCAATCCCTTCTGGTCCCGCGAGTATCTCAACGGGGTGTGAAGGCAACGGGAACATGCGTTAAGCCCGTGTTAAGAGAATGGCGGCGTCGTCCACCGCCATACACGCGGCGGGAGGCCCCCTACTCCCATCGCTCGAGAGCCACCGCCTCGGTGGTGGACACCACGGTGTGGTGGCCGTCGAGGGCGGGATCCATGGCCGGCGCGTCGTGGCGCCGGTGCGCCCCCCGGCTCTCGCGGCGGGCGAGCGCCGCTCCCGCCACGAGCCGCGCGAGGGGGAAGGGCTCCTCGGCCAGGACCTCGAGGCCCTCATGCGTGCGCTCGATGCCCGCGTGCCGCCAGAGCGCCGCGCGGGCACCCGGGGGAGGGGCCGGAGACGGGCCCGGCCCGGGAGGCGGGCCGGGGATAGGCGGAACCTCTCCGCGGCTCGCGGCCGCCCCGGCGCGCGCCCCGAACACGAAGCACTCCGCGAGCGAGTTCGAGGCGAGGCGGTTGGCGCCGTGCAGGCCGGTACAGGCGCACTCTCCGACCGCGAAGAGCCCGGGCACGGAGGAGCGACCGTCGAGGTCGGTGGCGATCCCTCCCATCGTGTAGTGAGCGGCCGGCGCGATCGGCACGAGCTCCTCGGTCGGGTCGAGCCCGGCGCGGCGGAGGGTGCGGGCCACGTTCGGAAAGCGCGCGAGGTCGACCATCCGCATGTCGAGGCGCACCGGGCGGCCGTCGTCGCGATGCTTGGCCTCGACCGCGCGCGCCACCTCGTCGCGTGGGGCCAGCTCGTCCACGAAGCGCTCGCCGTCGGCGCCGAGCAACAGCGCTCCCTCGCCGCGCACCGCCTCGGAGACCAGGAATCCGTCCGCCGCCCCCGGGAGGGCCAGGGCGGTCGGGTGGAACTGCACGAGCTCGAGGTCGGCCAGCCGGGCGCCGGCGCCGAGGGCGAGGCTGAGCCCGGCGCCGATCGCCCCCCGCGGGTTGGTGGTCCGCTCCCAGAGCGCGGCGGCACCCCCCGTGGCGAGCACCGTGCTCGCGGCCAGCACCGCGGTCTCCGCCGTGTCCGGGCGCGTGCTCGGCCCTCCGACGAGGCCCACGCAACGTCGGTCGGACACCCAGAGGGCGGAGCTGGTCAGGCCCTCGAGCACGGTGATCCGCTCGTGGACCGCCACGAGAGCCGACAGATCGCGGGTGATCCGCCGGCCGGTGGCGCTGCCTCCCGCGTGCACCACCCGCCGCGCGGAGTGCCCGCCCTCGAGGCCGAGGGAGAGAGCGCCCTCCGCGTCGAGGTCGAAGCGCACGCCGAGCTCCTCGAGGTCGTGCACCCGCGCCGGGCTCTCCTCGCAGAGCACCCGGGCGGCGGGCGCGCGCGAGCAGCCGCGGCCGGCGGTGAGCGTGTCGGCGAGGTGGCGTTCCAGCGAGTCGGCCGGGTCGAGGGCGGCGGCGATGCCGCCCTGAGCCCAGTAGCTCGCGGTCTGGGCGAGCGGCGCACGCGACACGAGCGCTACGCGGGCGCCGGCGCGAGCGGCCGCGAGGGCGGTGAAGAGGCCCGCGGCGCCGGCGCCGACCACCGCCACGTCGACACGGATCGGCCCGGATGGTCGATGTCGTGGATGCGCCTGCAAGCGTGCAAGGATGGCCGGGGCCATGTCCGGCCTGTACTTTCGAAGCTCCACATCCCTCGAGCACGACACCGGCGCCCACCCGGAGGGTCCGGGGCGCATCCCCGCCATCGAGGCGGCCCTCGGGAAGCGGGACTGGCTCGGCCTCGAGCGTCGCGAGGCGCCCGCGGTGGACCTCGAGGTGCTCGGCGCGGTGCACCCTCGGCGCTACCTCGAGCAGGTGCGAGAGATGAGCGAGACCGGAGGCGGGGCCTTCGATGCGGACACGGTGGCGAGCCCCGGCTCCTACAACGCCGCCCTCCACGCGGCCGGAGGAGCCTGTGCCCTCGTCGAGAGCCTGCTCGGCGGGGAGGCCCAGATGGGCTTCTGCGGGCTCCGGCCGCCCGGCCACCATGCGGAGACGGCCACGGCCATGGGCTTCTGCCTGTTCAACAACGTGGCCGTCGCCGCGCGGCACGCGCTCGACTCCCTCGGGGCGCGGCGGGTCTTCATCCTCGACTGGGACGTGCACCACGGCAACGGCACCGACCACATCTTCACGAGCGCGAGCGAGGTGCTGTTCTCCTCGATCCATCAGCACCCGCTGTATCCGGGAAGCGGGCGCCTGGCGGAGATGGGCGAGGGCCCCGGGGAGGGCTACACCCTCAACCTCCCCGTCCCGCCGGGCTCCGGGGAGGCTATGTGGCTCTCCCTCGTCGAGCACGTCGCCCTGCCGGCGGCCCGCGAGTTCGCGCCCGATCTCGTGCTGGTGTCCGCCGGCTTCGACGCCCATCGCGCGGACCCCCTCGCCTCGTGCCTGCTGGAGGCCGAGTCCTTTCGGGAGATGGCTGGCCACGTCCGCGTCCTCGGCGAGCAGGTCGGGGCGCCGGTCGGCGTGATGCTCGAGGGGGGCTACGACCTCGAAGCGCTCGGTGCCTCGGTGGTGGCCGCCCTCGAAGGACTGCAGGACGACGCCCCGCCGAAGTCGGTCGAGCTCGATAGTCGAGCCGAGCTCTATCTCCCCGAGGTCCGCCGCTTCTGGTCCCTCGGCCTCTGACGGCCTCCAGCCGCGCCTGACGCCACCCGGCACCCGCCCACGTGCCACCGCGGCACGCGGGCGGGCACCGTACGGCCTCAGATCACGACTGGAGGCTCGTCAGAGGCCGAGGGACCGTAGGAGGGCGCGACCGCCCTTCGTAGGCTGGGGCGCCTTTGGAGGCGGCTCTTTCGCCTCTGTGACTCTGTCGCCTTCTATCCGCGCAGGGGCTCGATGAGACGGGGAAAGGCGTCGCCGTAGCCGAGGCCGGCGTAGCCCTCGGCGTTCTCCTGGGCGGTCGCGAGGTCGTCGTGGCGGCCGGCGAAGACGAGGAAGGTGCCGGGCTCGAGGTTCGCGTGCCGGCGACCATCGATCACTCCCACGGCGCTCACGCCGCGCGCGGTCGCGGCCCGGGCCTCCCGCTCGGCCACAATCCGGTCGCTTGACGAGGAGAGCACCACCGTGTAGGCCCGCTCGTCGGCCGGCCACTGCTGAAGGTCGACGGCGGGGCGTGGGCCGGCGGCGCCGCTCGGAGCCGGGGCGCCTGCGGGCGGGGGCGCTGGCCTCCGGCCCTCGCCCGGGGTCGGAGCGGGCTGGGTCTGAGGCGGAGCGGGAGAGACCACTGAGGAGCTAGGGGCTCCGGCGGCCGTGGTGGTGACCGTGCGCTCGGGGTCCTCGACGAGCCGGCTGAGTGCGAGGCCGGCGCCCGCGCCGGAGACGAGGACGAGCAGGGCGAGCAGGGTCGCCGGCACGCGCCATCCCGTGGGCCGTCGGTAGGCCACCCCGAGGCGGGTGCCGCACTCGAGGCAGGCGATCTGCCCGCCCTCGACACGCGCGTGGCACCGCGGGCAGGTTAGGGCGCCCTGCGCCTCGGGTGTGCGTTCTGGAGCTTCGACCACGGCGGGGCGGTCAGCCGCGGGCCAGGGGATCCCTGGGCCCGGCCGATCGCTCGGCCGTCTCCGGGGCGGCGGGGCTCGAGTCCGAAGCGAGCGGCTCGGGCTTCCCGCCGTTCGCGTCCTGCGTCTCGCCCGTGCGCGCTTCCGCGCCGCCTTCGGTGGGCAGCGTGGCGGTGGCCGGGGGCGCCTCCGCGGGCGCCGGCGCTCCCCTGCCCGGGGCGCTCGACGCCGGCGGGGCGGCAGCGGCCACCGGAACGCTCGTCTGCGCCTGCGCGGAGACCGGGGTGGCGCAGTTCGAGCAGAAGCGCGCATCGGTGGACATGAGCGTCCCGCACGTTCCGCAGGCGCCCACGATGCCGGCCGAGACGACCTCGACCAGCGATCGCTCCTCCCCGAGGGCCGCGATCAGCCCGGCGGACTCGTCCTCGACCACCCGCAGTTGGTCGATCTTGTGACGCAGAAGCACATCGCGCCGGCGACCTCGGCGCTCCATCTCGAAGACGAGCGCTCCGAGCTCGTGGAGGAGAACCTCGCGAACCCGGCGCAGGCGCCTCACGCGACGCCGCATGATGCCCCGCTCGCGCGCGGTCGTGGCCCTGGCGGAGGCCGGATCCTGGCCGGCGGGCACCTCCGACCCGGCGGCGACCCGATCCACCGTGGCCGCAACACGGTCGCTCATGCGCTTCGGGCTGAGTCTCATACGGGTGGGCGGAGAGGAGGAAGCAAACGAGCGATGTTAACGACGCCTGCGGTGAACCTGACGGGTAGCTCCTCACCACCGAACACGCCAGGACGAGCCGGGTTGCGAGAGCCTCACGCTGAGTCGTCACCGAGCCGTCGCTCGCTCGTCGCGCTGCGGTCCCACCGGCCGGTCGGTGCGATGGAGCATGCCGGTCGTCCCGTTCTTCTCTTCCACGACACGGAGGTACCCCGATGTACGAGCTCATGGGCTACGCCCACTCACGACTCTCGGACGCCGCGCGGCGGCTCGAACGAGCAGGAGAGCGGACGGCCGCCCGCATGTCGGGCGAGCGCGGCCAGGGCACGGTGGAGTACGTGGCCCTCATCCTGCTCGTCGCCCTCATCATGGCCGGCGTGGTCGTCGGCATGAAGAACTTCAAGACCAACGAGGGTGAGGCTCTCAGCAAGGTGATCCTCACCAAGATCAAGTCGGCCGTGGAGAAGGTCCAGTTCTGACCGATCCGCCGGGGGCCGGCGAGGCCGGACCGCCCGTCGCGGGCGGCACCGGCCTCGCCGGCCTCTCGGAGCGACCGGCTCGCGGTGTCAGCCCGCACGTGGTGTCGGCTGGCGCTCCTGCCACCATGGATGCATGGTGCCCTCGGACTCCTCGCTGCCCGTCGCCGTCTTCGACTCGGGCGTCGGAGGCCTGACGGTGCTCCATGAGTGCCTCGTCTCGTTGCCCCAGGAGGACTTCGTGTATCTCGGCGACACGGCGCGGTTCCCGTACGGAGAGCGCTCGGCCGAGGAGCTGCGGAGCTTCGCGCTCGAGCTCTCGGACCTGCTCGTGGAAGAGGGCGCGAAGCTGCTGGTGGTGGCCTGTAACTCGGCCACCTCCGCGGCTCTGCCGACGCTGCGTGAGCGCTTCGCCGGGCGTCTTCGAGTCGTGGGGGTGGTCGAGCCGGAGTCGCGGCTGGCCGCGAGCGTGACGCGCAACGGCCGTGTCGGCCTCCTGGCCACACCGGCCACGGTCGCGAGTGGAGCGGACGCGCGACCGCCCGCGCGTGAGGCGCCCGAAGCCACCCTTCACGCCGTGCCCTGCCCCACGCTCGCGCCGCTCATCCAGCGGGGCGGGGAGGTCGACGACGCGGTGGTGAGCGCGGTCGAGGGCTACTGCGAGCCGCTGCGCGACGCCGGGGTGGACACCGTGATCCTCGGCTGCACCCATTACCCGCTGGTCCGGCCGCTCCTCCAGCGAACGCTCGGCCGAGGGGTCGCGATCATCTCGTCCGGGGAGGCCATCGCCGAGGAGGTCGAACGCGCTCTCGACGAGGAGGGGCTCTCTCGAGATCACGCTCGCCGCGGGAGCTACCGCTTCCTCTGCTCCGGTCGACCCGAGGCGTTCCGGGCGCTCGGCACCCGCTTCCTGCAGCTACCGCTCGGCACCGTCGGAAGGGTCGACGTAGCCCACGCGTTCGCGGCTCCGGGGCGCCGGGCCGCGTGACGGGGGCAGCGCGGGTCGACGGGCGCCCGCCTGACGCGATCCGGACGATCGAGATCGCGCCGCACTTCGTGCGCACGGCGGCGGGCTCGGCGCTGATCACGCAGGGCGGCACCCGGGTCATCTGCACCGCGTCGGTGTCGGAGAGCGTGCCCCGGTGGATGGCCGGCCGCGGAACCGGCTGGGTCACGGCCGAGTACGGGATGCTTCCCGCCTCCACCGGCGAGCGAAAGCAGCGCGACGTCACTCGCGGTCGGCCGGACGGGCGGACGGTCGAGATACAGCGGCTCATCGGGCGCTCGCTTCGCGGGGTCGTCGACTTCGCGGCCCTTGGAGAGCGGAGCGTCTACGTGGACTGCGACGTGCTCGAGGCCGACGGTGGGACGAGGTGCGCGTCCATCACCGGCGCGTACGTGGCTCTGCGCCTCGCGCTCGAGGGCCTCGTCGAGCGGGGGAAGCTCGCCGCGTCTCCGCTCACCCAGTCCATCGCCGCGATCTCCTGCGGCATGGTGGCCGGAGAGCCCCTGCTCGACCTCGACTACCCGGAGGACTCCTCGGCGGAGGTCGACATGAACGTGGTCATGACCGGCGACGGTGGGTTGGTCGAGGTGCAGGCCACCGCCGAGCGCACCCCGCTCTCCCGGGCGTCGCTCGACGTGCTCCTCGAGTTGGCCGGCGGCGGCATCGAGACCCTGGGGCGGGCCCAAGAGGCCGCCGTGCTCGCCGCCCGGAGGTAGCTCCACCGCTCGCGGCTCCCGCGTCCTCTCTCCCGTGAAGCTCGTCCTCGCCTCGCGCAACGCCCACAAGCTCACCGAGCTTCAAGCCCTGCTGGACGACATCGAGCTGATTTCACTACCGGCCGAGGTGGAGATGCCGCCCGAGACCGGGGCCACCTTCTCGGCCAACGCGCGCACGAAGGCCTGGGCCGCGGCGCGGGCCACGGGCCGGGCGGCCCTCGCCGACGACTCCGGGATCGAGGCCGCCGCCCTCGGCGGCGCGCCCGGGGTGCGCTCGGGGCGCCTCGCCGGCGAGGAGGCCACCAACGAGGAGAACCTCGCGAAACTTCTTCGAGACGTCCCGCGCGAGGGCGATCGGCGC
>JBPCRE010000001.1:0-10576 GCA_050997195.1 Thermoleophilaceae bacterium
GTCGAGGTCCGCCAGGCCGGTGGGCGAGAGGCGTTCGGCAACATCTAGTACATCGCGACCTTCGTCGGAGGCGCATGATCTCCGGGCCCCCGGCCGAAGCCGATCCCCTCGACGCCGCAGTAGCCGACGCTTCCACACGCAGCGATGTGCTGGTGATCGGCTCCGGAGTCAGCGGGCTCACCACCGCGCTCTGCCTGGCAGAGGCGGGTCACGCGGTTCGCGTACGCACAGCCGCGCCGCCCGAGCAGACCACCTCCCGCGCCGCGGGCGCGATCTGGGGCTCGACCTTCGCCGGACCGGCGGACAAGGTCGGCGGCTGGGCTTCCGCCTCGCTCGAGGCCTTCCGCGAGCTCGCGTCACGATCGGACACGGGGGTGACGATCGCGTCGGGCACGCTCGCCTCGGGCGGCGGCCAGGCACCGCCCCCACACGTCTTTCCCGGCGTTGACGTGCGCCCGTGCGACGTCCCGGAGGGCTTTGCCGCGGGGTTCAAGATCACCATCCCCGTCGTCGACATGCCGCGCTACCTCGACCATCTGGTCGCGCGGCTGGAGGCGGCGGAGGTGCGGATCGAGCTTTGCCCGGTCGCCTCGCTCCACGAGGCCGCGCGCGAGGCGCCGGTCGTGGTCAACTGCGCCGGCCTGGGCGCACGCGAGCTCGCGTCCGATCCGACCCTGCGTTCGGTGCGCGGACAGCACGTGGTGGTCGAGAACCCCGGCCTCGACGAATTCTTCATGACCGAGCCATTCGGCCCGGCCTGGACCAGCTGGGTCCCCCACCGAGATCGAGTCGTGTTGGGCGGCGTGGCCCAGGAGGATGACTGGGACATAGAGCCGCGGAGCGGCGATGCCGAGCGCATCCTCGAGCGCTGCGCGCAGCTCGAGCCGAGGCTGGGCGGGGCGCGAGTGCTCGAGCACCAGGTCGGCCTCAGACCGGCGCGCGACGAGGTGCGGGTGGAAGCGGAGCAGCTCGGCGGGGTGCGCCTCGTGCACAACTACGGCCACGGCGGCACCGGCGTCGGTCTTTCGTGGGGCTGCGCGCGCGAAGTGGTCGCCTTGATCGGCGGATGACCACGCTCGGCGGGGGTGAGCGACCGCTTGGGGGTAGCACGGGGGCCGGGCTGACGCGGAGCAGCTCTTCAGGTTGAACCCATATGTGGTCTAACGTGTCTGTCGTGAACGCAGCGGAGTTGATCCGGGAGGCGCGGCGGCGACACCGCATCGATCAGCGCTCGCTGGCGCATCGCAGCGGAACCAGTCAGACGCACATCTCTCGCATCGAGCGAGGCGAGGTCTCGCCCGGCGTCGAGACGGTCGAGAGGCTGCTGGCCGTAATGGGGGAGCGACTCGAACTGCGCGCGGTGCCGGGGCCGCGCGGCAACGATTCGACGGAGAGCAACTCCGCGCCGGGTTCCGGGGAACGTCACCAGGAGAGCGCGTGGCGCAGGCCGCCGAGCTCTCCTACGCCTTGACGGCCATCGCCGGAGCGAGACCTCGCCCGTGAGCCGGGGCTCCGACGAGGAGGAGTCCTCGGCCGCCTGATGAACGCCCTCGAGGAGCTGGAAGCCGAACCACGCGCCGTCGGGGATTTCCGGCCGGAGGAGGTGCTCCACCTCGGCCTTGAGAACCTGGAGCGCGGGGGGAACTGGCTCCTGCGGACCCGCTTCGGAAGACTCGATGTCATGCAGCGGGCCGCGGGGCGTGAAGAGGATCTTCGAGACATCGCCCAGCTCGAACGCGTTCGTGGCGGCGGCTGAAAAGCCGCTACTCGAACACGAGCGTGCGCAGGGCCACGTGCCCCTTTTCGTCGAGCGCGTAGTAGGCATGACCGGTCTCCTCCACGACCACTCCCTCGACGCGGCGAACGTCCTCGAAGTCGTGGACGAGCTCGCTGGTCACCGGCCCGCCGGCGGCCGTGGGCGGAAGGGCGAAGCGAACGTGACGCGAGCGGGCGCTCGCTCCCTCCGGATGATCCTCGAGGAGGGTTGCGCCCTTGCCGGCCGCGTCGAGGTCGCCGACCACGGCGTCGAAGCGATCCTCACCATCGGAGTGAAGTCCTCGGAGGCCGGCCGGCTCCCGCTCGGTCCCCACGTCGTCGAGCACCCATACCCTCGAGCAGGAGGGCACGGCGTCCGGATCGGCGAAGATCGCGTCCACGTCGTCGAGCTCGACGAGGATGGGATGACCCTCCGCGGTCACGGGGTAGCGCAGCCCGAGCAGGGCTCGGCCGTCGGGGCGGAACTCGGCGGCCTCCACGTTGAGCGGGTGATCGCCCGCCTTCACCAGTCCCGCCCAGCGCTTGTCCTTGCTCTCGCCGATCGCCACCGTCGCGTCGATGTAGGCCTCCCGCGCACGGGGGCCGAGCGAGATGAGATCGATGCCCGCCTCGACGAGCGCGTCGTTCACCGCACGGTGCAGGCCGAAGCGCAGCCGGGCGACCTCGAGATCTGCCTGTCCGTCCGCGAGCGCGTCGGCCAGCGAGCTCTCGCGCACTCGCGCCATCCACGAGCGCCGGGCGCTCAGGGGGCCTGCCTTCTTGCCGAACTGCGAGCCGAAGAGGTAGATCGAGCCGTTTCGGCGGGCGCACGCCTCGGCGTCCTCGGTCTTCCCCTTGCCCGTGGTCGGGCGAGCGTGCACCCGCTCCGCCCTCCACCCTTCCCCCGGCTCGGCCCCGCGGTCGTGTACGAGCACGGCGATCGCGCCCTCGGCCGCCGACTCGTCGAGCACCGTCACGAAGGCGCGATCCCAGCCGCGCGCGTCGAGCACGTCCTCATCGAAGACGGGGCAGAGGTCGGAGGCCTCGTTCGGCTCGAGATGGAGGTTGGCCTCGTGCACGCGGGGGGATGCTCCCACGACTCGCCCGCCCGCCTTGCCCTCAGCGATTCACGGTCGACATGTCCGAGTAGCGGTCGCCGGCCGCCGCTCCCACCGGGAAGGCCTCGGCCAGGCGGTCGAGCTCCTCCTGTGTGAGTGAGACCTCCGACGCGCCGGCGTTCTCCTCGAGGTAGGTGCGCCGCTTGGTCCCCGGGATCGGCACGATGTCCTCGCCTTGCGCGAGCACCCAGGCGAGGGCGAGCTGGCCGGGCTTGACGCCCTTCTCCTCGGCGATCTCCTTCACCCGCCCGGCCAGGCGCACGTTCTCGTCGAAGTTCTCCTGGGCGAAGCGAGGGAAGCGCGAGGTGCGGGAGTCGCTCTCCTCGAGGTCCTCCGCCGAGGTGATCTGGCCGGTGAGCAGCCCGCGGCCGAGCGGCGAGTAGGCCACGAAGCCGATGCCGAGCTCGCGCAGCGTGGGCAGGATCTCCTCCTCCACGTCGCGCGTGAACAGCGAGTACTCGGTCTCCAGCGCGGAGATGGGGTGGACGGCGTGGGCGCGGCGGATCGTGTCCATCCCAGCCTCCGAGAGCCCGAGGTACTTCACCTTGCCCTGCTCGACGAGCTCGGCCATGGCCCCCACGGTCTCCTCGATCGGCACTTCCGGGTCTACGCGGTGCTGGTAGTAGAGGTCGATGAAGTCCACGCCCAGGCGGCGGAGCGACGCGTCGCAGGCCTCGCGCACGTACTCGGCGTCTCCGCGCACGCCGTGGAAGCCACCGTCCTCAGAGCGCACGTTGCCGAACTTCGAGGCCACGATCACCCACTCGCGGCGTTCGCGCACCGCCCGGCCCACCAGCTCCTCGTTGGTGAACGGCCCGTACATGTCCGCGGTGTCGAGCAGCGTCACGCCGAGGTCGAGAGCCCGGTGGATGGTGGCCATGGCCTCGCCCTCGTCGCCCGTTCCGTAGAACTCCGACATCCCCATGCAGCCGAGGCCCTGCTCGGACACCTCGAGTCCCTGCGATCCCAGCTTGCGCGTGTCCATGTGCGTTCTCCTCTTCGGTGCCGTGGGGGAACCTGAACGTAGCGAGGCGGCCCCTGGCCCTCCCGACGGTCAGTGGTCGGGGCGCTCGGGGTAGACGTCGTCGATGGTGGTCAGCGCCGTGTACGGCGCGCCCGCGGCCACCTCGATGGCCTCTCCCCCGCCGGCCAGGCGGTCGAGCACGGCCACGACCCCCACCACCCGCAGCCCCTCGGCCTGCACCCGCTCGATGGCCGCGAGCGTGGAGCCGCCGGTGGTGACCACGTCCTCGACCACCAGGCAGCGCTCGCCCTTCGACAGCGGGGGACCCTCGATGGAGCGCTGGAGGCCGTGGGCCTTCACCACCTTCCGCACGAAGAACGCCGACACCTCGGCGCCGGCGGCCAGCGCCGCGCAGGCCACCGGATCCGCGCCCATGGTCATGCCCCCCACGGCCGTGGCCTCCCGCGCGCGAGCCTCGGAGGCCACCAGCTCCCCGAGCGCCCGGAATCCGGCGGGCCTCATGATGGCCCGTTTCGCGTCCACGTAGTACTCCGCGGTGCGCCCGCTCGTGAGGGTCACCCTTCCGATCACCAGCGCGTGCTCGCGAAGCTCGGCCACGAGCCGCTCGTGGGCGCTCACGGACAGAGGGGCGGCGGCGTCACGGCGGCGCCGTATGCTACCCGCGCCCTGCGCCTTCTCGCCCGACTCCTGCGCCTCTTCGCCCTGGTCGCGAGCCTCGTGATCGTGATCGGGTTCGCGCTGTTCGCCCAGGAGCAGGGTGCGGCCGCGAGCGACCGTCAGCGCCAGCTCCTCGAGGGCCCTGGCACCCCCATCCCGTCGATCTCCGACGAGCGCGACCGCGAGCGCCGCCACGGCGCCTTCCGCGAGGGCATCGACGAAGCCAACGACTTCCTGTTCACGCCCTTTGCCGCTTTCATCGAGGGGCGCAACATCTGGATTCAACGGCTCATCACCGCGGTGCTCGGGCTGCTGCTCTACGGCCTGGTGCCCACCATCGCCGCGAACTACGTGCGCAAGTAGCGCCTCGCGGCTCAGCGGTAGACGTGAATGCGGTCCCCCAGGGAGATCCAGCGAGAGATCGACACCGCATCGGGGATCGGCACCCGGATGCACCCGTGGCTTGCCGGTCGGACGGGCACCGACTTGTACCCGTGGATCGCGTAGCCGCGGATGAAGTAGTTCGACCACACCATCTCCTTCGCGTTCGTGCCCGGCTGCTTGCGGTAGAAGGAGAAGGTGCCGAACACCGTGGGCGTCGAGCGCTTGCCCGACGCGGCGTGGTAGATCCGCTCGACGCGCGCGCCCCGGGCGAGCACGAGCACCTGACGCGAGAAGTCGAACTCGACGTGCTTGCCGGACCGGGGATGGCGAAGCGTGAATCCGCCCTCGCCTCGGAAGAGCTTCGAGAGCACCGCGCGGCCGGCGGTGGGGCGTCGGACCATCGCGTTGGTCTTCCGGAACGCGACCACGGCCCGGGCCGTCGCGGCGTCGAAGCGACCGCCGAGCGGGGTCACGTACCCGAGGTTGCCCAGGCCGCGCTGCATGAGCCGCACGCCCGTCCCGCGAGAGCCGCGCCGCACCCGCGGGTCCACCGCGCGGGCCGCCACCACGGCCTGCGGGCCATCGGGCTGCGAGGCCTCGACCCTCCAGACCCCGGTGCGCCGCGCCGTGAACTCCGTGCGGAAGCGTCCACCGGCGCCGGCGGGCTCGAGCGCCGCGCGCGCCTCCTCGCTGCCGCGCCCCGGGCCGCCGATGGTGAGCGAGATGACCTCGCCGGCGGCGAAGCGCGCGCTGCGGCCCTCCACGACGACGCGCTGGCCCTCGAGCACGTAGCGCCGGCCGTTCATGTCGATGCCCCCGCGCAGCTCGAGCGCCAGGGGGCCGACGGAGGCACCGCGGCGGGACGGGGCACTCTCGTCGGAGCCGGCGGCGAGCGCCGACGAGGGCGCGAGGGCGACGAGCGCTGAGGCGGCACAGAGAGTGCGTGACGCTCGCCTCATGGGGAGCGGCACCTTACTCCTCTGCCGCGGCGCCTTCCACCGTCAACCTGTGGCGGGTACCGGGGTGAGCCGTGCGCCCGGCGCGCGGGCGAAGCGGGGGAGCACGAGGCAGCCCGCGAGCACCACCGCGAGGATGGGGAGGGCAACGGCCGGGGTTCCCTCGGGGGAGACCGTGAGGGCCACGGCGTTGTTCACGGCGTGCAGGGCGATGGTGGGATAGAGCGAGCCTGTGCGCTCGTAGACGAGGCAGAAGGCCATGCCCAGGATGGCGATCGGCGGGACGGCCTCGGCCCCGGTGCCGACGTGGATCAACCCGAACAGGCCACCGGTCATGACGACGGAGGCCACGATGCCGAAGCGGCTCCGCAGTGCTCGGTAGAAGAAGCCGCGGAAGAAGGTCTCCTCGACCACCGGGGCCACGACCACGATGAGCAGCCCCACACCGATGAGGGCGGTCGTGCTGTCGCCCGCACCGAGCTGTTCGAGCGTGGATTGCTCGACCTTTCGGGGAAGAAGCGCCTGGTAGGCGGCCGCGAAGCCGTAGAAGCAGACCATCCCGAGCGCGGACCAGCCGAGCGCCGGCACCAGACGGGTGGGGCGGAACCCGAAGTGCCAGGGCCGTGGGCGCATCACTCGAGAGGCGAGCAGCACGGCGATGACGATGAGCGACGCGTCGAGGATGAGGGTGCCGGCGATGTTCACCGCAGGGCTGTTCGTGTCGATCTCCACCTGGGCCACCGAGAGGACCGCCCCCACGAGGATCTGGAGGAGAATCGCTCCCGCGAAGGCCACGATCCCGAACCACGCCGGCCAGCGCGGCTCGAGGCCGGCCGCGTCCGAGCCTCGCGGCGGCCCCGGGTGGGGCGGCCCCGGGTGTCCGGGGCCCGGCTCGGCGAGCTCGAAGGGTGAGCGCATCAGGCGCCGAACACTAGGGAGGGCAGGGCTGCGAGCGAGGACACAACGGGCACGCCGGCCCCGCTCGGACGGGTGGCCCCTCGCACGACGAGAACCGCCCGCAGTCCGGCGGCCCGCGCTCCCGCCACGTCGTGCTCGATCGAGTCCCCGACGTGGATCGATCGGCTGGCCTGTGCCCCCACCGCGTCGAGAGCCGTGGCGAAGAGACGAGGGTCGGGCTTGGGCGCCCCCACGAGCGCGGAGGGCACGACCGCGTCGAGTGCCTCGCCGAGGCCCACGCGGTCGAGCACCTCGGCGAGCGAGCAGTCCCAGTTGCTGGCGGCCACCAGACGGACCCCGCCGGCCCGCAGCTCGGCCAGGGCTCGCGCCGCCTCGGGGTAGGCCGTGAAGGCGATGGCCTCGAGCATGGCCTCGCGGACCGCCGCGTGGGCTTGCTCGGGCAGGCGGAGGGACGCTCGGATCACCTCGGCGCAGCGCTCGCGCAGCTCCGCGAGCGAGCGGGCGTCGCGGCCCTCGAGGTGGTGGTCGAGGTAGTAGGCGATCTCCGCGGCGAACGCCGCGGTGGCGGCCGTCTCCGAGACCGGTGCTCCAAGCCTCCGCTCGAGCTCGGCCGCAAGGCGCGGCCCGGGAGGCTCGAGGTAGAGCAGGGTGCCGAAGGCGTCCATGAGAACGGTGTCGAGCCCGGGACTACCCTCGCGCGCCATCACCCCCGATGTTCCCAGCCCGGACTCGTTCCTGATCGCCTACCGGCGCGAGATCACCGCGGTGGTCACCGTGGTGCTCGCCTTCGCCGTGGCCCAAGCGGTAGACCGGAGCTTCGCCCGCCGGAGCTCCCGGCTGACGGCCGCCGTGGCCGGGGGGACCCTGACCGCGGAGGTCGACACCCGCCTTCGGCTCGTGCGCCGGCTCGTGTACGCGCTCATCGTGCTCTTGGGGATCGCGCTGGCCCTCTCGCAGTTCGACGGAGTCAGGCGCACCGCCACCGGCATCCTGGCCTCCTCCGCCGTGCTCGGCATCGTCGTCGGGTTCGCCGCCCGCCAGACGCTGGCCAACGCGATCGCCGGCATCCAGCTGGCCATCACGCAGCCCATCCGGGTGGGAGACCTCGTGACCTTCGAGGAGCAGACCGGCACGGTGGAGGACGTGCGTCTCTCCTACACCTACGTGCGCTCGGACGACGGGCGCCGCATCATCATCCCCAACGAGCGACTCGCTCAGTCGACGATCGTCAACCACACGATCGTCGACCCGACGGTGCACGTGGACGTGTCGATCTGGATTCCTCCGGAGGCCGATGCCTCGCTGGCGCTCGAGGCGCTGCGGGAGGATCCCGAGGTGAGCGTCTCGATCGCCGAGGTGGAGCGCGACGGGATCCGCCTCGTGCTCGTCAAGCGAGCGGAGACCTCCGCGGAGCGAAGCGAGGTGGCGGCAGGACTTCGGGCCTCCGCCCTCGAACGACTCCGCAGAGAGGGGCTATCCTCGGGTTCCGGGACTTGAGGCGAAGTGGCAAGGCGTCCGCCTCGGTCGCCGCGCGCGCGCAGATCCCCCCGCACCCGCTGACCGGTCGCCTCCACTCGGTCGTCCCCCGCACATCACCGTGACCTACTCTGAGCGAAAGACCAGCCGCCGACGCCGACGCCGAGGTGGCGCACGTCGCGGTAACGCGCGGAGCGCCCTCTCGGTCGCCCTCCTGGTGGGGCTGGCCGTGGCCGCCGTGGGAGGGCTCTCGGTGGTGGGCTACGTGGCGGCGGTGGCGGCCACCGCGCCGGCCATCGATGAGCTCGAGCCCAAGGACAAGGGGCGCTCCTCGGAGATCCTCGCCGCCGACGGCTCGCGCCTCGGCTACGTGGTGTCCGACGAGATCCGGACCCCCGTGCCGGCCCGCGAGCAGACCCGCGACCTGCGCGCGGCCACCGTGGCCATCGAGGACGAGCGCTTTTGGAGCCACTCGGGAGTGGACTACGAGGGCATCGTCCGCGCCGGGGTGGCCAACGTCCAATCGGGAGAGACGGTGCAGGGCGGATCGACGATCACCCAGCAGCTCGTGCGCGCGCTCTACATCAAGGACCCCCAGCGCAACGTCGAGCGAAAGATCCGCGAGGCCAAGCTGGCCTCCGAGCTCGAGAAGGAGCGCTCCAAGCAGTGGATACTCAAGGAGTACCTGAACTCGGTGCCCTACGGCACCGCCGGTGGGCGGACCGCCCTCGGGGTGGAGGCCGCGGCCTCGGTCTACTTCTCGAAGAGGGCGCGCGATCTGACCCTGGCCGAGTCGGCCATGCTCGCCGGACTTCCCCAGGCCCCGTCGCAGTACAACCCCTTCCGCAACCCCGCGGCGGCGCGCTCGCGCCGCGACGAGGTGCTGCGTCGCATGGTCAAGGTCTGCCAGTCCAATCGCTGCGCCGAGCTGCGCCGACGCGTGCGCCGCGCCCTGCGCTCGGGCCTCGGCCTGAAGCGCGGTGATCGCTACACCAAGCGCCGCGAGCCCCACTTCTTCGACTTCGTGCAGGAGCAGCTCATCGAGGAGTACGGCGCCAGCGTGTATCGGCGTGGAGGCCTGACCATCCACACCACGATCGATCCCAAGATGCAGGCGGCCGGCCGCCGCGCCATCAACAACCAGCTCAGCTATCCGGGAGACCCGAGCGGCGCGGTGGTGGCCATCGATCCCTCCACGGGCTACATCCGCGCCATGGCCTCGAGCGGCACGTACGACGACCGCACGTTCAACCTGGCCGCCCAGGGCCACCGCCAGCCGGGCTCGGCGTTCAAGACGATGGTGCTCACCACCGCCATCCGCCGTGGCGTGAACCCGCGAACGACGTTCTACAACTCGAAGCCGCTCCAGCTCCAGATCCCCGGCTACGGGCCCTACAAGGTGCAGACCTACGACAAGTCCTACGGGGGCCGCATGGATCTCGTGAAGGCCACCCTGAAGTCCGACAACACCGTCTACGCGCAGCTCGACGTGGACCTCGGGCCCAAGGAGGTGGCCGAGACGGCGAAGCTCATGGGCATCACCACCAAGCTCGACGGCATCCCCTCGGAGGGGCTCGGCGGCCTGCGCCTCGGGGTCTCCCCGCTCGAGATGGCCAACGCGTACGCCACCCTGGCCGCCGGGGGCATGCGATCGAAGCCGAAGGCCATCCGGCGGGTCGAGTTCTCCGACGGCAAGTCCGACGACCTCGGCAAGCCCCAGCGCAAGCGCGTGTTCCCCGACGGCGTGGCCTGGGAGGTCACGAAGATCCTGAAGGCCAACGTGGAGAAGGGCACCGGCACCAAGGCGAGCACCGGCTGTCCGTCGGCGGGCAAGACGGGGACCACCGACAACTTCAACGACGCCTGGTTCGTGGGCTACACGCCCAAGCTGGCGGCCTCGGTGTGGGTGGGCTACCCCGCCGCTCTCAAGGAGATGCGCGGGGTGCACGGAATCGACGTGGCGGGCGGCACCTTCCCCGCCTCGATCTGGGGTAATTTCATGCGCGAGATCCGTCCCGGCTGCCGCGGCTTCTCGGGCCCGAGCAACCCGGTGAGCTTCACCCCCTTCTACGGCAAGTACGCCTCTCAGGGCCCCGCGCAGTCGGAGTCCCCCGGCCAGTCGGCTACGGGAACGGGAACGGGCACGGGCACGGGCACGAACCCGGGCTACAACTCCGCGCCCCCCCAGGGCGGCGGAGTCGGAGGCGGCGGAGTCGGCGGCGGCGGAGGCGGCGCCGTGGCTCCGTCCGCGCCGAGCGGTGGGGACACGGGCGACACCGGCGGCGGCGCGCCCTCGGGGGGCGGCACCGACTCCGGTGGCGAGGCGG
>JBPCRE010000006.1:0-2562 GCA_050997195.1 Thermoleophilaceae bacterium
GCTGACCTGCCCTACCGCCTGGCAGTTCTCAGGACAGCTCGCCTCCCCGGGCGTCGAGGGCACCCCGAGCTCGACGGCATCCGCCGCCGGCGCCGCGGCGAGGAGCCCGGTCAGGGCGAGAATCGAGATCACCATGCGCACGATGTGACATTGAACACCGAGGATCGGTCGTGGTAGCGCCCGAGCGGTGAAAGCCGCGCGATGCGGCCGAGCGGCCGAGGACTCCGCCGCGCGCGCTACCGACGTCCGCTACTTGTACCGATAGGTGATGCGGCCCCGCTCGAGGTCGTAGGGCGAGAGCTCGATCTTCACCCGGTCACCGGGCAGGATCCGGATGTAGTGACGCCGCATCTTGCCCGAGATGTGGCCCAGCACCGGGTGCCCGTTGTCGAGCTCGACCCGGAACATCGTGTTGGGAAGGGCCTCGGTGACCTCCCCCTCCATCTCGATCTTTTCTTCCTTGGTAGCCAGGATCCACTCCGCGGGCTGAGAGCCCGACCTAGAGCTTCGTGACGTTGACGGCCTTGGGGCCCTTGTCGCCGGCTTCCTCGTCGTAGGAGACCTTGGAGTTCTCCGCGAGGGTCTTGAAGCCCGACCCGTTGATGCCGGTGTGGTGGACGAAGAGGTCCCGGTCACCCTCGTCGGGGGTGATGAACCCGTAGCCCTTCTCGTCGTTGAACCACTTCACCGTTCCGCTTGCCATGCCTTCTCAGCACCTTCCTGTTCATGCCCTGCCCGGTGCTCATGCGGCATTCTCGGGACCAACGGCACTTGATCTTCGCCGGACGAAGCCGACCATTACACGCGCAAACGTAGCAGCCGCCTCGATCCTTGACGACGATCCGGGCGCCGCGGAGGGGAGCCGGCCTCGCGCTCGCGGGCCGCCTCCCTGAGGACCGGCCCGGTGCGCTCAGCGGCCGCGGTAGGTGGCCTTGCCGGGGCCCTCGTCGAGAAAGGACCTCACCGCGCCCTGAAGGTCCTCGGTGGCGAAGAGCGGCGCGGCGATGTCCCCGATCCGGGCGTCCGCGCCGCGGACGCCGTGGTCGAGGAAGGCTCGGACCATGGCCTTGGTTGCCCCGTTCGCGCGGGTGGGCCCGGCGGCGAGGCGCTTCGCAAAGGCCATCGATGCCTCGGCCAGCTCAGCGTCGGGAAGGACGCGGTTGATCACGTTCCAGCGCTCGAGCGTCGCGGCGTCGTAGAGGTCCCCGCTCATCACGAACTCCCGGGCCCGCGCCGGCCCGGCGCGCTCGGCCATGCGCTGGGTGCCCCCCATGGCCGGCGTGAGCCCCACCACGATCTCGACGAGCCCGAAGCGCGCCGACTCGTCGGCGAAGATGAGATCGCAGGCGAGGGCGAGCTCGAGGCCGGCGGTCAGGCACAGGTTGTGCACCGAGGCAAGGGTGGGAATCGGCATGTCCTCGAGGCGGTGGACGATGCCGACGAGCTCCTCGAAGAAATCGGCCGCCTCCTCGGGGCTCTTGCCGTCGAAGACGTGAACGTCCGCCCCCCCGGTGAACACCTCGCCCTCGGCTCGGATCAGAAGAGCGCGGATCGAGTCCGCTGCGGCCTCGTCGAGGGCGGCGGTGAGATCCCTGGTGAGCTCGGCCCCGAAGAGGTTGAGCGGCGGATCGTCGATGACGACCACGCCGAGATCGCCGTCGCGCTCGTACCGCGCTCTAGCCACGGATCTCGGCGGCCACGCGGGCCATCTCCTCGGGATCCACCTTCGCGGGTTGGGTGGGAAGCTCGAGCGGGTCGCCCTCGTAGCGCGGGATCACATGCAGATGGAAGTGAAAGACGGTCTGCCATGCGGCGCTGCCCGTCGAGTTCAGCAGGTTGACCCCGTCCGCCCCGAGCTTGTCGCGCATCTTGAGCGCCAGGCGCCGCCCGGCCGCGCTCACCCGCGCGAGCTCGTCGTCCTCGATCTCGTAGAGGTTGGCCACGTGCCGGCGTGGGACCACCACCGCGTGCCCCCGCGTCCACGGCGCGATGTCCATGTACGCCACGGTGTGCTCGTCCTCGTCCACGACCTCTCCGGGCATGTCTCCCGCGAGGATCGAGCAGAAGATGCAGTTCTCGGCCATGGGCGCGGGAGGTTAGCCGGGGTCTCCGGGGGGCCAAGGCCGGGGAGGCCTCACAGCCACCCCGAGCGCCGGAAGCGCCAGTAGAGGGTGCCGCAGGCCACCGCGATCACCGTGAGAACCATGAAGTAGCCGTAGGTCCACTTCAGCTCGGGCATGTTCTCGAAGTTCATGCCGTAGATCCCGGCGATCATGGTGGGCACCGCGATGATGGCCACCCACGCCGAGATGCGCCGCGTGTCCTCGGCCTGGCCCACGGTGACCTGGGCGAGGTTGGCGTGCAGCACGTTGGTGAGCGCGTCGCTGAAGCCGTCCACCTGGTCGGCCACGCGCAGGAGGTGGTCGAGGACGTCGCGGAAGTAGGAGCGCAGCTCGTCGGGCACGATCTGGTAGCGGCCCTCCGCGAGTGCCCGCACCGGCTCCACCAGCGGCGAGGTGGCGCGGTGGAAGTCGAGGAGCTCGCGCTTGAGGCGGTAGATCC
>JBPCRE010000071.1:0-3413 GCA_050997195.1 Thermoleophilaceae bacterium
TCGCGGAGGCCGGGCGCGAGGGCGGCTACTTCTCGGGTGACGAGGACGCCGAGGCCTTCGAGGCGGAGCTCACCCACATCCTCGTGCACCAGATGGCCGCCTTCAACTCGCCCGTGTGGTTCAACGTCGGCTGGAAGCCCGCCGGCGAGGAGCAGTCCTCGGCCTGCTTCATCCTGGCCGTGGACGACGACATGCGCTCCATCCTCCAGTGGAACACCGAGGAGGGACTCATCTTCCGGGGCGGCTCGGGATCGGGCATCAACCTGTCGAAGATCCGGGGCTCCACGGAGCAGCTATCGAAGGGCGGCACCGCGTCCGGGCCGGTGTCGTTCATGCGCGGCGCCGACGCCTGGGCGGGCTCGATCAAGTCCGGCGGGGGCACGCGGCGCGCGGCCAAGATGGTGGTCCTCGACGCCGATCACCCCGACATCCGCGACTTCATCTGGTGCAAGGCCAAGGAGGAGGAGAAGGCCGACGCGCTCCGCCGCGCGGGCTTCGACATGTCGATCGACGGTGACGGCTTCCACTCGATCCAGTACCAGAACGCGAACAACTCCGTGCGGCTCACCGACGAGTTCATCCAGGCGGTGGAGGACGACGCCGACTGGCAGCTCCTGGCCCGGACCACCGGCGAGGTGACCGAGACGGTCAAGGCGCGGGAGCTCATGCACGAGATCGCCGAGGCGGCCTGGCGCTGCGCCGACCCGGGCGTTCAGTACGACACGACCATCAACGACTGGCACACGACGGCGAACGACGGGCGGATCACGGCGAGTAATCCCTGCGTTGAGTTCATGTCAAACGACAACACGGCCTGCAACCTCGCCTCGCTGAACCTCATGAAGTTCAGGGCCGACGACGGCTCGTTCCTGATTGGCGAGTTCGAGGCCGCGGTGGACACGCTCATCCTCGCCCAGGAGATCATCGTCTCCTTCTCCGCATACCCAACAGAGAAGATCACCGAGAACGCACACCGCCTCCGGCAGCTCGGCATCGGCTACGCGAACCTCGGGGCGCTCTTGATGTCGAACGGCATGCCCTACGACTCGAACGAGGGGCGTGCGGTGGCCGGAGCCGTCACGGCGCTCATGACCGGGCGCGCCTACCGCCGCTCGGCCGAGATCGCGGCCGCGATGGGCCCCTACGAGGGCTACGCCGACAACCGCGAGCCGCACAACCGCGTGATGGCCAAGCACCGCTCGGCGGCCTACGCCCACCTCCCCAGCGACGAGCCGGTGGCCGCCGCGGCCCAGGCCGCGTGGGACGACGTGGTGGCCCTCGGGCGCCGGCACGGCTTTCGCAATGCGCAGGCGAGCGTCCTGGCGCCGACGGGTTGCCTGGTCTCCGACTCCCTCGTCTCCACTAGTCGAGGTCTCGTCCGCCTGGGCACTCTGGGCGATGAGGACGGACCGCAATGGCAGCCGATCGACTTCGAGGTGGCCACCGACGAGGGGCCCCGCCGAGCGACGCAGTTCTATGTCAATGGCGAAGAGCAAGTGGTCTCTGTCGAGACGAAGCGGGGATACCGGATTCAGGGCACCCCAACCCACCGCATCAAGGTCGTGGACACTGAGGGTGACTGGGTCTGGCGGCGAATGGCCGAGCTCGAGCCAGGTGACCGAGTCCCGTTGACGCTTGGAGGACTTGTGGGCGAGTCGAACGAAGTGGCCCTTCCCCCTCTCGGAGATCTTCACTGGAACGCCGACTTTCGCACCCGAGTGCCCCGATCGATGACGTCCGACCTTGCTGAGTTGGTCGGCTACTTCATGGGCGATGGATCGCTGCACGCCAAGGGCCTCCGGCTCTGCGTCGCCGACGGGGACGACGATGTCATCGAACGTCTGGCGCAGCTCAGTCGAGAGTTGTTCGGCCTCGAGCCACACTTGCTTCCGTGCAAGGGCTACACCCAGCTGGCGATTCACTCGGTCCCACTCACGATCTGGTGGGACGCGTGTGGGTTCGCCAAGCTCCCTCCCTTCGTGGGGCACAGCGGAAAGGGCTTTACCCCTCGCATTCCCGACGCGGTTCTCCACAGCAACGACCGCGACGTCTACGCGGCCTTCGTCCGAGGTCTGTTTGAGGCCGACGGGACCACCAATCACGGCTACGCCTCGTTCAGCACTACATCCGACTCCTTCTCCCGCGACACCCAGACTCTGCTGCTGTCGCTCGGCTTCGTAACGACCAGGAAAACGGATGGGACGAGCTCGAACTGGGGCGATCACGACCGCTACGTCCTCAGACTGCTGAACGTTTCCGCGGCGACGCGTTTCGCGGACGAGATCGGCTTCATCTCGGCCCGCAAGATCGAGACTCTCCTCAAGGGTGAGCATCGCCAGGCGGCTCGGGGCGACCATATTCCGGTCGGTCGAGGGCTGATCGACGAGCTCGCGCCCGGGAATGATGCGCTGAGGAAGACGATGCTCATGAGCCTCGCTCGGCGAGGCGACATCTCACGGCGCTCGGCAAGTGCCGTGATGGAGCGGGAGCCGAGCCCCGACCTCGAGCATCTTCTCGGCTACTTCTACGACGAGATCGACACGACGGAACTACTCGAGGACCGTCCGACCTTCGACTTGTCCGTACCCGACAACGTGACCTATGTGGCCAACGGTTTCGTAAGCCATAACACCATCTCGTTCCTCATGGACTGCGACACCACGGGCGTCGAGCCCGACTTCTCGCTGGTCAAGTTCAAGAACCTGGTGGGCGGCGGCACCATGACCATCGAGAACCAGGGCGTGCCGAGGGCGCTGGAGAACCTGGGTTACGCCTCCCACGAGGTCGAGACCATTCTTGCGCACCTCATGGAGCCGGTCGAGAAGGGAGGCTTCACGGGCCCGCGGGGATCGCTCGTAGGCGCGCCCTTCCTGCGAGAAGAGCACCTGCCGGTGTTCGACGTCGCCGTCGGCGAGCGCGCCATCTCCGCCTCGGGCCACATCGAGATGATGGGCGCCACTCAGCCCTTCATCTCGGGCGCCATCAGCAAGACCATCAACATGCCGAACTCGTCCACGGTGGAAGACATCGAGGGCGCGTACCTCCGTGCGCACGAGCTCGGCGTCAAGGCTCTCGCGATCTACCGCGACGGCTCGAAGACGGTGCAAGCGCTGGTCACCGAGGGCGGTCGTAAGGACCAGGAGAGCGAGGAGGAGGAGGCGGCCAAGGCTGCTGCCGAGCCTGCTCCACGGCGGCGGCGCATGCCGCGCGAGCGTCAATCGATCACCCACAAGTTCTCGATCGGCGGCCACGAGGGCTACATCACCGCGGGCATGTACGGCGACGGAACGGTGGGCGAGATCTTCCTCACCGACATCGGCAAGGAGGGCTCGACCCTGCGCGGGATGATGAACTCGTTCGCCACGGCGATCTCGATCGCCCTCCAGTACGGGGTGCCGCTCGAGACCCTCGTG
>JBPCRE010000095.1:0-8763 GCA_050997195.1 Thermoleophilaceae bacterium
GCGGCGGTGCGCGAGCCCTGGCCGCGAAGCTCCTCGCGGTAGGCCACCGATCCGCCCACGTACCCGGGCAGCACCGCCACCTGGTTGGTCACGTTGGCCGTGATGCCCGGATACCCCACCGCGAGCAGGGCCGGGAAGGAGATGAGCGATCCGCCCCCGGCCACGGCGTTTACCGCCCCGGCGAGGAAGCCGGCCACCACGAGGAGGAGTACCGTGCCCACGCCGAGCTCGACCATGCCGGCGCGAGACCCTATTGCCCCTTCGCCGCGCTACGCGAGCGAGGCCGTGAGCCCCACCGCCACCACGATGGCCGTGCTCCACGCGATCCCGGCCGCGACGAGCCCGCGGTCGAGGCCGTAGGCGTCGGCCACCACCAGCGCGTTCACGGCGCTGGCCATCCCCGCCTGGCTGAGGTAGGCCCGCGGCGCTTCGATCACGAGCACCGAGAGGGTCAGCACCACCGCCGGAGCCACGACGATCTTCAGCCCTACGCCGGTGGCCACCGCGGCGAGCCCCGGGTTGGCACGGTCCCTGCGGCGGCGCTCGGAGCCGAGGGTCACCCCCACCGCGAAGAAGCCCACGGGCACGGTCACCAGCACGAGCACCTGCGAGGCATCGACGGCCCACTCGGGGGCCAGCACGTCGGGGGCGAGGAAGCCGGCGGCGGTGGCGTAGAGCGGCGGGTTGCGGGTGAAGAAGGAGCGCACACGCGCGCGCGGCGTCTCCCCGAGCGTGCCGAACGCCGCGCCCACGGTGAAGCCGATGGACACGAGCGCGAGCCCAGACACCAGCGCGTCGTAGGCCACCGCGTTGGGGAGCTCGGAGAACCCGAGCAGGGCGACCACGAAGGGGAGCCCGAGGAAGCCGGTGTTGGCGAAGCCCGACACGATCATGAGCGCGCCCACGCTCGCGCGCTCGAGGCGGAGCACCCACGTGCCGATCGCGTAGGCGAGGCCGAGGGTCACCGCCAGGGCCACGTAGCCAAAGGCCACGCCGGCGCCCACCCGCACGGTGAGCTCGAGGGCGGCGATGTTGAAGAAGGCCACGATGGGCAGCACGACCCAGAGCAGAAAGGCCATCAGCCACCGGGCGAAGGTGACCGCCCGCGGCCCGAGCCGGCGCTCCGCTCCCACACCCCCGGCGGCGGCCGCGGCGATCACCGCGGCCAGCGCGATCACGCCGACGAGGGCACGACAGCTTGGCGCAGCATCTCCGCCGCCCGCTCGGGCGCCAGCGCGTTCAGGTGAACGCCCGCGCCAAGCTCGAGGCCCGCGAGCTGGCCGAGGCGGGGCACGAGATCGATCCGCCAGCAGAACGCCTTGGCCCCTCGGGGCGCGGTGCGCACCCAGAGGTTGAGCGGAGGCATGGCTCCGAGCACGAGCTCGAGGCGCTCGAGCACCTGATGCAGAAGGGCCGCGCCGAGCGGCCCGGGATCCTCGAAGCGGGCCCGCGGCCGGCGCGGAAGGACCTGCACCTGGAAGGGGAGATGCGAGGCGAAGGGGCAGATGGCCACGGCGTCGGAGTCGATGGCCACGATCCGCTCTCCCCTGCGGACCTCCTCCTGGAGGAGATTCTCGAGGAGGTTGCGGCCCTGGGTGCGATCGGTGTACGCGCCGAAGCGCTCGCGCTCGCGCGCCACGGCGGCGGGCACCCAGCCGAGCCCGTAGAGCTGCGCGTGGGTGTGAGGAAGCGAGGCGCCGGCCTCGCGCCCCTCGTTGACGATCACGTGCACGTAGGCCGCCTCGCGCTGGGCGCTCATGCGCTCGCGCCAGACGCCCATGGCCACCTCGAGCCCCTCCGCCCCGAGCTCGCGGAGGGAGGACACGGGCTCCGGACCGTTGACGATCACCTCGTGGGCGCCGAGCGCGGGCCGCGCGGCGAAGAGCTCGGGCACGCCGCGTCCGCTCGCCAGGGGGTCCTCCGCCGGACCGCCGTCCGCCCCCTCGCCCGGTTCGAGGGCGGGGTAGAGGTTGGGGATCACCCGCACGGTCCAGCCCGGGCCGTTCTCGCTGCCGCCGGCCGGGCGCAGGGCGTAGAGCTCCGGAGGAGTGCGTTCCTCGTGGCCGGGGAGGAACGGGTCGGCCTCGGGGTCGATCGGTGGCCGGGGGGCCACCGCGAACCCGGCTCCGGGCCGGCTGGCCCGGTCGCCGGCCACGATGGTGCGCAGCCCCGTCAGGGGATCGATTCGGAGCTCGGGCACCCCCGCTAACCGGTGTAGCGCTCGATGTCCTCGGCGAGCTTCTCCTCGGTGGCGTAGCCGCCCTGCTTCAGGTAGCTCAGCTTGCCCTGGGCGTCGTAGAAGGCCGTGGTGGGGAAGACGGCGACGCCCCGGAACACCTGGGCCACCTCGAGATCCGGGTCGAGGTAGCTCGGGTAGCCCACCGGCTGTCGGCGAAGAAAGGCTGCGGCGTCCTCCTTCGCGTCCATCGAGTTGACCCCGAGGAAAGCCACCCTGGAGGCACGTCGGGCGGCCTGGGAGCGAAAGAACGGGAACTCGGCACGGCACGGCGGACACCACGAGGCCCACTTGTTGACCACCACGGGCTGGCCCCGAAGCTCGCGCAGGCGCGCACGGAAGGCGTCCGGGCCACCTTCGAGGAGCCGATCCTCCTCCGCGTAGAGGCGCCTGAGCGCGGGCGGCGCTCCCTCGAGCGAGCGCTCAGCCGCCGGGGCGGCCTTCGCCGACCCGGTCGCGCCCGGGTCGGAGGGCGGCGGCTCCCCGCCACCGCAGCCCGCGAGGACGATCGTGGAGGCGAGAAGGGCGGCGAGCGAGCGCATGCGTCTCATAGCCTCGCAGACCTTCTCGGGCGGCCCGCCGTGTGTGTCGGTCCTCTCACGCTGCTTTAATGGATGGACCGCGCTCCGCGTCTCGGACGCGCGGACAGGTCGCTCCGGGCCGTCTCGCCCGTCAAGCGACGACTTTCGCGGGCGTCCCGCATCCGCCGCGTGGCCCTTCGCCGCCGGCCGCGGTCGGCGTCCGTCTCCGACCCGAGAAGCCGACTTGGCTCAAAGCACTCCCCTCGTATCCGCGCTGCCGGTTTCCGGTGACGACCTTCAACGCGCCGAGGCCTTCGCGCGCGAGGCCTTCGTGAACGAGGGCGAGGATCCCGAGGGCGCCCTGGCCAAGGGCACACCCCGCCGGCGGGCCCTCGACGCCGCGCTGGCCGAGGTGGCCGCCGGGCGCACCCACCCCTCGGTGGCCTGGCGACGGGAGTTCTCCCTGATGCTCGGCCTCGAGCGCCTCATGGCTCAGGACGAGCCGCACCTGGTGGACGGCACGACGCTGTCGGCCCATCAGGTCGACGCCCTCTCCGGCACCCTCATCGCCCTGCTCGCCGACGCGCAGGCGGCCCCTCGGAACGGAGGGAGCGGATCGGCCGAGCCCGAGCCCGCGAACGGCCGAGCCGCGGTGCCCGCGCCGGAGGACGGCGATCCCGGACCCGACGAGGAGGACGACGATCTCGAGGACGGTGAGGGATCCGTCGACGACGAGGAGCCGGAGGACCTCGAGGACGCCCAGGAGTCCGCGGACGTCGATGACGACGAGGAGCCGCTCGACTGGGAGGACACCTCCGAGGAGCCCGCCGCCGAGGAGGACCCGAACGCCGATCGGCGGTTCTGGTTCGAGCACGCCACGGGTGCCGGGAAGACGGTGGCCGCCCTCGGCTTCGTGGAGGCCTCGCGCACCGGAGGCGTGCTCATCCTCACCCACCGGCGCAACCTCGTGGACCAGTTCAACGGCGAGCTCTTCGATCGCGGGTACCGCAAGCGGGTGTCGCCCCCGCTGTTGCGCGCGCCAGGTGAGCCGCCCGACCGCGGCCCGGTCACCGTCGAGACCTACCAGTGGTTCGTGCGCAACGCCGGCAAGATCTCGGACGCCTACACGATCGTGATCTGCGACGAGGCGCACACCGCCCTCGGGGAGAAGACGAGCGCGGCCATCCGCTCGTGGGAGGGCCCGGTGTTCGTGGGCATGACCGCCACGGGCGCGCTCATCGCTCGCCACGTCACGGACCTGTTCCCCACCCAGACCTCGCGCTTCGACCTCGCGCAGGCCGCCCGCCGCGGCGTGATCGCCCCACTGCGCAACGTGCGCATCCCTCCCGGCGTGGGCGTGCGCACCATCGCCAAGGTGCCGCTGCGCAAGGGCGAGGTGGACCAGGACTTCGACCAGCAGGAGCTGGCCGAGCTCCTCGACCAGGGCCCCTTCAACGCCGCGGTGGCCGACCTCTACCGCGTGCGCTTCCACGACCTGCCCGGCGTCGTGTACTCCGCGGGGGTCAAGCACGCCCACAACCTCGAGCGTGCCTTCCGGGAGGCGGGCACGCGCGCCAAGGCGGTGTCGGGAGAAACTCCCAAGCGCGAGCTCACGCGCACGCTGGCCGCCTACGAGCGCGGGGAGATCGACGTGCTGGTGAACGCCCAGCTTCTGGCCGAGGGCTGGAACTCTCCCCGCGCCACGGTGTGCATGCACCTTGCCCCCACCGCCTCGAAGCGCATCTACCAGCAGCGCGTGGGCCGCGTGACCCGCCGCAACCCCGGCAAGGAGGCCGGCATCGTCGTCGACTTCGTGCACCCGGCCACCACCCACGACGACCCGGTGGTCACGCTGCACTCGCTGCTCGACCGCGACGTCTACCGCGGCGGGGCCATCGTGGTGGGTCCGGTGCGACGAGGGCGAGGCCGGCGCGTGCGCGTCGAGCGCCGCGTGCTCCCCGTGACTCCCGACCCCGACCGCCGCGCCGGGGTGTTCGAGCGCGAGCTCTGGCGGATCGCCGTCGATAGCCTCTCCTGGCAGGAGCAGCACGTGTGGTCCGCGCTGGCCGGGGCGCGCGTGACCACCGCCAACTGGCGCCGGGCCAAGGCGATGATCCAGTTCGACGACACCGGTGAGCTTCGCCGGCGCTTCCTGCTCACTTGCCTCGAGCGCAACCGGGGAGGCGCGCTTCGGCTCCGCGCCCTCCAGGAGGTGGCCGCCGGGCGCGACCCCGAGGCCTTCGACGAGGCCGTCGACTTCGTGGGGGGCTGGCCTCGCGACGAGCGCCGGGAGGCCGTGAAGATCCTCCTCGAAGCGGTGGCCGAGCGCCCCGTCGGACGCCGCGACCAGGCCAACGCGTGGCTCTGGCGCCTGGCCGGGTACACCCGAGAGGTGCACGAGGAGTACGCGGCCCAGCGCTGGCCGGAGACCAAGCGCCTGCTCGGGGTCCTCGTGAACTCCTCGGGCGGTGCCCACGCGCGTAACGCACGACGGCTCGTGCAGGCCTCCCGCAACCAGGATCGCCGGCTCTCGGCCGCGCTGCTCGCCGCGGCCCTCGCCCACACCCCGGAGGCCGAGGAGGTCCTGCGTGGGGCACGCACCCGCATGGCGCGAAAGCCCTCCGCCCTGGCTCGCGAGCTGCTGAAGAACTTCCCCAAGGGTCGGAGGCGGCGCGGAGGCCGGCGAAAGCGTGCCGGCGGCGAGGAGGAAGCGAACGGCGGCGCGAAGGTCGGAGCCGTGAGCGGCAGGAACAACGGCGAAGGCGCGCCGGATCGCGGGAAGGCACAGACCGAGGAGAAGGAGGGCGCGACGGGCAACGGCGGATCGCGAAGCAGCCGCCGTCGCCGCCGGCGCCGGCCTCGCGGGGGCGCCACGGGAGGGGCCGGCCCGACCGACGGCGCGTCGAGCGGGGACGCCTCCCCGGGCACCGCCGCGGACGCGTCGGGCTCGACCGCGGCGTAGGGGCATCCCCCGCCCGGGCGCGGTGGGCTGCAAGACGGCGCCCAGCCTGTCCGCGAGGGGGCCTACGTTCCCGCGCCCGTGTCAGCCCGGACGGCCCCCGACCCCCTCCCACGAGCGTCCGGTGACGCCCGTGGACCGCTCGCCTCCGCCGAGTTCCTCTCGGTGGACGTGGAGACCAACGGCCGCGCCGGCCCGGCCTGCGAGATCACCGAGGTGGGCGCGGTGCTGGTGGGCGGCGAGATGCACGATCGCTTCGAGTCGCTGATGGCGGTCGCCGCGCCGCTCTCCCGGGGCATTCAGCGCTTCACGGGCATCTCCCAGGAGATGGTGGACGGCGCGCCCGCGCCCGAGGACGTCCTTCCGCGCCTGGCCGCCCTCCTGCGCGGGCGGGTCCTGGTGGCGCACAGCGCGGGCTTCGACACCCGCGCGCTCAGGCAGGGGTTCGAGCGGGCCGGGATACGGTGGCCGGAGCCTCCGGTGCTCTGCACGGTGGCCCTGGCTCGGCGCTTCGCCCCCCTGGCCCGCCGACGCGGGCTCGAGCCGCTCGCCGAGGCCCTGGGGATCGAGGTGGCCTCGACCCACCGGGCCCTGGTGGACGCCGAGACCTGCGCCCGCGTGTTCTGCGCTCTCTTCCCGAGGCTCTGCGCCCGTGCCGCGACCGTGGAGGACGCCGTGGCCCTGCTGGCGCCGCGAGCTCGGCGCCCGCGCGGCGCGGGCCGCCGCCGCGCTCCCGAGGAGCGACCCGACCTCGGCGCACTGCCCGACGACCCGGGCGTGTACGTGTTTCGGAACGTACGTGGCCGGGCGCTCTACGTGGGCAAGTCGGTGGCCGTGCGCTCGCGGGCGCGCTCGCACTTCTGCCGCCCCGCCGGATGGACCGCGAGCGCGGAGGTGGTGGACTACCGACCCACGCACTCGGAGCTCGGGGCGCTCGTGCTCGAGAACCGCTTGATCAAGGCCTGGCGCCCGCCGGGCAACGTCAAGCTCAAGCGCTCGGACGGGTACGTGTTCATCCGCGCTCGCCTCGACATCCCCTACCCGATCCTCGAGATCGCGAGCGAGCCGGCAGCCGGCCGAGCCGTCAGCGTCGGGCCGCTGCGCGGACGCACGGCCGCCCAGGAGCTCGTCGAGCACCTCTCCTCGGTGTTCGGGCTGCGCCACTGCGGGCGGGCGCTCCCCCGTCGCGACCATCCGTCGACCTACGGCCAGATGGGCCGCTGCCTCTCGCCCTGCCTCGGCGACCTCGATCCCAACCTCTACCGCCGACGCCTCGATGAGGCGCTGGCCGTCTTCGAGTCATGCGACGCAGATGGCCGTGACGCCCTGCTCGCGCGCATCGAGTCCTCCATGCGGGAGGCCTCCGCCGCCCAGCGCTACGAGCGAGCGGCCGCTCTACACCGACGCCACGAGCGGCTGGCGGGTGTGCTCTCGCGCCTCGGGGGCGTGCTCGAGGCCACCCACGCGCGCTCGCGCCTGGTGCTGGCCGGCCACCCCACCAAGCCGCGCTTCGACGCGTTCTGGATCGTGGCCGGGCGGGTGGTGGACTGGGGGCCGCTGCCGGAGGCGCCGGCGGAGATCGCGGCGCGCACGGCCGCGGCGCTCGAGCGCCGGCCGTCCAGCCGCACCGTCGTGCCCGCCGAGGAGGTGGACGAGGTGCGCATCGTGGCGGCGTGGCTCGCGGCCAACGAGCCGCCGGAGCTCGAGCTCGAGGCCGGCCTCGATCCCTCGCGGGTCAGCGGGCTGGTGGAGCGGCTACCCGGCGCGGCCGCAGCCCGAAGGGCCTGAGAAGCCCGGCGGCACGGCCTGGGGCAGGTGCCCGGCAGCGGCCACGCGCACGAGGAGGTCGTGGAGCTGCGCGCGCTCGGCCTCGTCGAGAGGGGACACCAGGTGATCGTCCATCTCCTTGACCGCGCGCCGGGCGGTGGCCCGCAGCTCCTCGCCCTTCGCGGTGGGGTGCACGGCGTAGGCGCGCCGGTCGGCCGGGTTGCGCCGGCGCTCGGCCAGGCCCTCGCGCTCGAGGTCGTCGACGAGGGCCACCATGGTGCTCGCGTCGATGTTCAGGAGCTCCCCGACCGCCTGCTGCGATTTCGGGCCCTGCTCGGCGAGCACGGAGAGCACGGCGTAGTGCTTCGGCCGCAGCCCGCAGGGCTCGAGCGTCTGCACGAAGAGCTTGGTGGCCGCCCACCCGAGCTTGGCCAGCCAGAAGCCGGTGTCGCCCGTGAGCGACCCGGGGAGGGAGTGCACGTCCGTGCTCGGCTCGACCGTCGGGCTGGTGGCCATCGTGTGCAGGAGTCTAGCCCTCGCCAATCGTTTCCCGGTCCAACGACCGAGGACGCATCGCGCCTCACCGGAGGTGCACCTCACCGGCGTCGAGCAGCGTGCGTCCCTCCGCGGTGTCCACCAGGAGGGCGCCGGTGGAGGACACCCCGGCCGCGGTTCCCTGGCCCCCGGACCACCGCACGGCCGCACTACGGAGCGCGTCGCGAGCGCCCCAGGCCTCGAGCACCGCATCCGAGGGATCTCCGAGACGCCGCTCGAGGGCGGCGAGCAGCTCCTCGAGGGCCTCGCTCGGGGCCACGTCGAGGCCGGCGGCGATGCGCAGGGAGGTGGCGGACTCGCGGACCTCGGGTGGGAAGTCCTCGCGCACGGTGGACACGTTCAGGCCCACCCCGATCACGGCCCATCTCTCCCCGGCGCGACCCTCGACGAGGATGCCCGCCACCTTTCGGCGCTCGATCCACACGTCGTTCGGCCACTTGATGGCGCACGGCCCCGAGCCGAGCGCCTCGCAGGCCTCGCACACCGCCACGGCGACGGCAAGCGGCAGGGGAGCGGTGGCCTCGGTCAGTTCGCGCACGACGACGGAGGCGAGAACGGCGCGCCCGGGAGGCGCGTGCCAGGAGCGGCCCTGGCGCCCGCGGCCGGCAACCTGCTCGTCGGCGGTCACGAGCGTCCCGTGCGGGGCGCCGACGCCCACCAACCCCCTTGCGCGCTCGTTGGTCGCTTTCCTCTCCCTTCTGCACATCTTACGCTGCCGACGAAAC
>JBPCRE010000100.1:0-3362 GCA_050997195.1 Thermoleophilaceae bacterium
CACGTAGAGCGTGCCGGGAGCCTCCCAGCGGGGCACGGCGTCGACGGCGATGGCCGCGTCGTACTCCTACAGGGCATAGGCCAGGTCCATCCCGCGAATGCCGAAGTCGCTGACATCTACGCCCGGCGGGAGCTTGCGCCCGGTGAGGCGGGCGGCCACCTCGACACCGAAGCCATCGTCACCCAGGAACACGTTCCCGATCCCGGCCACTAGGACGCGCGCCGCCGGGGCGAGCACCGGGCCCGCGTCGTGAAGCGGCTCCACCTCCTCGACCGAGAAGAAGAACTGATGGCCGGGCTGCCGGTCCTCACCCAGGTCGCGACCCGGTTCGTCCTCGACCGTCACCGCCACGTGAATGTTGCCTTCGAAGTCCTGGTCGATGCCCTCCACCACCGCCGCCTTGCCGGCGAGCGCGATGTCGAAGACGTCTCCCCCAGGGCGCGGCCTGAGCCGGACCCGGCTGCCCTGCCGGACCTCGACTCCCCCCACCGTCACGCTCTCGGGCGCCGGCCGCTCGAGCTCCTCCCATATGCCCATGTCGTCGTCCCTCATTGGGCCCGGACCGCTTGGAACTCGCGGATGGCGCCGTGGAGGCTCATCATCTCTTCGGGCGACAGGGCGGCGGTGCGCTCGAGGATCTCCCGAGTCCGTGGATCGGAGTCGCGCATCTCCTCCTTCTCCTCGTCGGTCAGGCTGAGGATGTTCAGCACGAGCATCTGGTCGATCTCCCCTGCGTCGAAGAGGTCCCCGGGGCTCTCGGGCGCGATCTGAGGATAGTCCGGCAGGATGATCGGCGAGGAGAGCAGCGTGTGGCGCTCGCCCTCGGTGCCCACCAGGACCGGCCACGTGCCGGAGTTCTCGCAGGCCTCCGCTTCCGCCCGCAGATCCTCGGGGGGGTCGGTGAGGGAGACGAGCTCTCCGTCGGCCGCGCTCACGGACGTATGCGTGGAGACGAATGTGTGCCTGAGCGCGTCCTCCCGGCGCCCACCCTCCCAGGGAGTCTGGTTGACGATCCGTATCGTCAACCGGTGCAGGCGTGGACGCAGTCGCTCGGCCCGGATCTCAACGGCTCCGGCGAGCGAGCGCCAGCTCCTCAGGACCTCGCCGGCGATCCCGCCCTCCGCATCGAGAAGCTCCTCCCGCTCGCTTCCCGTCGGAACGCTTATCTCCATCCGCTCCGGGGTCTTGAGCGCGGCGAGCCGGAGCCCCGGCGCCGTCACCTCCCGCTCGGCGGCCTCGTCCCACGAGAGGTGGCGCCGGCCGTCCACGGTGAGCTCGTCCACGAGCTCGAGGTCATCGCCGGTGTGGGCGGCCACCTGTCGCTCGACCACGTGCAGGAAGCGCACCCGGACCTCGACGCTGGCGTCGTCGCCTCCCTCGACCAGGATCTGGGTCTGCATCGTCCAGGGGTCGTCCTCGCCCCGGGCCCGGCTGTAGGCCTCGGGGTAGACGCCGCCGAAGGTCCAACGCTGCTGGTTCTTCATCGCCGACCGGCGGTAGGGCCAGAGGATGTAGCCCTCGTAGAGCACCGCGTCCGCGATCTTTCGGACCTCATCCATTACGAATGCCCCGATCCGTTGGTCCCCTGGTCGGCGGTGCCCTCCGGAGCCGCCACCTCCGCGGGTACCGCCACCTCCGCGGGTAGCAGGGAGTCGAGGGTGTCCTCCCAGCTCATGAGCATGTTGCGCGCCTTGTAGGCGTAGAGCCGCTCGAAGGTGTCCCGGCGCAGCCGCAGCCAGGAACTGTTCGGAAAGTAGTGGTCCATCATGTCCTTCCACACCTGAATCGGGAGACGGAAGGTGGCCTCCTTGTCCCAGGGGACGTGCGCGATCTGCAGCCGCCCGTCCGGCGCGGCGTAGAAGATCGTCCCGCTGAACAGCATCTCGATCGGGACCTCACCGTCCTCGAGCGCTTGCAGGTACTTGGTGGCGGTCACCTCGAAGTCGTAGGTGCAGGTCACCGGGAGGTCGACCAGCGTGCTGTCGGTGAACGGAGGCACGTTCATGCTCGCATTGGTCCACAGCAGGCTGGTGAGGCTCCTGCTCCACTGCTTGGCCGGGCCGAACAGCTCCATGAGTCGCACCTGCGTGGCCTCGTCGTGCGAGCGCCGCGTGGCCGCGATGCGGATCTGGGCGTTGAACGCGATAGAGCGGACCGGCCCCCCGCCGACCCGCTCGATCAGCAGCTTGAACCCCAGAGTGGGAACCACTGCGTACTCGACCGCCGCGGCACTCTCGAGGGAGAACGTGAGGTCCGGGGGACGGGGGGCGTCAGCCGCGCTGACGGCGCCTGGGATCGAGGCTTCCAACCCCTACGCTGGCGAGAGGTTGGGCATGCGCGGGTCGATCGGACCGTGCGTCTTGGCATTGACGCCCGTGGAGCGCTCCGCGGTCGAGGTGCCATCGGGGTTATGCCCGGGCTGCTTCTCGTAGCTCCCGAGCTCTCCACCGCCCTTGACCCCCGGCGTGTGCGCCGGCGCGTCCTGGGCCACATCGGCCTTCCCGGTCTTCAGCTTCGCCATCACTGCCTCCTTATCCGCCGCCGGTGGCCTGCGCCACCGGAGCATTCGATTCCTGGACTACACCACGTGTGCACACCTTCGCCCGCCGTCCGAGCTGCTCGAAGAAGCGCTCGATCTCCTCCCAGACCTCCTGCCCTCCGCTCAGCCCCTTCCAGCGGCTCCGAATCAGGCCCACCAGGTCGTAGCAGTCGTCGATGGGGGCCACCCAATGCCCTCGGGCGCCCATGGCCCGGTTGACCAGGAGGGCCTCGACGTCCGGCTCAATCTCGGTGAGAATGGGATTGGCCTGCTCGATGTCGCGCCACGCCTCGAGCTCGAGTAGGGACTCGGTCGCGCCCATCGGGCTCGGATAGAAGGCCATCACCCGTTCGGCCGGGGAGCTGTGGAAGAAGAACGCCATGTCCACCGGTACCTGGAGGCTCGCCCAGCGGGCGTCGTCGAGCTCGAAGTCCTCGATGTAGAGGCGGCGATCGGGCACGGTCCGGTAGCGCCCGTCGCCCGCCTGCGCGCCTTCGAAGAGCAGCGCGCAGGGGCGGCAGGCGCACATCAGCTTGTGATTCGGGATGTCGACCAGATGGCGGTGCTCCGGGCCGATCAACTCGCTGCACAGCTCGCAGGTCTCCGGCGCGTCCCGGTGGGCCGCCGCCTCCTCCTGGTGAGTGGGGCGCTGGGCGAGGCGACGAAGCCGAGAGGAGCCGAGGGTGGGGCTCCGCGCGGCCACGGTCAGGCCACCGCCGAGCCCACGGCTACCTTCACGAGCCCGCCGGCGTCGGTCAGGAGCGGGATCGGCGCCAGGTGCAGCTCGGGTGCGTCGAGGCACCGGCCCGCCCGGAGCACGTCG
>JBPCRE010000111.1:0-4319 GCA_050997195.1 Thermoleophilaceae bacterium
GCTCTGCTCCGACGCCGAGACCGCCCGCGGCGCCCGCCGGTGGAACGACGCCAACGTGCTCGCCCTCTCCCTGCGCACGACGAGCGAGGCGGTGCTCGATGAGGTCCTCGACGCGTGGTTCGAGGCCGCGCCGAGCGACGATGCTGACGACGTGGCCAACGTTCGGCACCTGGACGAGATCTCCGGATAGAGGCTCCGCGGTGACTCGCGGGAGCGGCTCCCCCGCGCCCGCCACTCAAGAACCGCTACCGCCTCTGCTCGACTGCACCAGCTCCGACTGACCGTAGGAGGCCGGGTACCTTTTCGACATGCCGCCCCGCGTGCCCGCGCTCACCCCTCCGGCCCCTGATCGGCCAGCGTCTTCTACACCGCCGGCGGACAAGCTGGAGCGATCTACCTCCCGGTGAACGCCGCGGCGACCTCGGCGAGCATCGTGCTCGACATCGACCCTACGGTCGACATCGGCCCGCTGACCCTGGCCTGGCACGGCATCACCATCGCCCTCGGCATCCTCATCGGCGGCGTGGCGGCCCGAAGCTACGCGAGGAGCAGAGACCTCGACGCCGACGTGCTCTCCTCTCTGGCGGTAGTACTGATCCTCGCCGGGCTGGTCGGCGCGCGCGCCCTCTTCCTCGCCGAGAACGACCCCGAGGCACTGCTCCGCCCACTCTCCTGGATAGGGAGCAGGGGCTTCGCCTTCAACGGGGCGCTGGTGGCCGCCCTGGCGGCGCTCGTTCTCTTCGTGCGCGCACGCTCGCTCGACCTCCGCTACCTCGATGCGGTGGCCCTCGGCTTCCCCCTCGGGATGGCCATCGGGAGGATCGGGGACCTCATCAACGGCGAGCACTACGGGCCGCCGACCGCCGTCCCGTGGGGCGTCCGGCTCGTGCACCCCGAGGCCTCGGTGCCGAGCCCCGGGATCGCCTACCACTCCGGAGGCCTGTACGAGATCGTCCTCGGGGCAGCGCTGTTCGGAGTGATCTGGCTGCTACGGGGGAGGTTCCGCCGCCCGATGATGTTGACCTGGGCGGTGCTCGGCGGTTACGCGGCCGCTCGCTTTCTCATGTTCTTCTACCGAAGCGACAGTCCCGAGCTCGCCTTCGGGCTCAGTTCGAGCCACTGGACGAGCGCCGTGCTCTTCCTCCTCGCCGTCGTAGGTGCGCTGGCCACGGGTCTCGCGCGCCCTCCCCCGCCGGGCGGCTTCCGTTCCCGGCCGCCGATCTAGACTGCCCCCCGTGCCGGCGTCGAAGCGACAGCGGCTTGACCTCCGCGGCGACCTGCAGACGGAGGTCATGGCCGCCATGTGGAGGCTCGGTGAGGCGACCGTCGAGGACGTGCGGCGCGAGCAGCCCGGTAAACGCCGCTCCGCCTACACGACCGTGCAGACCGTCATGAACCGACTGGTCGAGCGAGGTCTGCTCGATCGCGAGCGGCGTGGCAGCGCCTACGTGTACCGCCCCCGCTACGCCGAGGCCGACTACGTGTCTCGGGCCATCAGCGAGCGACTCGAGAGCGCGAGCCCGCCGGCCCGGCGGGCCGCGCTCGTCAGCCTGGTCGGCAGTCTCGAGCCGGGCGAGCTCGACGAGGTCTCCCGCTACGCGAATCGCATCCGCCGCGCACGCGGTAAGGAGGAGGGATGACCCTCGCCGCTCTCTCCCTCGGCATCGCCGGCGTGATCGCGGCACCCCACCTGCTGCGCCTGGACCGACTCGCACCCGGCCCTGCCGCCTCGGTGTGGCTCGTGGCCTTGGCCCTGCGGGCGCTCACCGTCGTGGGGGCGGTCGTCTTCCTGCTGGTCGCGCTACCGCAAAGCGCGCTCTTCGAGGCGATCGCACGCTGGTGCCTGCACGAGCTCTGGCCCCTTCTCGTCAGCGCTCTCGGCCTCTCCGGCCACTCCCTGGCCGACGCCGCGGTGATCCTCCCTGCGCTCGCCCTTGCCGGCTCGCTCCTGTGGGTCGCGTTCGGGGCCGCTCGGGCGACGCTGACCATGCGCCACTACCTGCGCGAGCGTCAGCGAGGCCGTGGGCCCGAGGGCAGCACCGTTGTGGCGGACCCCGAGGTGCTCGTGGCCCTCACGGGCTTCGGGCGGCCACGGGTGCTCATCTCCGACACCGCGCTCGGGGCATTCGACGCTGACGAGCTTGCCGCCAGCCTCGCGCACGAACGTGGTCACGTGCGGCGTGGGCACCGGTTGGTGCTCCATCTCGGTGCACTGCTGCGGGCTTTCGGCCGACCGCTTCCGGGCACCGCCGCCGCCGAGCGCGGCCTGGCCCTCCAGCTCGAGCGCGAGGCCGACGCCTTTGCCGTACGGGAGACCCGTGATCCGCTGGCACTCGCCAGTGCCATCTGCAAGGCGGCGGGCGCAAGCCCGCGGGCCCCGGCCACGGCGCTCGGCGGCTCGGGCGGCGTGGCCATCCGGCTCGAGTGCCTGCTGCGAGACGGCTCGCCACCTCGAGGGGGCTCCCTCGAGCGCCCCGCACGGGTGCTCGCCTGTGCGCTGGCAGCGTTTGCGTTGGGCTCGGCTCTCGCCGTGCCCACCTGGGCGGTGGCGAGCAAGCCCGGCTCCTCGCCGGGCCACGACGCCCTCATCTGCTTGCACTAGCGCCCACGCCGCGCGGAGCGGACCGGCCTCCGCTACCCTCCCTCCGTCTCCTACACCCTGTAGGGACGATGAGGCCGAGCTGGCTGCGTAGACGCTCGACCGGATCTCTTCTCTCTCCGCGCTCGTACATGCTCAAGCACAAAGACTGGGACCGGCACGTCGCCGAGGCCGAAGAAGTCTCCAGGAGCCCGGGCTTCAGGCTCTTGCGCGACGCCATCCTGGAGCGGGCGGAGCCTCGGCCCGACGATCGCGTGCTCGATGTCGGCGCCGGCACCGGCCTCCTCACGCTCGCGGTGGCGAGCCGAGTGGGGCACACGTGGGCCCTCGACATCTCGCCGGCGATGTGCTCCTACCTGGAGACCAAGGCGGCGAGCGCCGGCGCGGCCAACGTCGAGGTGGTGGTCGGCTCGGCGGTGAGCCTTCCGCTGGTCGAGGACTCGGTGGACCTCGTCGTCTCGAACTACTGCCTGCACCACCTGAGCGTCGAGGACAAGAGACGGGCGCTCGCGGAGGTCCACCGCGTGCTCGCTCCCGGCGGGCGCCTGGTGCTCGGCGACATGATGTTCGGCGTCGCGCTCACCGGCTCGCGCGATCGAGAGGTCGTCCTGAGCAAGGTCAAGGCGATGCTCCGCAAGGGACCCGCCGGACTCCTTCGTCTGGCCAAGAACGCCTTCCGCTTCCTCCTGGTTCGGCAAGAGAGACCCGCCCGCCCAGAGTGGTGGGGCGACGCCATTAGGGAAGCCGGCTTCGCCGAGGTGGAGGTTGAGGCGATGCGCCATGAGGGAGGTATCGCCAGGGCGCGCAAGCCCGCGCTTGCGCGAACGCCCTCTGACTTGAGCGCGGTGGCGAGGTGAGCGGCCCCTCCGGCCAGGTCAAGAGCCGGGTAGGCCGGCGGAGACGCGTGTTCCTTTCGGCCGTCGCGACAACGCTCGTCGCCGTCCTCGTGGTTTCCTTCTGGAGCAGTCCCGCCGCGCGCCAGGTCGCTCCTGAGGAGGACGGGACGGTGGTGGTAACCGTGGGGAAGAGAGCCGTGTTCAGTGGCCACGTCGACGAGCTCAGGCGGCTCTCCGGCCGCCAGTTGGCCCGGCGCCTGCGACGCCTCCGCGCCCGGAGCGTCAAGCGTGGGCGGTCCGAGATCGAGCTTCGCGCCAACACTCGGGTACTGGCAGGCGACGTGCGCCGAGCGATTGATGCCGGGGGAGGAACGGTGGCCCTGCGAGAGCGCCCTGTGACCGCCGCGTCGAGGCTGCCCGTCGTGCGTCAGGCGCTGCGGAACAACTGCGAGACCGCCGCGTTGTCCATGCTGCTCGCTGCGCGCAACATCGAGGTCCCGCAGCTCGAGCTCCAGCGCTCGCTTCGCCGAAGCGGTCCGCTCGACCCCGCCCTCGACAGCTCCGGGGAGCCGGCGCTATGGGGCGATCCACGCGAGGGCTACGTCGGCCGCGCGGACGGCGGGGGAACGAGCGGCGGGTACGGCGCCTACGAGAAGCCCGTCCAGGCTCTCGCCCGCCGGCGTGGCGCGGACCTGGCCGATCTGAGCGGATCGGCACCCGAGCGCATCTACCGACGCCTCCTGACCGGCCGGCCGGTGATGGTCTGGGTGGGGCTGACGGACGGCCCCTACAAGACGTGGCGCACTCCGCGTGGCGATCGGGTGACCGGCAACTTCGGAGAGCACACCGTGGTCCTCACCGGGCTGCGCGGAGACACCCTCGAG
>JBPCRE010000023.1:0-7255 GCA_050997195.1 Thermoleophilaceae bacterium
TCCTCGGCCATCTTCTTGGTCAGGGTCGTGACCAGGACTCGGCCCTCGTGCTCCACCTGCCCGCGGATCTCGTTCATGAGGTCGTCGATCTGGTTACGCGTCTCCCGGACCTCCACGGGAGGGTCCACCACGCCGGTGGGGCGCACGATCTGCTCGACGATGCGGGAGGAGTGCCCGTGCTCGAACTGACCCGGGGTGGCGGAGACGAACACGATCTGCGGCGTGCGCTCGAGGAACTCCTCGAAGGTCTGCGGGCGGTTGTCCATGGCGCTCGGCAGCCGGAAGCCGAAGTCGACGAGCGTCTGCTTGCGCGAGCGATCGCCCTCGAACATGCCGCCGATCTGCGGCACGGTCTGGTGGGACTCGTCGATGAAGCAGACGAAGTCCTCGGGGAAGTAGTCGAGCAGGCAGTAGGGGCGAGAGCCGGGGGCGCGACCGTCGAGGATGCGCGAGTAGTTCTCGATCCCGTTGCAGAACCCGAGCTCCCGGAGCATCTCCATGTCGTACTGGGTGCGCTGGCGCAGGCGGTGCGACTCGAGCAGCTTGCCCCCGTTCTCGAGCTTGCGGCACTGCGCCTCGAGCTCGTCGCGGATCTCGCCGACCGAGCGCTCGATGGTCTCCGCATCGGTGGCGTAGTGGGTTGCGGGCCACACGCCGAGGTGCTCGAGGTCGGCCAGCACCTCGCCGGTGAGCACGTCGAAGTGCTGGATGGCCTCGATCTCGTCCCCGAAGAAGACGACGCGGTAGGAGCTCTCGGCGTAGGAGGGCCAGATCTCGAGCGTGTCCCCGCGCACCCGGAAGGTGCCGCGTCCGAGCGCCGTGTCGTTGCGCGAGTAGCGGATCTCCACCAGCTTGCGGAGCATCGCGTCGCGGTCGATCTCCTCCCCCTTGCGCAGGATCAGCGTCATCGCGTCGTACTTCTCGGGCGAGCCGAGGCCGTAGATGCAGGACACGCTGGCCACGATCACCACGTCGCGCCGGGCGAACAGCGCCGAGGAGGCCGCGTGGCGCAGGCGGTCGATCTCCTCGTTGATCGAGGAGTCCTTCTCGATGTAGAGGTCCTGGGCCGGGACGTAGGCCTCGGGCTGGTAGTAGTCGTAGTAGGAGACGAAGTACTCGACCGCGTTGTCGGGGAAGAGCTCCCTGAACTCGTTGCAGAGCTGCGCGGCGAGCGTCTTGTTGTGGGCGATCACCAGCGCGGGGCGCTGCACGCGCTCGATGGCGAAGGCCATGGTGGCGGTCTTGCCCGAGCCCGTGACCCCGAGCAGAGTCTCGAAGCGCTCGCCTGCGTCGAGCCCCGCGGCCAGCTCGTCGGTGGCCTTGGGCTGGTCGGCCACCGGGACGTAGGCCGGATTCAGCTTGAAGGGCGGCACCGGCTCCACAGTAGAGGCAGCCTCGGGCGCTCGCCGGCGTCGCGGGCCCGGCTAGGGTCGGGGAATCGCTTTTCCAAGGAGGGAGTAGGCATGATCAAGCTCACCTACGTGCTGCGCCGACGGCCCACCATGTCGCGCGAGGAGTTCCAGCGCTACTGGAACGAGAGTCACGCACCCCTCGTGGCGAGCAAGGCCGAGCTCCTGCACATCCGCCGCTACGTGCAGGTCAATACGCATGAGACCCCGCTCGACGGTCCGCTCAGTGCCGGGCGCGGCCACGACGAGCCCTTCGACGGGGTGGCCGAGCTGTGGTTCGACAGCGTCGAGGATCTGGCCGAGGCCTTCGGGTCCGAGGAGGGCCAGGCGGCCGCCGCCGAGCTGCTCGAGGACGAGGGCCGCTTCATCGACCTTCCGCGCTCGCCGATCTGGCTGGGCGAGGAGCACGTGGTGGTGGGCTGAGCCTGCGCGGGTACTCGCAGGGCTGGGTGCCGCGACGCACGCGATCATCGGCAGAGACCCGCGCCGCGTGACCGGCGAGCGGCGCGCCGGATCGCCGCTCACCGTCGCTCGCCAGCAGCACCTCTCCCCCAGCCTCCGAGGGCTTCGGCTCGGCGGTGGTGTTCACCTCGACCAGGTGCTCGCCGCGGGCGAAGCTCAGCACCCCCGAACTCGCCTCGAGCGTGCCGACGCCCGGCCCGAGGCGCGGCCGCAGGGCGATCAGAGCGCGGTAGAGCTCGAGCATCGAGTCGGGATCGCCGCGCTGGTCGGCGACGTTCCGCTCGGCGGGGTTCACCACCGGCAGCCAGGGCTCGCCCTCGCTGAAGCCTCCGCTCGGCCGGGAGTCCCACTGCATGGGATGGCGGGCGCCGTCGCGCCCGGCGCGGTCGTAGGGAGGGTCCGCACCGGGGCCGTCGGCCAGCCCGATCTCGTCGCCCTGGTAGAGAAAGGCCATGCCCGGCAGGGTGAAGAGGAGCACGGCGGCGGCACGGGCGCGCTCGGCGCCGAGGCGGGTGGGCAACCGCGTGAAGTCGTGGTTCGAGAGCACCCACGCCGGCCCGTCGAGCTTGAGCGCCCCGGAGATCGCGGCCCGCAGGCGCTCGGCCTCCCAGGGCGCGTGGAAGAGCTCGAAGGCGAACGCCGCGTCGAGGTGCTCGAGGTAGGGCGCCACGTCGTCGGACGGGAGGTAGACCTCGCCCACGAGCAGCGCGGGGCCGGCGGCCTCGCGAAGCGCCGCCAGTGCCTCGCCGACCTCGGGCGCGTTGGTGGAGTGCACGTGCTCGAGGCGTCCGAACTCCTCGAGCAGGGGAAGGGCGAACGGCTTCTGCGCCGGCGGATCGTCGCGGAGCTCCGCGTCCTTGACCAGCCGGTCGATGGCGTCGAGGCGAAAGCCGTCCACCCCGCGATCGACCCAGAAGCGCACCACGTCCTGCATGGCCGCCACCACCTCGGGGTTTCGCCAGTCGAGGTCGGGCTGCTCGGGGTAGAAGGAGTGCAGGTACCAGCGCCCGCTCACCGGGTCGAGCGACCACGCGGGCCCGCCGAAGGTGGCCACCCAGTTGTTCGGGGGCCCTTCGTCGGCCCACACGTAGAAGTCAGGGCGCTCGCGGAACCACGGATGCTCGATCGAGGTGTGGCAGGGCACTAGGTCCATGAGCAGGCGAAGGCCGCGCTCGTGCGTTGCGGCCAGCAGCGCGTCGAAGTCCTCGAGGGTGCCGAACACCGGGTCGACATCGCGGAAATCGGCCACGTCGTAGCCGAAGTCGGCCAGCGGCGAGGGATAGATCGGCGAGAGCCAGACGGCGTCGGCCCCGAGGGCGGCCACGTGGTCGAGGCGGCGCTCGATGCCCCTGAGGTCGCCGACGCCGTCGCCGTCGGTGTCCTGGAAGGAGCGCGGGTAGACCTGGTAGACCACCGCGTCCCGCCACCACACGGGCGCGAGCCTAGTCTGCGGTCCGTGAGCGAACGCGGCGCTCCGGTGGTCTGCCTCGGCGAGGCCCTGGTGGACCTCGTGTGCGAGCAGCCCGTGGCCCGACTGGCCGACGCCCCGTCCTTTCTCCCTCGCTTCGGGGGCTCGGTGGCCAACATCGCGGTGGGGGCCGCGCGCTTCGGCGCCCGGTCGAGCTTGCTCGGCGGCGCGGGCACCGACGAGTGGGGGAGCTGGCTGCGCGAGGTGCTGGCCGGGGAGGGCGTGGACGTGTCGCGGTTCCGCCTGCTGGCCGACGCCCCCACCCCCCATGCCTTCGTGGCCGTGAGCGACCGGGGGGAGCCCTCCTACGCGTTCTTCGGCGAGGGCCGCGAGCCCGCCGTGGCCGCCCTCGCCGAAGGCCTCGACGAGGTGATCGACGCCGCCGAGCCGGGAGTGCTCGTGTTGGGCAGCGACTCCCTGAACGGCGAGTCCGAGCGGGCGGTGACCATGAGCGCCCGGGCGCTCGCCCTCGAGCGCGGCTGGCTCGTGCTCTACGACCCCAACCTCCGCCCCGCGCGCTGGCCGAACTTCGAAGCGCTCGCGCAGGCCGCGCGGGCGGTGCTCCCCGGCGCCGCGCTCGTGAAGCTGAGCGGAGACGAGGCCGTGGCCCTCACGGACGCCTCGACGCCAGCGGACGCCGCCCGATCGCTCGTTCGGACGGGCGTGGGCGCGGCGGTGGTCACGCTCGGGGCGGACGGGATGCTCGTGGCCACCGAGGCCTCTTCCGAGCCCGCGGCCGTGCCCTCGCGGCCGGTTGCGGCGGTGGACGCCACCGGCGCGGGCGACTCGGTGGCCGCCGTCATGGCCGCGGCGCTGGCGCTGACGCTCGACCCCGAGGTGGCCCCCGCGGTGGCCGAGCTCGCGGCCCGTACGGCCCGCGGCGTGGTGGCCGAGCGGGGGGCGCTGACCGGCCTGCCGAGCGCCGAGCGGGCTCGCCGGGAGCTCCGTGCCGCCATCGCGGGGCGCGGCCTACCGTCTGGGCGGTGAGCGAGCGGCCCGTCGAGAGCTCACCCGAGGTCGGGCTGCGCCCGGCCGCGGCCGCCGACGTGGACTTCCTCCTCGCCCTCGCCGGACACGACGAGGTCGAGCCCTACCTCGCCCCCTATCGAGCCACCGACCGAGAGGGACTGCTCGAGCGGGTCGAGCGAGCCGCAGCGCTTCCGCACGAGCACGGCCAGTACGTGATCGAGGTCACGGCGGACGGCCGCGGCCGGAGCGATTGCGTTCGACCTCGCGCTGCGCCTCAGCCGCATCGCCCAGATCTCCGCGGTCATGCTCCACCCCGACCACCGTGGGCGGGGAGTGGCCGAGGCCGGGGTGCGGCTGCTCGTCCAGCGGCTACTCGGCGAGCTTGGCTACCACCGACTGCAGCTCGAGTCCTACGCCTTCAACGCGGCGGGTGCGCGGCTCTTCGAGCGGGCGGGCTTCGTGCGCGAGGGGGTCCGCCGCCGGGCCTACTGGCGCCACGAGCGCTGGAACGGCGGCGTGCTCTTCGGCCTCACCGTCGAGGATCTCCGCTAGTGCTCCTGGATCGAGCCGGCGGCTAGCCGCGCCCGATGCCGAGCTCGCGCCGGTAGTGGCGCCGATACAGCCGCCGGTGCTCGATGACTCCCGCCACGTAGTTGCGGGTCTCCGGGAACGGGATGTCGGTGCGGTGGTCGAACTGCTCGAGGCCACCCGCCTCGGCCACCCAGCGATCCACGTTGGTCTCGCCCGCGTTGTAGGCGGCCACGGCGAGGGTGTGGTCCCCCTCGTAGAGGCCGCGCAGGTAACGCAGGTACCACGAGCCGTAGCTGATGTTGACCTGCGGGGTGGCCAGGTCACCGAGCACGAAGGCGCTGCCGCCCGACTTGCGCGCGATGAAACGGGCCGTCTGGGGCGTGACCTGCATCACGCCCCTCGCCCCCGCGGGGGAGGTCCGGTCCTCGAACTTCGACTCCTCGTAGATGACCGCCGCGATGAGGGCCGGATCGAGGTCCTTCTCGCGCGCCTGCTGGCGGATCACGTCCTCGTAGCGCAGCGGCAGCACGATGTCGCGCACCGCCTCGTCCACCGGGCCGTAGCCCTGCACGATCGACCAGATCCCGACGCCCACGAGCGCCGTCAGCAGCAGCGCGATCATCCGCCCGCGCCGGCGCGGGCGCGGCGCGCCGCCTCGCGCGCCCGACGACGCAGCGCGCCGACGACCGCGGGCGGGAGCACTTCGAGAGCCGGTGGCAGGAGGACTCAAGCGATCATCCTCTCAAGGAGGGAGGCCAGGTGCTCGCGGAGCTCCTCGAACCCGGCGTCGTTCTGGACCACGTGAGTGGCCCGCGCGGCCTTCTCCTCCTGGTTGAGCTGACGTGAGGCGCGTTCCTCGAGCGCCGCGTGTCCACGGGCGCCGGCGCGCTCGGCGCGCACGTCCTCGTCGGCCACCACGGCCACCGACTGGTCGAACACGCGCTCCATGCCCGACTCGAACAGCAGCGGCACCTCGACGATCGCGGCGGGCGGGCGTGGGGAGCGGTGACCGAGCTCCGCGTACCAACCGGCGATCCGCTCGCCCACCTTGGGCCAGATCAGGCGCTCGATCCACGAGCGTTCGCCCGGATCGGCGAAGGCGCGCTCTCCGACCTTCGAGCGATCGACCTCTCCGCCGGGAGCGATCTCGGCCCCGTAGCGCTCGACGAGGGCGTCGCGCACCTCGTCGGTCCCGATGAGCTCGTGCACCACCAGGTCGCTCGAGAGCGTGGCCGCTCCGAGGTCCTCGAGGATGCGCAGGGCCTCCGACTTCCCCGAGGCGATGCCTCCGGTGAGGCCGACGAAGGGAATCCGCTCCTCGTGGCCTCCGTCCGACGGGCGGGCGGGCTCGCCCGCCAAGGCTAGGAGCCGGGCTGCTCGGGTTCTGGCGGCTGCTCGTCGAGCGGCTCGACGGCCGGCGGCTCCCCGGGCGGTGGCTCGGTGGCCGGCGGCTCGGGCGGCTCGCCCGGCGCGACGGCCACGGGCTCGGGCGCCGGCTCGGTGGCCGAAGAGCCGTCATCGAGGTCCTCGAGCTCCGACGAGGCGGTGCCGTCCGGCGCGCCCTCGTCGGCGGAGAGCGCGACGGGCGGATCCTCCGCGGGCAGGTCGTTCGCGAACACGTCCTCGGAGAGCCCCAGCTCGGGGAGATCCCGGAGGTCCGACTCCGAGACCTCGGGGCCGGGGCTTCCGTCGTCCTCGGGAACCGTGCGGAGCGGCAGCTCCTGCCCCTCCACCCGCTTGACGCTCAGGGAGAGTCGGCGGCGGCCGGAGTCGATCTCGAGGATCTTCACCCTCACGGTGTCGTCCTGGGCGACGACCTCGCGCGGGTTCTCCACGTGGTGCTGGGCGAGCTCGGAGATGTGCACGAGGCCCTCGACGCCGTCGAGGATCTCGACGAAGGCGCCGAAGGAGACGACCTTGGTCACGCGACCCTCGAGCTCGTCGCCCACCGTGTAGGTGTCGACCACGCGCTGCCACGGATCCTCCTGGGTCTGCTTGAGCCCGAGGGAGATCCGCTGACGCTCGCGGTCGATGTCGAGCACCTTCACCGGCACGTTCTGGCCGATGGAGAGCACCTCGGAGGGGTGGTTCACGTGGCTCCAGGAGAGCTCGGAGATGTGGATCAGGCCGTCGATGCCGTCGAGGTCCACGAAGGCGCCGAAGTCGACGATGTTGGAGATCGCGCCCTCCACGACCTGCCCGGGCTGCAGGCGGTCGAGGATCTGCTGGCGGACCTCCTTGCGCTCCTCCTCGAGAACGGCGCGGCGGGATAGCACCACGTTGTTGCGGGAGCGGTTGAGCTCGATGACCTTGCACTCGATCTTGGTGCCGAGGAAGTCCTCGAGGTTCTGGACGCGCCGGATGTCGACCAAGGAGGCCGGGAGGAAGCCGCGCACGCCGAGGTCGATGATGAGCC
>JBPCRE010000119.1:0-2612 GCA_050997195.1 Thermoleophilaceae bacterium
ACGCACCCAGGAGCACCGACGCCGCGCTCATCGCCGACGCCTTCGCAGGCGACCCTCTCGCCGCTCCCGGAAGCGACCCTTCCGACGCTCCCGGCGGCACCGTTCGCGGCACCGCCACGTAAACCGCCGTCACACCGGGCGATTAGGACCGTCACCTTCGGATCGACAATCCGATACCGAAGGAAGCGGCGTGTCGGGGGGCGTGCTCTCACGGCGGGGATCGGTCCGCCCGCAGAGAGGCGGCCCACGCCTCCACGGGGGCCTGGACAACCTCGTGCAACGCGGCGAAGCGCCCCAGCAGCCCGCCGCCGGAGAAAATGCGCAGCTCCTACGCATTTTCCAGGTCGGCTACGAGAGGACCGACGGTGTAGTAGCGCTGCGCGACCGCGCGCGGTGTCGGCTCACCCGTCGCGAGCCACCGGCCGACCGTGACGGCAGGATCAAGCCACGAACGGTGCCCCGTGGGGATCGCGTCCACGACCTCCCCGGCGGTCCTCGCCCGGTTCTTCGCGTCTGACACCCGCCACTTCTCGGCGATCAGCCGCTCCACGAGCGGCGCCCACGCCTCCTCCTGTGCCTGCGCGACCTCGTGCAACGCCGCGAAGTAGCCGAGCAGGCCGCCTTCGGAGAAAGTGACCAGCTCCTGGTCACTTTCCAGGGCGGCGACAAGCGTCCCGACCTCCAGCGGCGAGAGCTCACCCTGCCGGTTGGAGAGCATCCTATCGACCGTCGGTCAACACGATGACGTTCGGGCCGGGCCTCCACACGGTCAGGTGTCCGAGGGGGCGGCGCACCCAGGCCACCGCTCCGCGAGCTGCCCGCTGATCCACCGCTCCAGCTCAGGCTCTGAGAACCTGACGGACCTACCGAGCCGGACGTGCGGAATCGTCCCGGCGCGCGCCCACTCCAGCACCGTCGCCGGCTCAACCCTGAGCATGGCGGCGACCTCCTCGGCAACCAGGAGACGCACGCGCTACCGCGCCCCCTCGCCAACATCGAGCGTCACCACGGCAGGGTCGGCGGCGATCCCCTCGGCGAGCGCCCACACGGCGACACGCGCCCCCAGAGGATCAGGAGCCGCATACCGCTTCACCGCGGCCACCTGGGCCACCTGGCCGTCATCAACCCAGACGACGCCAGTGAGCGAGTCGAGGAGCGCCCGGACCAGCTTGTCCAGGTCAGGCTTGGAGGCGTTGAGCGTCGGCGCGTCCTCCCTGACCGGATGCGACCGCCGCCGCCCACGATGATGAACCAGCGGCCGCGGAAGGAAGAACACGACCTCCACCGCGACCGGGCCGCCGAGCAACCCGGAGCCCGCCGCCACCATCGCCACCCGGCCAGCCTCCCCGACCGCCGCCCGCCACACCGCAAGCGCCCGAGCATGAGCAGGACGCCCATGTGCCACACGGCCCTGGCCGAGGAACTGCATAGACCCCTGCGACACAGGCTCAAGGCCGCGCACCTCGAACTCGACCCGGCCCGCCCGCACCCCCGGCGGCGGCGGCCCCACCCGCGGCGGCCCCGGCGGCGGCGGCCCCGCCCCGACCGCCCACTCACCCCTCAAGACCACTCACCCCCACCCTCGACAAAGGCCGGTTACACGCGGCCACTCCCGGCCGCGGGTTGCCACTCCCGGCGCCGCGGCGAGAAGCCCCGTGCCGCGGCGGGTGACGAGACCCGGTCGCGCCTGCCCGGACCCCACGGGCCTCCCGCCACGGGCCGACAGGAGGTACGAAGTACCGACTGGAGGCCCTGGCGATGGTCCTGGGGTGCGGAGGGTGCCCGCCGGGCCAAGGTCCCCCGTGTGCGGCGGGGCTCCGAGCCGCGTAGCTGGGTGTGCACGCCGCCGGCCGGGAGGGGCACGCGACTACATGGCCGTTTGCGAGGATTGCGCTCTCGCTCATGACGCCCACTCGATGCTCAGCGTGAAGAGTCGGGAGGGGCTGCGGGACTTCCCGATGCGCTGTTTTCCGGCGGCTCGGATTGCGAGGAGGTCACCGGGCTGGAGGGTCCGGCCGTGGGCGAGTTCCTGGGCGCGGAGTAGTGCGGCGAGCTGCTGCCATGAGCACCAGATTTCGACGGGTCCGTGCTCGGTGAGGAGCACGAGGATGCGGACGGCCCCGCCGCGCTGGCGGAGGTCCGCCCACTCGGCGAGCGCCACCTGCCCGGTGATGGTGGGGGTCTCGTCGGGGTCCCATTTGGGGACGGCCGCGGCGGTGGTGGTGGGGGCCGCCTCGACGCGCCGGGTGAGGGCCTCCAGGCGTGCAAGCAGGTCGCCGGGGAGCGGCTCGTGGTCGGGGGTGGCTGCGGGCGCTCGGGCGGGCTGCTCGGGGTCGTCGTCCGCCTCGTCCGGCTCGGTCTCCGGCTCGGGGTCGGGGTCCGGCTTGGGGGCGGGGCCCGCGGGCTCGGGGTCGGGGTCGGCGGCTGCGGGCGGCGGCTGGACGCCGCCGGCGGAGAGGACGGCGAAGTACGCGGTCTCCGCGTCCTGCCGGCTGCTGCTCACCTTGCCCGCCCACACCCAGGCGCGGCGGACAAACTCTCCCTCGTCCCCACCCGTCCGCTCGTGGAGGAGGGCGGCGACCTCCTCCGTCTTGGTGGGGTCGCCGGGCAGG
>JBPCRE010000179.1:0-7927 GCA_050997195.1 Thermoleophilaceae bacterium
CTACGCCGACGACATCCTGAACACGCTCGAGGTGAACCTCCAGAAGTTCACGCAGGCCGTCCAGCGCGGTCGCGACCGCCTTCAGGGCCGCGACGGGAGCGACCGGACCCCCGCCGCCTAGTGGGCCTCCTAAACTGGCTGGCGTGGCGGGCCGGACGGACGTCTTCGACCTCGCCTCCCTCGGACTCTCTCCCGGAGAAGCGCGCAAGCTCGACCTCGACGTGGAGGTCGAGCCCCTTGCCCTCGGGGAGGAGCGCTACGTGCCCTCCGCGCCGCGCGTTCCCGTGCGGCTCGAGGTGGCCCGCCTCGCCGGGGGCTACGCGCTGCGGCTGCGCTTCGGTGCCGCGCTCGAGGGGCCCTGCATGCGCTGCCTCGAGGCCGGCGCCGCGGCCGTCGACGTCAACGCCCAGGAGGTTCATCGGCCAGCCGGAGAGGATCCCGAGCTGCGGTCTCCGTACGTCTCGGGCGACGAGCTCGACCTTCGCGCGTGGGCCCGCGACGCCCTCGTGCTCGACCTTCCGCCGCAGATCCTCTGCCGAGAGGAGTGCCTCGGGCTGTGCGCCACCTGCGGCACGCCGATGAACGAGGACCCCGAGCACGCCCACGAGGCCGCCCCCGATCCGCGCTGGGCGAAGCTCTCCGAGCTGCGACTCGAGTAAGACGAGGACCAGCGCGAGCGCGGCCGCCGCTGCGCGGACCGTCGCTACACTCGCCGCTCCGATGGCCGTCCCCAAGCAGAAGCAGTCGCACTCCCGCACGACCAAGCGCCGCTCGCAGCACAAGATCGTCGCGCCCAGCATGCACGAGTGTCCCCAGTGCCACTCGCCGAAGCGCCCGCACCGGGTGTGCGGCACGTGCGGGTACTACGCGGGCCGTGAGGTCGTCGTACCCGCGTCGTCCGGCGCGGGCGAGTAGCCCCCGGGCCGCGTCCGCGGGCGCTGGTAGCGTCGCCGCGCTGATGAGCACCGTCTACGCGCCCGTCGGGCCCGCGGCGCTCGGCGAGCTCCTCGACGAGCTTCCGGCGGAGCTGCGGCTCCTCGTCTTCACGCACGCCTCGTGGGCGGCGCAGCGCCACGACTCGTACGAGCGCCTCGCCTTCCTCGGCGATTCCGTGCTCGGACTCGCCGTCTCGACGCATCTCTACCCGCGCTTCGCCGACTCCGGCGCCGGCAAGCTCACGAAGGTGCGCGCCCAGGCCGTGGCGGGGCCCGCGTGCGCCCGCGTGGCCGGCCAGCTCGGGCTGTCCGAGCGTCTCGCGGCGGCCGCCCCGTCCCGGGGCACGGGAAAGAGCGCGGGGACGCTCCTCGACAGCGAGCGCGTGCTCGCCTCGATCTGCGAGGCGGTGATCGGGGCCGCGTACCTCGCCCACGGCTACGAGCGGGTGGCGCCCGCCGTGGTGGCCGCCTTCTCCGAGGAGATCGAGGAGGCCCTTCGCCACCCGGTGGACCACAAGTCGGACCTCCAGGAGCTCCTCGCGCGAAGCGGCGCGGTGGTGACCTACCGGATCGACGCGGAGGAGGGCCCGCCCCACGACCGGAGGTTCGTGGCCGTCGCCGTGGCCCGCGAGGAGGAGGTCGGGCGCGGCGATGGCAGGAGCAAGAAGAACGCCGAGCAGGAGGCCGCCCGCCACGCGCTCGAGCGCCTCGGGGTCGTTTCCTGATGCACCTGCGCTCACTCTCCATCAAGGGCTTCAAGTCCTTTCCCGACCGCACGCGGCTCGAGTTCTCGCCCGGCGTGTCGGTGGTCGTCGGGCCGAACGGGTCGGGGAAGTCGAACATCACCGACGCGGTGATGTGGGCGCTCGGCGAGCAGAGCCCACTCGCGGTCCGCGGGCAGTCGATGCAGGACGTGATCTTCGCGGGCGCCCCGGGAATGCCCTCGCGGAGCGTCGCCGAGGTGGAGGTGGTGATCGACAACGCCGAGGGTCGGTTGGCCACCGAGTTCTCCGAGGTCTCGGTGCTCCGCCGTCTCGAGCGTTCCGGCGAGGGCGAGTATCGGATCAACGGCGCGCGCTGCCGCCTGGTCGACGTGCTGGAGGTGCTCTCCGACACAGGCCTCGGCCGGGAGATGCACTCCGTGGTCTCGCAGGGGCGCATCGAGTCGATCGTGCACTCGCGCCCTCGGGAGCGACGGCTTCTGATCGAGGAGGCCGCCGGCCTCGGCAAGCACCGCAAGCGCCGCCACCGCGCTGAGCTCAAGCTCCGGCGCACCGAGGACAACCTGGCCCGCGCGCTCGACGTGGAGCGCAAGGCGCGCTCGGGCCTGTGCCCGCTCAAGCGCCAGGCCGAGGCCGCCGAGCTCCACGCCCGCCTCGAGCGCCAGGCCCTCGAGGCTCGCCTCGAACTGGCCGCCGACGAGGCCCGCGAGGCCGCCACCGCACTCGCCCATGCCGAGGCCGAGGCGCTCGCCGCCCGCGCGGAGCGCGCCGAGGCCGAGGCTTCTCTGAGCGAGGTGACGGCGCGGCGGCGCGCGGCCGAGGACGCCTTCGCCGCCCACAACGCCGCGCGGGAGACACTGTCCGCGGACCTGTGGGCCGCACGCTCGGCGCTCGACCGCATCGGCCTGCGAGTCGAGCGCACCCGTGAGCTCGCGCGCGGCGCCGCCGACGGCGCGACGCGGCGGCGCGGGGAGCTCGCCTCCCTCGAGCCGGCCGAGGACGACGACGAGCCGGCGGCACCCGGCGCGGCCGCCCACGCCGAGCGCTGCCGCGCGCTCGAGGCCGAGCTCGCGGGGCTCGATCGCGAGCGCGAGGCGCGCGTCGAGGAGGAGATGGTCGAGCTCGACTCCGACCGCGCGAGCGCCGCGGAGCGCCTTTCCCCCCTCGAGCGGGCCGTCGAGGAGCACAGGGCCCGCCTTCGCGGGGCCGAGGAGCGTGCCGAGGCGGCGCGAGCAGCGGTGCGGGCGGCGGAGCGAGACGTCGAGGCCGCGCGGCGCGAGGCCTCCGAGGTCGGCGCCGAGCTCGCGCGGGTGCTCGGCTTCCTGCGCGGCGCGGTTCGCCCGCCCGGCCGAGCGCGGGCGCTCGTCGAGCTCCTTCGGCCCGAGCCCGGCTACGAGGTGGCCCTGGCCGCCGCGCTCGGCTCGCTCACGGGGGCCGGGCTGGTGGAGAGCGTGGCCGAGGGGGAGGCTCTCCTCGACGCCGAGGGCGCCGAGGGCGCCGTCGCGGTGCTGGCTGCCGCGGGCACGCGGCCCGCGGCCACCGAGGCGGCCCTCCAGCGGCCCGGGGGGCCGGAGGCGCCGGGGCTCTACCCGCCCTCACCGGGCGCCGAGCGTCTGCTCGACCGCCTGCCGAAGGACGCCGAGGCACGAGAGCTCGCCGAGCGGCTGCTGCCGGCGGTGTGGGTCGTCCCCTCGCTCGCCGAGGTTCCCACCGACTGGCACGGCGTGGCCGTCACGCGCGCGGGGCGAGTGCTCTCCCCCGCGTCGGGGGAGCTCCGCCAGACGCCGGCGGCGGGCAGCGGGGAGGTGCTCTCGCGCATGCGGCGCCGCGATGAGCTGGTGGCCGCCTCCGAGGCCGCGGCGGGCCGGGAGGCGGCCGCCCGCGCCGAGGTTGCGTCCGCGCTCGAGGGCGTGTCGGGCGCCGACGCCGCACGCGACGCCGAGGAGAGGCGAGGGCGCGAGAGCCGCCGAGCGCTCGAGGACGGCCGGGAGGCCCTCCGCCAGGCGCAGCGAAGCATGGCCCTTCGCCGCGAGGCGCCCGAGGCGGGCCCCTCGGCGGTGCGCCGCGCCGAGCTCTCGGCGGAGCTGAAGGCCGAGCGGCGCCTCGCCGAGCAGGCCGAACGAGAGCACGCCGAGCGCGGACGGCGGATCGAGCGCCTCGGCCGCCGCATCGCCCGCGACGAGGCGCTGGCCCTCCGCGCGGAGCGCTCACTCACGGCCCTCGTCCTCGCGTCCGAGGCCGTACGCTCCCGCCGCGAGGTGCTCGACGAGCGCCTGGCCACCGGCTCCGCCGTGACTGAGGAGACGTCCGCGCGGCTTCGCGCCTGCGCCGGTGAGGAGAGCGAGATCCAGGCGCGTCTGCGTCGTGCCGGGGAGGCGCTGACGCGCTCCGAGGTGGCCCTCGGACGCGCCGGCGATAGGGCGCAGGAGCGTGCCGGCGCGCTCGCCGAAGTGTCCGAGCGCCTCGGCTACCCCGAGCCGCACGTTCCCGCCTCGGTGCCCCTCGAGTCCGAGCGACGCGCCGAGGTCGAGGCTCGCCTCGATCGCATCGGGCGTCGCCGCGAGTCGCTCGGGCCCGTCAACCCGCTCGCGGAGGAGGCCTACGAGGAGGCGCTTGCCCACGTCGAGGAGCTGGAGGGCCAGAGAGCCGACCTCGAGGCGGCGCTGGCCGAGCTCGCCGGCCTCGTGAGCGACCTCGACCGCCAGATCCGTCAGAGCTTCGACGAGACCTTCGAGGCCGCCGCGAGGAACTTCGAGGAGGTGGTCGAGCACCTCTTCCCCGGAGGCCGAGGGCGCCTGCGCCTCGTGCACGCGGGCTCACCCCGTCCGGTGGTCGGAGGGGCCGCCGCGGATCGGGCGGAGGGCGGTTCGGCGTCCGAGGCACCAGACGCCGGAGGCGACGACCCGGCGGCCCTCGAGCCGGGGGTCGAGGTCGAGGTCACGCCCGCGGGGAAGTCGATGAAGGGCCTGTCGCTGCTCTCGGGAGGCGAGAAGTCGCTCGTGGCCCTCGCCTTTCTGTTCGCGGTCTTCCTGGCTCGGCCCTGCCCCTTCTACGTCCTCGACGAGGTCGAGGCGGCCCTCGACGACCTCAACATCGGTCGCTTCCTCGAGCTCCTGCGCCGCTTCTCGGGTCGAGCCCAGTTCATCGTGGTCACCCACCAGAAGCGAACGATGGAGGCGGCCGACTGCCTCTATGGGGTCTCGATGGGCGCGGGCGGGGTCTCGAAGGTCGTCTCCCGGCGGCTTCCCACGACCGCGCGCTCCACCGAGGCCGCCGCGTAGGAGTCGGGGCCCCGGTCACTCCCCGGGGCCCGGGCACCCGCACGGGTATCCTCGCGCCGCCTATGGCACGGACCTGGCCCGAGCTCTTCCTGACCGGGGAGGCGACTCCCACCACGACCGGGGACGGTGAGAGCGAGGAGGGCCGTCGCGGCTTCTTCGTCCGCCTTCGGGAGAACCTGTCGAAGAGTCGCCAGGCCCTCGGGGCGGAGCTGCAGGCCGCCGTGTTCCAGACCCTCGACGAGGAGGCGTGGGAGCGACTGGAGGAGATGCTGATCTACGCCGACGTGGGCGCGTCCACCACCGCGCGCATCGTCGAGCGCCTCGAGGCCGAGGCCGGGGCCGGTGAGCTCGCGGGCGGCGAGGACTTAAACCGCCGGCTGCGCGAGCTCCTGGCCGACGCCGCGCGGGCCGAGCCCGACACCATCGACCTGCGCCCCTCGCCCACGGTGATCCTCATGGTCGGCGTCAACGGGACCGGGAAGACCACCACCATCGGGAAGATGGCCTGGCACCTGCGCGAGGAGCTCGGCCGCTCGGTGCTGCTCGCCGCCGGGGACACCTTTCGGGCCGCCGCCGTCGAGCAGCTCGCGGTGTGGGCCGAGCGTGCCGGGGCGGACCTCGTTCGCGCCGCGCCGGGATCGGACCCGGGCGCCGTGGCCTTCGACGCGGTGGCCGCCGGCCGCGCCCGCGGACACGACGTGGTCATCTGCGACACCGCGGGGCGCCTGCACACCCAGGACCACCTGATGGAGGAGCTCACGAAGGTGCGTCGCGTGATCGCCAAGCAGCTTCCGGGCGCCCCGCACGAGACCCTGCTCACCATCGACGCCACCACCGGCCAGAACGGCCTCCGCCAGGCCCTTCTGTTCCGTGAGGCCGTCGAGGTCACCGGCATCGTGCTCACCAAGCTCGACGGCACGGCCAAGGGCGGCATCGCGCTGGCCATCGCCCAGGAGCTCGGGGTACCGGTGAAGCTGATCGGGATCGGGGAGCGCCTCGAGGACCTCCGGCCCTTCGATCCCGACGACTTCGCGCGCGCGCTCCTCGAGGCCTGAGCCGAGGTGCGCGAGGCCACGCGAGCCGTTCACGCCGGGCTGCCCGCTCCGGGGCAGGGGGAGCCGTTCCGCCCGGGTCCGGTGCTCGCGGGCCCCTTTCATGTGGCCGGAGAGCCCGAATCGGCGGCCTACGCCTACGGTCGCTACGCGAACCCGAGCTGGACCGCCTTCGAGCGCGCGCTGGCCGAGCTCGAAGGTGGTCCGGCGCTCGTGTTCGCCTCGGGCATGGCGGCCACCGCCGCGGTGCTGTTCTCCACCCTTCGCAGAGGCGACGTGCTCGTGATGGCCGACGACGCGTACTTCACGGCCCGCGTCCTGGCCGATGCGGAGCTCGGCGAGCGGGGAGTCGAGCTGCGAATGCTCTCCACCGCGGGAGGAGAGCTCCAGCGGGCGTGCCTCGAGGGCGACGCCTTGCAGGGCGCGGCCCTGTTGTGGCTCGAGACGCCGACCAACCCGGGTCTCGACGTGTGCGACGTGGCGGCCCTCGCTCAGGCGGCGCATGGCGCCGGGGCGCTGGTGGCCGTGGACAACAGCCTGGCCACTCCGCTCGGACAACGCCCGCTCGACCTCGGCGCCGACTTCTCGGTGTCGAGCGACACCAAGGCGCTCACCGGTCACGCGGACCTGGTGCTCGGCCACGTGGCCCTACGCACTCCCGAGGTGCTCGAGCCGCTCCACACCTGGCGCACCAGGACCGGGGGTGTGGCGGGCCCGTTCGAGACCTGGCTCGCCCACCGCTCGCTGGCCACCCTCGAGCTGCGTCTTGGGCGCCAGTGCGACTCGGCGGGGCGCCTGGCCGCCCTTCTGCATGCCCGTCCGGACGTCGAGGGGGTGCGCTACCCCGGCCTGCCGGCAGACCCCGCGCACGAGGTGGCCGCCCGCCAGATGTCGCGCTTCGGTCCGGTGGTGGGGTTCGCTCTCGAGGGTCGGGCTCGGACGGAGGCCTTCCTCGCCGCCCTCGAGGTGGTGGCCGAGGCCACGAGCTTCGGCGGCCTGCATTCCTCCGCCGAGCGCCGCGCTCGCTGGGCCGGAGACGACGTGGTGGAGGGCTTCGTGCGCCTCTCGGTGGGGTGCGAGGACGTCGAGGATCTCGTGGAGGACATCGAGCAGGCCCTCGACGCGTCGGCCTCGACCTAAGGGGACGTTTCGCCGGGAGCCGTAGCATCTCCTCGACATGCCTGAGTGGGGAATCTGGCTCATCGTCGCCGCGGGCCTCGTCGCCGGGGAGGTGCTCACCCTGGGCTTCGTGCTCGGCCCCATCGCACTCGCGGCCCTGCTGGCCGCGGCCGCCGCCGCTCTCGGCCTCGGCACCGAGATCCAGCTCGCCGCCTTCGCGGTGGCCGCCGTGGCGTCGGTGCTCGTGCTCCGCCCCCTCGCTCGCAGCCACCTGCGCACCCCCGCACGCCTTCGCACCGGCACGGCCGCGCTCGTGGGCTCGCCCGCCACCGTGCTCGAGCGCGTGCACGAGGGCGGTGGCCAGGTGCGGATCGGTGGAGAGGTGTGGACCGCGCGGCCCTACGAGGACCAGGGCGAGTTCGAGCCGGGCGCGCGGGTCGAGGTCCTCCAGATCCGCGGGGCCACCGCGCTCGTCGCGGAATAGGATCGGGGGGTGTCCGCCGGGGTCATCGTGCTGCTGGTCATCGCCGCCGTGGTGGTGCTCGTGCTGGCCCGCACGGTGCGAATCGTCCCGCAGGCGCGAGCGGGCATCGTGGAGCGGCTCGGGCGCTTCCAGCGCACGGTCGAGCCCGGACTCGCGCTGCTCGTGCCCTTCGTCGACCGGATGCTGCCGCTCATCGACCTGCGCGAGCAGGTGGTGTCCTTCCCGCCCCAGCCGGTGATCACCGAGGACAACCTCACGGTGAGCATCGACACGGTCATCTACTTCCAGGTCACCGACCCGAAGTCGGCCACCTACGAGATCGTCGACTACATCG
>JBPCRE010000238.1:0-5885 GCA_050997195.1 Thermoleophilaceae bacterium
GAAGAGAGCGGGCTCGGGGTAGACGTCCGGCCGGCGGTGGACGAGGTACACGCACGGGGCCACGTTCGCCCCTGCGGGGAGGTCGTATCCGGCCACCGTGACCGGCTGGGTCAGTCGGCGCATGACCAGCTGGATCACCGGGCGCAGGCGGAGGGTCTCCTGGACGGTGGCGTCGAGGTAGTCCTGGCCCCCGTCACCGACCTCGCCCATTAGCCGCGCGTACGCCTCGGGGCGGCGAAGCAGCCGCTCCCAGGCCCAGGAGAGGCCGGTGGCGGTCGTCTCGTGGCCGGCCACAAGCAGGGTCATGAGCTCGTCGCGGAGCTCCTGGGCGGACATCGGCTCGCCGTCCTCGTCCCGCGCCTGCACGAGCATGGAGAGCACGTCGTCGCGCTCCGCCACCGCGGGATCGGCGCGCCGGCGGTCGATCTCCTCAAAGAGCATCTCGTCCACCCCCCGGCGGGCGCGGTTGAAGGCTCGCAGGGTGCCTCCCTGCCCCTGGGAGTGGCGAAGCGCGGGCACGACGAGCAGCGGGAAGCGGCTCGCGCCCGGGTCGAGCATGCGCGCGAGGCGCGCGCCGAGCTCGGCGAGACGGGCCTCGCCCTCGATCCCGAACACCGCTCGCATGATCACCTCGAGGGTGATGGCCTGCATGCGCGGGCGCAGCGCGAACGGCTCGCCGACGGGCCAGCGCTCCATCTCCCGCTCGGTCACCTCCCGGAAGACCTCGCCGTAGCGCTGCATGCGGCGCCCGTGGAAGGGGGGAAGCAGGAGCTTGCGCTGGCGCAGATGGGCCGACTCGTCGAGCAGGAGCACGGAGTGGCGGCCCACCAGCGGCTCGAGGATGCCGTTGGCCTCGCCGGCGTGGAATACCTCCGGATCGCCCGTGAACACCTGCTTGACCGCGGCCGGATCGGTGAGGAAGACGATGTCGCCCTCGCTCGGCAGCTGGATGGTGAAGGCCTCGCCGTAGCGGCGAGCGCAGTCCTCCATGAAGGACACGGGGCGCGCGATCCACCGCATGGCCTGCACCGGCATGGGAGCGGACGGGCCGGGAGGAAGGGTCATGGACCGCTGCAGCCTATGTTCCCGCGTGCCCGATCGCACCCTCGCCACGACCCCTGCCCAGGTAGGGTGCCGTCCGCATGCCGGAGGTCCTTCCGTGAGCGAGCGCGTCCCCCTCGAGCGCCGCGAGATCATCCTGCACGGGCACCGGGTGAGCTACCGCGCCGGTGGAACCGGCCCGCTGCTCCTGCTCGTGCACGGCATCACCGGCACCGGCGACGTGTGGCGCGAGGTGCTCCCCGAGCTCGCGGAGAGCCACTCGGTACTCGCCCTCGACCTCCTCGGCCACGGCGACTCGGCCAAGCCGCGCGGGGACTACTCGCTCGGCGCCTTCGCCAGCGGAGTCCGGGACCTCCTCGTGGCCCTCGGCCACCGGCGCGCCACGGTGATCGGCCATTCGCTCGGCGGCGGGGTGGCCATGCAGTTCTCCTACCAGTTCCCCGAGCGCTGCGAGCGCCTGGCGCTCGTGTCGAGCGGCGGGCTCGGGCGCGAGGTGCACCTGGCCCTCCGAGCGGCGGCCCTGCCGGGCTCCGACTGGGTCCTTCCGTTCATCTCTCGCCCCGGCTTGAAGGGCGCGGGCGAGCGGGTCAGCTGGGCGCTCGGCAAGCTCGGGCTGCATGTGGGCTCCGACGTGAGCGAGTTCGCGCGCGGCTACGCCTCGCTGGCCGACGCGGAGACTCGTCGAGCCTTTCTCAACACCGTGCGCGCGATCATCGATCCCAGCGGCCAGCGCGTGAACGCGAGCGATCGCCTCTACCTGAGCGCCGAGATGCCCACGCTCATCGTGTGGGGCCAGCGCGACCGCATCATCCCCGTGAGTCACGCACACGAGGCGCACGAGCAGATGCCCGGGAGCCGGCTTGCCCTGTTTCCGGACGCCGGGCACTTCCCCCAGCTCGACGACCCCAGGCGCTTCGTCCGCACGGTCGAGGCCTTCGTGCGGGAGACCGAGCCCGCGCACCTCGCCCCGGACGCCCTGGGCGACCGGCTGCGCGCGGGGGCGTGAGCCGGCGGGCGTGGGCCCGCCTCGTGTGTGGAAGCATGATCGCCCCGGAACGAAGGAGAACCATGGCTGACGAGCTGAAGGGCAAGAAGATCGCCGTTCTCGCCACCGACGGTGTCGAGGAGATCGAGATGACCGACCCGGTGAAGGCGATCGAGGAGGCCGGCGGAGAGACCGAGCTCATCTCGCTGGAGTCGGGAGAGATTCGCGGCTTCAGCCACATCGACCCGTCCGGCAACACGTACACGGTCGACAAGACCGTGTCCGAGGCGAGCGCCTCGGACTACGACGGGCTGCTGCTGCCCGGCGGAGTGATCAACGGAGACTTCATCCGCGCGGACGCCGACGCCGTGAGCTTCGTGAAGTCTTTCATGGAGGCCGGCACGCCGGTGAGCGCCATCTGCCACGGAGTGTGGGTCCTCGCCGAGGCCGACGTGATCAAGGGCCTCACCCTCACCTCGTTCCCGAGCCTCCAGACCGACCTTCGCAACGCGGGCGCCACCTGGGTGAACGAGGAGATGGTGGTGGACTCGGGGCTCACCACGAGCCGCCATCCCGGCGACCTCCCGGCCTTCATCGAGAAGACGATCGAGGAGTACGCCGAGGGCAAGCACGAGGACCTGGCCGCGGCCGCTCAGGAGAGCTAGCGGGGCCGCTCACCCGTACACCTCAGGCACGGGCGCCGCAGGGCGCCCGTGCGTTGACTTCGAAACACCATCCATCCAGGAGGTCCAATGCCCACCATCGAGCAGTCGATCGAAGTCTCTGCGCCGCTGAGCACGGTCTACAACCAGTGGACGCAGTTTCAGGAGTTCCCCAAGTTCATGGAGGGGATCGAGCGCATCGACCAGACCGACGACACCCACATGCACTGGGTGGCCAACTTCGGTGGCAAGACCCACGAGTGGGACGCCACCATCGTCGAGCAGGATCCCGACCAGCGGGTGGCCTGGAAGTCCGACGACGGCAAGTTCAACGCCGGCGTGGCCACCTTCCACTACATCGACGAGAACAAGACGCGGGTCATGGTCCAGATGGACTGGGAGCCCGATGGCATCCTCGAGAAGCTCGGCGGCGCCCTGAACTTCGACGACCGCCGCGTGAAGGGCGACCTCGAGCGCTTCAAGGAGATGATCGAGAGCAGCGGCCGGGAGAGCGGGGCCTGGCGCGGCGAGGTCGGAGAGACCACGGGCGCGTAGGGCGGCAGGTCCTACGGGACGATGAGGCGAAAGGCCGCGCGCTCGGCGGAGAACCGCGCCGAGCCGTGGGTGAGGATCTCTCCGTCCACGTTGTAGGCGGTATCGGCCGGAACGTGGAGCTCGAGTCGGAGGGCGCGTGTGTGGTGGACCCCGTCCTGCTCCACGATCCGGCCGGTCCGCAGCCCGTAGGCGTGGCGCACGAGGCGGTGACGTGAGCGCGCCTCGATCACGGTCACGTCGAGCTGGCCGTCGCTGGGGTCGGCCTCGCGGACGCTCGAGCCCGCGCCGAAGCGACCCGTGCTCGACACGATGACCTGCCAGGCGCGACCCTCGAAGATCCGCTCGCCGTCGCGCTCGAGACGGCACTCGACCGGGGCCGCGCGCACGCCGGCGTCGAGGGCTCCGACCACGTAGGCGAAGGGCCCGAGCGCCTTCTTGAACGGGAGGGCCCGGCGCGCGGCGTTCACCGCGAGCCCGGCGCTCGCCACGTTGACGAACGGCCGGTGGTCCATGTGACCGAGCTCCATGGTGCGCTCGCGCGTGCCCGTAGCCGCCAGCCGGCAGGCCTCCTCTGGATCGTCGGAGATCCCCATGCCGCGCGCGAAGTCGTTGGCGGTGCCCGACGGGATGAGGGCGAGCGGCGCCCCGGCCGCGCCGGCGGTGGAGGCCACGGGGGCGATCGACCCGTCGCCGCCGGCCACCGCGAATCGGTCGGGCCGCCACGTGGCTGCCTGCTCCATCCCACCGATGGGGAAGGTCCGCACGGTGGCCCCGTTCTCGGTGAGCAGCCGCTCGAGCTCCTCGGCGGAGCGCTTCGAGCCCGACTTCTCGTTGGCGAGCAGCGCGACCCGCGTCACGGGAGTGAGGTGCCGGGGCCGCATGGCGTCAGGCGGCCATTATGGCCCCTGCCTCACCGTGCTCCCGGAGGTCTACGAGCGGGCCTGAGGAGAGTCGGCGGACCCTTGGCAACGGGCCGGGCGGTTTTACGCCATGCTGTCGGTTGCATTCGCCCATCGAAGAGTCGGTGGCGGCGCGAGGGGGCAGGGGCTCGCGGGCGTCCCCCTGAGGAGGAATATGAGCACTTCAGTCATCGTCGCCATCGTCGTGGTGGTGGTCGTGGTCGTGGCCCTGATCGTCGTCGGATCAGTGCTGCTCGCGCGGCGCCGCAAGTCGAAGAAGCTGCAGGAGGACTTCGGGCCCGAGTACGAGCGGGCCGTCGAGCAGAAGGGGGATCGGAAGGAGGCCGAGGCGAGCCTCGAGCAGCGGCGCGAGCAACGCAAGGAGCTCGACATCCGCCCGCTCGATCCCCAGTCGCGCGATCGCTACGCCGACTCGTGGAGGCGCACCCAGACACGGTTCGTCGACGAGCCGGAGGCCGCGGTGCGCGAGTCCGATCAGCTCGTAAACGAGGTGATGCGCGAGCGCGGCTACCCGGTGGACGACTTCGAGCGCGGCGCCGACCACGTGTCCGTGGACCACCCCGAGCTGGCCTCCAACTACCGGTCGGCTCACGAGATCTCGCAGCGCAACGGGCGCGGCGAGGCCACGACCGAGGATCTTCGCCAGGCGCTGGTCCACTACCGCTCGCTGTTCGAGGAGCTCCTCGAGTCGCGAACGGCCGAACACCCGGAGGGAGCCCGATGAGCGAGCGAGGAGAGGGACAGCCGATGAGAGACGAGCGCGAGCAGTCGGGCGAGGCCACCGAGTACGACCTGGTGAGGCAGCAGCAGGCGCCGCCCCAGCAGCAGCCGCCGCCCGCCCAGCAGCAGCCGGTAGAGCAGCATCCTCCGGCCCAGCAGCAGCATCCTCCGGCCCAGCAGCAGCAACACGGGCATCAGGAGCACGGCGGGCAGAGTGCCGCCGAGGTTGCTCAGGGAGAGCGCCCGGGGGAGAGCGTCGTGGCCTCGACGCCTCTCCTGCAGCCCCAGGACGCCAAGGCGTTCGAGCGCCGATGGGAGGACGTGCAGGTGAGCTTCGTCGACCACCCGCGCTCGGCGCTGCAGGAGGCCGACGACCTGGTGGACGAGGTGATGAAGCGCATCTCGCAGCGCTTCGCCGACGAGCGCTCCGGCCTCGAGGGGCAGTGGGCGCAGGGCGGCGAGGTGTCCACCGAGGACATGAGGGTGGCGCTCCAGCACTACCACTCGTTCTTCAACCGCCTCCTGAGGGTGCAGGAGGGCCGGTAGACCGGGGCCCGAGGCCGGTCACGGTGATCGTCGACCCGTCTACGACGGTTGACGAGCGCCGTGGCCGCGTCTGAGCCCATCGGCTACAACGTCAACGTGGAATCCCAGCACCTCCGCCGCTCCGAGAGCCTCTGGTTCGTCCTCCCCGCGATCCTCCTCGTGGCGATCGTGCTCTACGTGCTCGTGCTCGTCGCCGTGGGGGCCGAGGCCACCAAGATCCGGGGTGACGCCGTGCCCCTGCTGGCCGCCGCGCTACTCGGCGGCCTCGCGGCGCTGATCGGCTGGCGCCGCGACCGCCGCCTGGCGCACGCGGCGCGCGAGGCCGAGGCGGAGGTCCGCGAGCGCCTCGAGGAAGAGGAGGAGACCCACCGTCAGGTGGCCGATAGCCACGGCCAGCTCGAGTCCACCCTTGCCGACCGGCAGGACGCCCTCGAG
>JBPCRE010000241.1:0-11691 GCA_050997195.1 Thermoleophilaceae bacterium
TCACCGCGGCAGGCGTGCGTGCTCGGCCAGAACCTCGAGGGCCTCGGCACTCGGGAGGTAGGGGCGGTCGGCGAGGAAGCGCTGCGCCTCGGCGAGGGCCTCGGCGTGGCCGTAGGTGCTCGCCACCGGCTGGGACTCATGGCGCACCGGAAGGGCGTCGACGATGCCGCGTCGCCACCCGTGCTCCTCGGCGACGGCCGCCCAGGCCAGCTCGAGACCCCATCCGTAGCGGGTGTCGGGGAAGGGGATGAGCTCGCGTGCCGCGCGCGCCGAGAAGGCGGTGACGGGGCCGATCTCCACGAAGCGGGTCTCGCGCAGCATCGGGCGTGCGCGCCGGCGGGTGATGCGCCAGGCGGCGTGGCTGCGGAGCGTCTGCGCGGGCTGGGCCAGGTCGAGCGAGAAGCGCTCGCAGAGGGCGAGGAAGCGGTCGATGAAGCGCACCGGCAGCACCACGTCGTCGTCGACCACCAGTACCCAGTCCGGCGCCTCGCCGTCCTCGGCCACGGCCGCCCACAGGCGGTTCAGGTTCTGGAACTTGCCGTCGCTCATGCCGAGGGCGAGCGTGGCGTCCTCGAGGCCGGGCTCGGCCGTGTCCGCCGTCGCCCCAAAGGCCAGGCGCACCCGGTGGCCGCCCTGGCGGAGCTCCCGCGCCGCACGCACGGCCAGCAGCGCTCCGGGCCGGTAGACGCACATCACGAGCACGTCGCGGCGTGGCCTCCCGGCGGCCAGCGCGTCGAGGCGGGGCCCGACGCGGCGCAGGCGCAGCAGGGCGTTCAGGGCGAGGTCCCCGGCCACCGCCCGGCTCACGCGCCGCACGCCGGCCACCCCGCCGGACTCGCCGCTCGAGAAGGTGGACGGATCGGGGAGAGGAGCGCTCACCGCGGGCGAAGCGACTCGACCATGCGCCCGACCGAGTGCGCGCCCATCACGAGCCCCTGAGGGCAGCCACGGCGCACCGTGTGCCATCCGCACCCGGCGAGCACCCGCATCTCGCCCGCCACCCCCCGACCGCCGCCGCGCCGGCGGTCCCAGGCCCGCGCCTGGCGACCGCGCGCGTAGGCCCCGCGCATCAGCGCCCGGAGGCGAGAGTCCTCTCCCACGCGCCGGTGGTCGAGCCCCGCGTCGGCCAGGTAGACCGTCAAGCCCCCCGCGGCGCGGAGGCGGCGCAGCCACTCCTCCTCGTCCCCGCCTCCCACGATCGTCTCGTCGAAGGGCCCGGCCAGGTCGAAGGCGCGGCGGCGGAGCATGAGGTTGGCTCCGAAGAGGGTCTCCGCCTCGCGGTCCGCGGAGCCGAGATCGAGGGCGGTGATGGGCGCCCGCTCCCGACCGCAGGCCCGCGGCGCCGGGCCCTCGAGGCGGGCCCGGATCGGTCCGCCGAAAGCGAGGGCCTCGGGGTGGCGGCCGGCCCCCTCGGCCAGGGCGCGCAGCCATCCGGGCCAGGCGCTCACGTCGTCGTCCACGAGCGCCACGAGCTCGGCGCGGGCGGCGTGCACCCCGGCGTTTCGGCCGGGGTTGATGCCGCCCGGGGAGGGCGTTGCCACCAACCGCGCGCCGGCGCGTGCGGCCAGCGCCGCGGTGGCATCGGTCGAGCGGTCGTCGACGACGATCAGCTCGTGGGCCGGGGCGTGCTCCTGGGCGTCGAGCGAGGCAAGCGCCACCTCGAGGTAGCTCGCGCGGTTCCGGGTGGGGATGACCACGGAGACGAGCGGACGATCCACGCGGACCGAGGGTAGAGCGTGCCTCAGGGACTGCGCGGCGCCTCCCGCATAGCCTCCGCACGGTGGCGGTCAGCGACCTCGCGCTCGTCTCCCTCGGCACCACGCCCGGCCTCCGGGCCGCCGACGCGGCGCTCGCCCGAATGGTGCGCGAGCTCGGGCTCTCGTGCGTGGTGCTGTCCGTGCAGGTGGGCGCCGTGGCCGGGCGGTTGCGCCGCCAGACCGCGGTGACCGACGCGGTCGAGGCCCTCGCCGCGCGGAGGGCCGGACGCGAGCTCCCCGCGCGGGCCGCCGTGTTCTCCACCGTGACGGCCGCGCTGCTCCAGCGCCGCCCCGCCGTGCCCCACGCCATCCGCTTCGACGCGCCGGCCGCGCTCAACCGCCCCGGCCCATCGGGCGCCTGGCAGCGCGCGGCCGAGCGGCGGGCCACGTCGCGGGCCACGCTTCTGCTCCCCTGGGGCGAGGCGGCGGCGCGGGCGCTGCCGCACGGGCCGCCCAGGGTGGTGCTTCCCGTGCCCGTCGAGGCGCCGGCGCCGGTGGCGCCGTCCGCGCGCGAGACCGACGCCGTGGCCTACGCCGGCTATCCGCGCAAGCGGGGTCTCGATCTTCTCTGCGCGGCGTGGGGGCGCTCCGGCGCCGGGGCGGCGGGGCGGCGTCTGACGATCGCCGGCGTGTCGGCCGAGCGAGGACGGGCGTGGCTCGAGCGCTGCGGCGTGGTCGAGCCGCCGGGCCTCGAGTGGGTCGGCGCGCTCCCGCGCGAGCGCTGGCTCGAGCGTGTGGCGGGCGCGCGGGTGTTCGTGAACGCCTCGCGCTGGGAGGACCACGGCCTCTCCCAGCTCGAGGCCCTCGCCGCCGGCACGCCGCTCGTGACCGTGCCCTCTCCGGGGGCCTACGAGGCGCTGCCCCTCGCACGGACCCTCGACGCGACGCTCGTGGCCGGCGCGCTCTCGGCCGAGGCGCTCGCGGAGGCGCTCCGGGCAGGGCTCGGTTTGTCGGCCCAGGCACTTGCCGGCTACGGAGCCCGGGCGGCCGAGCTGCTCGCCCCCTACCGCCCGGACGCGGTGCGCGCCACCCTGTCCGAGCGCGTGCTCCCCGCCCTCGGGCTCGAGGTGCCATGACCTCCGCCCCGCGGGTGCTGGTGCTCCACAACCGCTACCGGGTGCCGGGGGGCGAGGAGCGCGCGGTCGAGCTGCACACGGCCGCACTGAGCGCCGCCGGCATCGCGCACGAGCTGGTCGAGGCCGACTCCTCGGCCGCGGGGCCCGCCCGCGCGTCCTCCGCGCTTCTCGCGGGAGGAGGCCACGAGCGCCGGGTGGAGGCCGCGGTGCGCTCGCTCGGGGCCACCGTGGCCCACGTGCACAACATGCAGCCGCTCCTCGGCCCGCGGGCTCTCGCCGCCGCTCGCGGTGCGGGCGCACGGGTGGTCATGACCCTGCACAACTTCCGCCTCTTCTGCGCCATCGGCGTGGCCTTTCGCGACGGGCAGCCCTGCTTTCGCTGCCGTGGGCGGATGACCCTGCCGGGGCTCGCGCTCAACTGCCGCGGGTCGCTGCCCGAGGCCGCGGTGTACGCGGCCGGCCTGTCGGCGCACCTGCCCGCCGTGCTCGACGCCGTCGATGCCTTCGTGGCCCCGAGCCACCACGCCGCGGGTCAGCTCGCCCGCCTCGGCGTGCCGGCGCGGCGCCTCCACGTGGTGCCCCACTACGTGCCCGAGGAGGCCATCGCCCCGCGCTCCCGGGCCGGCGAGGGGAGCTTCGTGCTCTACGCGGGACGGCTGAGCGAGGAGAAGGGGGTGGCCGTGGCCGTCGAGGCCGCGGTGCACGCCGGCGTGCCGCTCGTCGTGGCCGGCGAGGGACCGCTCGAGGGTGAGCTCCGGGAGCGGACGGCGAGCGCGCGCACGGCCGCGATCACGCTGCTCGGACGCGTCGAGCGGGAGCAGCTCCACGGGCTCCTGGCCCAGGCCGCCGCGGTGGTGGTGCCCTCGCGCTGGGACGAGACCTTCGGCTACACGGCCCTCGAGGCCATGGCGGCCGGCGTGCCGGTGGTGGCCTCACGCACCGGTGCCCTCCCCGAGGTGGTGGGCGAGGAGCGCTGCGTGCCCCGCGGCGACGTCGGCGCGCTGGCGGGAGCTCTGCGGGCGCTCTGGGAGGACCCGGCACGCCGCGAGGCCGAGGGCAACGCGCTCATCGCCCGGGCGCGGGAGCGGTTCGGCCGCGAGCGCCACGTCGAGCGCCTGCTCTCGGTGTACGCGTCCCTCGAGCGCGGCTAGCGGGCTTTACGGAGGCCAATCTCCTACAGAGATGCGAGGAAGCGCTCGCGGATGTCGCCCATCGCCTCCGAGGCTCTCCGGGCGCAGGCGAGCGCGGCCTCGCGCCCCTCGGGGCTCAGGCAGGCGTCGAGGGCGTCGCGAAGCCACGCGTCGCTCAGCTCGTCGGCGGGGAGGGCGTGGGGCCAGCCGAGCGCGCCCGCCTGGCGGAGCACCTTCGCGCCTCCGGCGATCGGGTCGATGGCCACGGCGGGAACGCCGGCCTTGAGGGAGAGCACCAGGCCGTGGAGTCGCGTGGTGACCACGGCGTCCATGCGCGCGATCAGCGACTCGGCCTCGGCGGCGGAGCGCAGCGAGCTCGGGTCGCGCCCGGAGGGATCGTTGGTGAGCGCGGTATCGATGGCCACCGAGACCGCGTCGGTCGCCCACACGACCCGCTCGATCGCGGCCTCCACCTCCGCGTGGCGCCCCCGCTCGCCGTACTCGCGTTGATGGGGCACGAGCACCACGCCGATGACCGGCACGCGCACCGTGGGCGCCGCGAAGGCGAGGTCGGGACGCGCGGCGCGGGGCGAGTCGCGCTCGATGAGCGCGTGGAAGGGGTTCCACTCCTCGAGGGGGCGGTCCATCGAAACGTCGAGGCCTACGATGCGGCATCCGGCGAAGCGCTCGAGGAGCTCGGGTAGCGGCGGGTGCCTGTCGGCAGGCCCGCACACGAACACGAGATGGGAGTAGGCCGCCGGGTCGGCGGAGCGCCAGTCGAGGCCCTCGCCGAGCACCGGTGCGTTGGCCACGTCGTAGGCAAGGCCCGCCTCGTCGAGCCACCCGCGGGCCACGTCGCGCGCCATCAGATCCCCCGCCGTGGCCCCCAGGGGCTCGAAGGAGAACCGTCCGGCGACGAGCGCACGCGTGGCGATCGAGGGGCGACTCACGCGGCGTGACCCTAGGCCCCGCGCGGCTCGTCGCCGGGGATCGGTGACCCGGGCTCAGGCGCCCGAGGCGCCCTCCTTCGTCGCCTCGTTCTTCGCATCCTCGATGTAGGAGCTCAGCGGCTCCGGTGAGAAGTCGTCTCCGCCTCGTCCGCCTCGGGCTACGCGCGCCCGGAAACGTGCCCGACCAGCTCGAGGAACGCCTCGGGCCCGGGAAGGGCCTCGATGGCCACCGTGGGGTCGCTCCCGCGTAGCTCCTCGACCGTGTAGCCGCCCGAGGCCACGGCCAGCGTGTACACGCCGATGGCCTGACCGCACTCGACGTCCCGGGGGGTGTCTCCGATGACCCACATGCGCTCCGCCGGCGGGCTGGCGCCCAACTTCTCGGCGGCGAGGTCCCGGGCACGGCGGGCGATCGAGGCCCGGTCGGACCCGTCCAGGCTGAACGCTCCTGCCGGGAAGTAGTCGAGCAGCCCGTAGTGGTGGAGCTTCGCCCGCGCACCGGCCTCGGTGTTGCCGGTGAGCAGCAACGAGAGCACGTCCTCGCGGCCGGCCAGGTCCTCGAGGATGGCCTCGACGCCCGTGAGCACCGAACCCCGGCGAGCGTGCAGGCGGCCCGGCAGCTCGCGCTCGTAGACGCGCACGAAGGCCTCGACGGTCGCCGGACTCGGCTCGCCGCCGGTGGCCTCGATGGCCACCGTGGCCACCTGGAAGTCCGTGAGCCCCGGGGTGTTCAGGCTCGAGAAGTCGGGCTCCACACCGAGCACCTCGCGCGCGGCGTCCTCGAGGGCGAACACGCCGGCCTGCGCCGTGGAGAGCAGCGTGCCGTCGATGTCCCAGAAGAGGGCCAGGGGCGGCCCGGCTCCGGGCTCAACCACGGGATCGCAACCGGATCGGGCCGCGGTCGTGCTCGCGCAGCCACGCGACCGTCTGGGCGATGCCCTCCGGCACGCCGATGCGCGCCTCCCAGCCGAGCAGCTCCCTCGCCTTCTCCACGGAGGGCCAGCGGCGCACCACGTCGACCTCGAAGCTCGGCAGGTGCTCGAGGGCGAAGGCCTCCGGGTCCTCCCCGCAGGCCCCCCACACCATGCGGGCGATCTCGGCTACGGTCATCTCCTCGCTCGCCGACACGTTGAAGTCCTCGTTCTCGGCCGCGGGGTGGCCCATGGCGGTGACGATGCCGTCGGCGATGTCGTCCACGTGCGTGAGCGTCCGGGTCTGCTCGCCCGAGCCGAAGATGGGCAGCGGGCGCATGCCGGCGAGGACCTTGCGGATGAGGTCGGGCACCGCGTGGGCGATGCCGGGCTCGGCGTCCGGCATCTCCCCGGGGCCGTAGGCGTTGAACGGGCGACAGATCGTGTAGGGCAGGTCGTGCTCGGCGTGCAGCGCCCGGCAGTAGACCTCCCCGGCCAGCTTGGAGAAGCCGTAGGCCGACTGGGGGATGGGCGTGTCGCGCACGTGGGCCTCGGTGGTGGGGAACTCGGTGGCCCGCTCGAAGACCATCGAGGAGGACACGTAGAGAAGGCGCTCGACCCGGGCCTCGAGCGCCGCTCGGAAGACCCCGTTGTAGAGGGCGTTGTTGACCTCGAGCAGGGTGTGGGGCAGCTTGTGGAAGTTGGCGATGCCCCCGACGATGGCCGCCAGGTGGATCACGTGCGTGCAGCCGGTCACCGCGCGGCGCGCCTCGCCGAGCTCGCGCAGGTCCCCGGTGTGCACCTCGCAGGCCTTGCGCATCCAGGCCGGCGCCGCGCGCTGGTCGGACACGCGGAGCACCCACGCCGGGTCTCCGGCGAGGCGGCGCACCACCGCGCTTCCGATGGTGCCGGCGCCGCCGGTCACGAGGACGCGGCTCACGCGGGTCGCGCTCCGGCCCCCGGCGTGCGTGCGGCGCCGTGGTCGGCCGGGCCGGCGAGCTCGTCGGCGTAGGCGAACACCTGGGCCGAGCCCGTCGCGTTCCACGGGTCCACCACCAGGGCCGCGCCCGGCAGGCGGGGGGCGAGCGCGTCGTAGGCCGAGTGGTTGGTGGCCACCACCACGGCGTCGGCGCCGTCGAGGGCCTCCTCCAGCGGATCGGACTCTCCGGGCACGAAGGGATCGTGCCGGGACACGCGGGCCAGCTCGCGCTCGAGCAGCCGGATGAGCTTGTGGGAGAGCGAGTCGCGGGTGTCGTCGGAGTCACGCTTGAAGGTGAGCCCGAGCACGGCCACCTTGCGGTCGCGCAGCGTGCCCCCGAGCCGGCGCTTGAGCCCCTGCACGAGAAAGAGCGGCACCGACTCGTGCACGCGCGAGACGGCGAGGAGCATCCCCGGGGCGTTCGAGCGCTCCTCGGAGAACGCGAAGTCCTTGCGCAGGCAGGTGCCGGCGGTGAGGCCCGGCATGGCCATGCCGCCTCGGGGGTAGTCGCGGTTCACGAGGTCTATGACCTCGAACAAGTTGGCCCCGTACTGCTCGCAGTTCATCATCAGCAGGTTGGGAAGGGCGAAGCTCGTGTAGCGGAGGATGTTGGTCCAGATCTTGGCCAGCTCGGCCTGCACGGGCGTGGTGTGGCGGATCTCCGTGCCGAAGACGGCGAAGAGCTCGGCCGCCCTCTGCCCCGAGCCCGCGCCCACGCCGCCCACGATGCACGGGAGGGTGGCGATCTCCTCGAGGAAGTGGTTCTCGGCGATGCGCTCGGGCACGTGGGAGACGAACACCTCCTCACCGGCGGCGAAGCCCCGGCGCTGCTCGAGGTAGCCGGCCACCCAGTCGGTGGTGCCGGGAGCCACCGTGGAGCGAAGGACGATCGACTGGCCCTCCCGGAGCACCGGCATGAGGTCGTCGAGCACGGAGCGGATGGCCGAGATGTCGATCTCGATGTGGGAGAAGGCCGGCGTGCCGAGCGTGAGCACGATGTGCTCCGCGCTCGCCGCGTCCTCCACTCGAGAGCTGAGCGTGAGGCGCCCGGACTCTTGGACGCGCTCGAGCAGCTCGGCCGTGCCCGGCTCCTCGAAGGGCATGACCCCGGCGGCCACCGAGTCGATCAGACGCCGATCGGTGTCCACCCCCACCACCTCGAGGCCGCGCTCGGCGAAGGACAGCGCGAGCGGGAGGCCCACCCGGCCGAGGCCGACGACGGCGACGCGAGCGGACATCGGGGTGAGTCTAGGAGTCCGCCGGGAGGGTCCCGTGGGCCACCGGGGAGCGCCGGCGGCGCTCGCGAGCGAGCTGACGCAGGGCGGCCACGGCGAAGCGGGGGTTGGTTCGCAGGTAGCGGGGGCCGAGACGCCGCGGCTCCTGCCCGAGCCGGTAGAGCCACTCGAGTCCACGGTCCTGCATCCAGCGCGGGGCCTGGGGCACCCGCCCGGCGTGGAAGTCGAAGGCCGCCCCCACCCCGCAGAGCACGGGAGCCGCGAGCCGCGGGCGCATGCGGGCCATCCACTTCTCCTGCTTCGGCTGCCCGGTGCCCACCCACACCACGTCGGGACGGTCCGCGTCGATGCGCGCCACCACCTCGTCCTCCTCCTCGCCGGTCAAGGGTCGGAAGGGCGGCGAGAAGCCTCCCACCACCCGGAGTCCGGGATGGCGGGCCCGCAGCGCCGCGGAGAGCTCCTCGCGCGCGCCGTCGTCGGTGCCTCCGTAGAGCCAGACCCGGTGCCCCCGGTCCGCGCAGCGGCCGCAGTAGCGGTCCATCAGGGTTGGCCCGTACACGCGGTCCTCGAGGCGCTCGCCGAGCCCGCGGAGAAGCCACACGAGCGGCATGCCGTCGGGCACCGTGAAGGTCGCGTCGGTCATGGCCGCGCGCATCTCGGCATCGTCTTGGGCCACGATCAGCGCGTGCACCGGAGCCACCACCACGTAGCCGCGCTCGCGAGCGAGCACCATCGCGTCCATCGCGTCCATCGCGCCCGTGTAGTCGGTCACGGCCACGGGCAGGCCGAGGAGCCGGCGCGTGCGCAGTGCCGTGGCGGCGGTGGGAGGCTCGGCCAGCGCGGGGGCGCTCATCGACGGCCGGTGCGCCGCCGCAGGGGCGTGACGCGAGCCGGCTCGCCGTCGGCGGCCGCCGGGGCGGAGGGCTCGACTCGACGCTCCTCCTCGAGCGCCGAGGCGGTGGCGGCGAGGGCTGCCTCGAGCCGGCGCGTGCGCTCCTCGAGCAGGGCGTTGCGTTGGGCGAGCACCTTCGACTGATCGGCCAGGCGCGATACCGCCGCGGAGAAGTGCAGGAGCAGGATGAAGACGAACCCGCCGGCGATCACGAACAGGGCGGTGGGCGGGTAGGCGATCCCGATGACCGCCGCCACGCGATCGAGAAGGCCCTTCCACACGGCGAAGCCGAGCAGCACCGCGGCCGAGAAGAGCCAGAGGATGGCGTAGCGCTCGAGCAGCCGTCGCTGGCGCACGAGCTCGAGCACCGTGAGGAGCAGAAGCAGGGCGACGCCCACCGAGAAGAGCCCGATGCGGTCGATGATCATCTTGAGAGACGGCCCACTGGCTAGAGCCCCTGGGAGGCCGCGACCGGCGCCGCGTCGCCCGGGTCCACCACCGGGCGCGCCCGCACGAGCCCGATGAAGATGGCGAGCAGCACCTTGACCATGTAGTAGACCGACTTGCCCGAGGAGATCGACGATACGCCGCCGCCGCGGGCGAACATGCGCACCGGGACCTCCCGCATGCGCAGGCGGTGGAAGTGGAGCATGAGCACCGCCTCGACCTCGGGGTAGTCGTGGGGGTAGTCCCGGGCGAACAGAGCGATGGCGCGCCGGTTGTAGAGGCGAAAGCCCGACGTGGGATCGCTCACCCGCTGGCCGACGATGCGCGAGAGGAGGAAGGCGAAGATGTGGATGCCGGTCCGGCGGGAGATCGGCGCGGGGTACTCCCTGTCCTTGGTGAGGAACCGCGAGCCGCAGACCATGTCGAGGCCGGGCTCGGCGTGCATGGCTTCGCGGAGCACCTGGATGTGCGTGGCGTCGTGCTGCCCGTCCCCGTCCACCTGCACCATGGACTCGTACCCGTGGTCGAGGGCGAACGTGAACCCGGCCTGCACCGCGCCGCCGATGCCGAGGTTGAAGGGCAGGCGCAGCACCCGCGCACCGGCCGCCTCGGCCACCGGCCCCGTGCCGTCGGTCGAGCCGTCGTCGATCACGAGCACGTCGAAGTCGGGGCTGCTCTGCAACACGGAGCGCACGACGCCGCTCACGGTGGTCGCCTCGTTGTAGGCGGGAACGACGGCGAGGTGTGCGTTGCGCTGACCCATGGGCTCGCCCTCTAGGAGTGCCCGACGGTGGGGAAGTTTCGGTCGGCGAAGGTACGGCGCACTCCCTCAAGGCTACGAGAGGGACCCATCGGCGCGTGTGCGCGGCGGCACAGGGAGCGGGTCAACGCCGACCTACCCGGCCTGCTTGAACGGCGTGCCGCTGCGCAGGAGATCGAGATCGGCGTCCACCATGAGCCGGATGAGCTCGTCGAAGGTCGTGCTCGGCTCCCAGCCGAGCCGCTCTCGCGCCTTCGCCGGATCGCCGATCAGGAGCTCCACCTCGGCGGGGCGCAGGAAGCGCGGATCGAGGCGCACGTACGGCTCGGGGTCGAGGTCGAGGTGCCCGAAGGCGAGGTTCACGAGGTCCCGGACGCTGTGGGTCTCGTTGGTGGCGATGACGTAGTCGTCGGGCTCGGGCTCCTGGAGCATGAGCCACATGGCCTCGACGTAGTCCCTGGCGTAGCCCCAGTCGCGCCGCGCGTCGAGGTTGCCGAGGGCGAGCTCCTCGGCCAGGCCGAGCTTGATCGCCGCGGCATGGTGGGTGACCTTGCGGGTGACGAACTCGAGGCCCCGGCGAGGACTCTCGTGGTTGAAGAGGATTCCCGAGCACGCGTGCAGCCCGTAGGACTCGCGATAGTTCACCGTGATGTGGTGGCCGTACGCCTTGGCCACGCCGTAAGGGCTCCGGGGGTAGAACGGCGTGCTCTCGGTCTGGGGCACCTCCTTCACGCGGCCGAACATCTCCGAGGAGGAGGCCTGGTAGAAGCGCGCCTCGGGCACCACCTCGCGCATGGCCTCGAGCATGCGGGTCACGCCGACGCCGGTGAACTCGGCCGTGAGCACGGGCTGGTTCCACGAGGCGGCCACGAAGGACATGGCCGCGAGGTTGTAGATCTCGGCGGGTTGGCACGCGCGCATCACGTCGCCCATGGAGCGCTGGTCGAGCAGGTCGCCCGTGTGCAGCACGAGGTCGTCGCGGATGTGGGCGAGGCGCTGGAAGGTCTCCGTGGAGGCCCGGCGCACCATGCCGTGCACCTCGTAGCCCTTCTCGAGGAGGAAGTCGGCGAGGTAGGAGCCGTCCTGGCCGGTGATGCCCGTGATGAGGGCCCGCGGACGCTCGGTCACGCGCTCACCCGCTCCGGCGCCGCCGCCACCCGCTCGCGCCACCAGTCGAGGGTGTCGGCGAGCGTGCGCTCGAGGGGGATCTCCGGGCGCCAGCCGGTGGCCTCGGTGAGCCGCCGTGCGCTGCCTCGCACCTCGGCCACCTCGCTCGGCCGCGAGCGGGCCGGATCCGCGCGGTGGGCCACGCGGGTGCCGGCGTTCTCGAGCAGTCCGGCGAGCAGATCGGCCACGCGGGGCGCGCGTTCGCTGCACACGTTCACCGGGCCCGTGAGCCCCGCCTCGAGGGCGGCCCAGTAGGCGCGGGCCACGTCGCGGACGTCGGTCACGTCGCGCCGCGCGTCGAGGTTGCCGGTGAGCACGGTCCCGGCCTCCGCGCCGGCCTCCGCGCGCGCCTCCGCCTCCGCCACCTGGCGGGCGAAGCTCGAGACC
>JBPCRE010000243.1:0-15419 GCA_050997195.1 Thermoleophilaceae bacterium
CCCGCGGCGAGCGCCCTCAGCTCGTCGGTCTCGAGGTGGATCGCGAGCGCGGCGAGGGCGGCCTCCAGGCCTGAGTCCGCCACCCCGGCCCACGTGGCGGCGGTGCGCACCGCGTCGCGGCCGAGCCACGGCTCGCGGGCGAGCTCGCCGGGATCTCCGAGCACGGCGAGCACCTCGGCCTCGTCGAACACCACGCGGTGGCTCTCCGAGGCTCGCATCCCGGCCCCGCGGTACCAGGCGCGGTCCACCCGCACCCGCTCCGTGAGGTCCACGTAGGCGAGGAGCGGTGGCCCGGGCCGGTCTCCGCGCACCAGCACGAGCGCCCGGTCGAGCCCGCCGGCGCCGGAGCAGAAGACCTTCACTCCCTCGATCGTCCTTCGGTCGCCGCGTTCGACGAGGCGGGCGGGCTCGCCCTCGCCGGGGACCGGGTCGGCGCCCCACACCCCGAGGCGGCGCCGGCCCGCGGCCACCGCCGCCAGCTCCTCGGACCGCAGCGGCTCCCTCGCGTGGGCGTCGAGCCGCTCGACGGCGTTCATGTGGCCGTCGTAGATGCGGCCCACCGAGCCGTCGGCGCAGGCCACGCGACGCACCGCGGCCCACTCCTCGGCGAAGGACACGGGTCGCTCGCCGGCGGCGTCGGGCACCGTGAGGGCCAGCGCCCCGGCGCGCTCGAGTACGTCGAGGGCGTCGGTGGGGAAGGCGGGCAGGCGATCGCGCTCCTCGGCGCCGGCGGCGATGAGAAGGGCGGCTTCCTCGAGTCGGGCGGCGACGGGCGGTTCGGAGAGCACGGCGCGCACGGTTGGCGAGCGTAGAGGCTGCTCGAGCAAGCTCCGGCCCGCCCGGAGGCGTCCTCGCTCAGCGACCCGGCAGCCCCGCTCCTCTTGAAGGTCAAGGTCATCGCCTTCTCCTGACCATCGGACTGCTCCGGGTGCTCAACTCCTCCCAGATCCCAGGGTAGTGCGAGCGCCGCGGCGGGTAGGGCCAAGGGCAAGTCAGGCACGCCCACGACCTCACCCCACACCCGACAGGGAGGAACCACCATGGCGAGCGCCACCCAAGAAGAGCAGCTGACCAAGTACCTGAGCGACGCGCACTCGATCGAGAAGCAGGCCCTGCCCCAGATGCGCCTGGCTCCGCGGCTGGCCGACGATCCGGAGATCGCGGGCATGTTCCGCGAGCACGAGCTCGAGACCGAGGAGCACGAGCGCCTGGTGGGTGAGCGGCTGGCCGCCCACGGAGAGTCCCCGTCCCGGATCAAGGACGCGGTCATGGCGGCCGGGGGCCCCGGCTTCGCGCTGTTCGCCCGCCTGCAGCCGGACACGGCGGGCAAGCTGGTGTCTCACGCCTACTCCTACGAGCACCTCGAGCTGGCCTCCTACGAGCTGCTCGAGCGCGTGGCCGAGCGCCTGGGCGATCCCGAGACCGCGGAGACCGCCCGGCGCATCAAGGAGCAGGAGCGGCTCATGGGGGAGCGGCTGGCCGGCGCCTTCGACCGGGCGGCCGACATCTCGCTGGGAGAGGTCGGCCGCGAAGACCTCGACGAGCAGCTCGCCAAGTACCTGGCCGACGCCCACGCGATCGAGAACCAGGCCCTCGAACTGCTCGACAAGGGCCCGAAGCTCGCCGGCGACCCTGAGCTCGAGCGCCTCTACGCCGAGCACCACGAGGAGACGCGCGAGCATCAGCGACTCATCGGGGAGCGCCTGGAGGCCCACGGAGAGTCGCCGTCCAAGCTCAAGGACGCGGCCATGCGCCTCGGCGGCCTCAACTGGGGCGGCTTCTTCGCGGCCCACCCCGACACCCCGGGCAAGCTGGCGGCGTTCGCCTACGCGTTCGAGCACCTCGAGATCGCGGGTTATGAGCAGCTCCGTCGGGTGGCGGAGCGGGCCGGCGACGCCGAGACCGTCGCCGTGGTGGAGCGCATCCTCGCCGAGGAGCGCGCGGCGGCCGAGAAGATCGCCGGCGCGTGGGACCGCGCGGCCGAGGCCTCGCTGCGCGAGCAGGGGAGGGCTGCCTGAGCCTACTTCAGGTTGCGTCGGTCCGCGCATCCGCGCTCGGGCGTCTCTGGGGGAGCCACCACTCCAGGGCGCGCTCGAGCGCCAGCGCGGCCAGCATGGCGAGCAGCGGGTCGAAGGGCACCCGAAAGCGGATGCGCGTGAAGGCCACGGCGGTGGCGAGGGCGCTCAGCGCGTAGATGGCGAGCAGGAGGCCCTCGAAGGCCGAGAGGGGAGCCCGCCGCGCGAGCGCGAGCGCGAGGCGTGCGAGCACGATCAGCAGGAGCGCGCCGTAGGTGAGCGCCACCGCCACGTCGGCCAGGGCGGAGGCGCGGCTCGAGGTGCGCAGCTCGTTTCGGTAGTTGAAGTGGTTGAGGACCTTCAGCGCGTAGAGGCGCGCAGCGCGGTCCGGGTTCCGGACCACCCACTCGAGCGCCCGGTCGCGCAGGTAGACGTCGCGCTCCACCTCGTCGAGCCGCGCGGCCGGGGCGATCTCTCGGCGCACGTCGGCGTTCACACCGGCGTTCGGGCTCGTGCGCTCGGCGTTGCCGAGCACGAGGTTGTAGCCGGAGTTGGTCGACACGAACACCGGGGCGCCCACCGCCTGCACGTTGCGCACCGACCACGCCCCGATCGTCACCGCGGCCACGAGCAGGCAGAGCACGCCCACCGCGAGCCGCCGCCCGGCGCCGGCGCGCGCGGCGAGCCAAACGACCGCCACGGGCACCAGGAACACGAGCGTCGGCACGGTGAGGGCCGTAGCGCCGGCCAGCAGGCCGGCCAGCGCTCCCAGCGCCACGCCCGGCGCCTCGGTGCCGAGCATCAGCACGAGCGCCATCACCCCGAGGAGCGCGAGGGTCTGGGGGTAGATGGTGCCCGCCGTGTAGAAGAGCACGGGGTAGCCGGCCATCAGCACGGGGGCGAGGCCGGCGGCCACCGGATGGCCGCGGCGGTGCAGCACGAGCCAGGCGAGGCCCATGGCGCCCGCGAGCAGGGCGAAGTTGAGCGCGCGGGCCGCCACCGGGCCTCCGCCGAGGGCGATCACCGGCGCCAGCGCCGCCGGGTAGCCCGGGGGACGGAAGGCCGTGGGCCGCACGCCGTCGAGACTGAGGCCCGCGCCCGAGGCGAGGCTCTCGGCCAGGCGCAGGTACTCGACCTCGTCCGGAAAGCGCGGGGCCGGCCCGAGCACCACCGAGTAGGCCACTCCGGCCGCGAGCACCAGGAGGGCGAGGGCCGCGGCGAGGGCTCCGCCGCGCCGCTCGAGCCAGGCCGCGAGCGACGCGGCCGCTGAGCCAGGCATCTAGGTCGGCCGGCACGCCCGGAGTCGATGCACCTCGACCACCGGGCCGGGCCGGGCGTAGGCGCGCGGTTGGTAGTTGAAGGAGAGGTCGAAGGAGAACGGCACGGGCTCGGCGCTCGCGCCGAAGGGGGAGAAGGCCGCGACGCGGGTCGAGCCGCGGTCGAGCGCGGTGTAGTAGGCCACGGCGTTCGGCAGCCTCGCCTTCAGACCGCGACCGCGCTGGTGGCTCGCGGTGACCACCCAGCAGTAGCCCTCGCCGCGGTAGCGCTCGATCAGCGCGGGGGAGAGGCGGCGGGTGTAGCCCTGGTAGGGCCGCTTGACCGGGAAGCGCTCGTAGCGCTCGGGCGCTCGGCGGCCGCCGGTGGTCAGATAGCCCTGGGGCACGAAGGGCTCGACGACGATCCGCGAGCCCGAGGGCACGTGGGCCACGATCCAGTCGTGGGCGAGCGTGCGCGTGTCGGCACGGCCGAGCGTGGAGGACACACGCACGCTGGACACGAGCCCCTGGGCCACGAGCACGGCGGCCAGCGCGCCGGCCAACACCGCTCGGCGACGGGCGCTCGCCACCGGCACCCGGTCGGCCGCCCAGGCCACGGCCACCCCGGCGAGGATGGCGAGCGCCGGGTAGACGGGCATCAGCCAGCGGCCGAAGAAGCGCGCCTGGCCCCCGAGGAAGAGGAAGAGCAGCACCGGGAAGGCCACGAGCAGGAGCCCCCGCCAGGCGTCGCGGCGCAGGACGATCACCGCCCCTCCGAGCGCGGCCAGGGCGGGGAGGACGCCGAACCCCCATCCGAGGGTCCACAGGTAGTAGAGCCACCCGGGCACGTCGTCCTGGCCGAGCTTCACGAGCCCGCCGGCGGTGGCGCTCTGGCCGCGCACCTGGGAGGCGAACTCGCGTGGATCGGCCAGGACGAAGGGGTTCAGGGCGAAGAACACGGCCACGAACGCGACCCCCGCGAGCACGAGGCCGAACGCGGGGCCGCGGAGGCCACCGCCCCGGCGCCAGCGCCCGAGCGCCGCGAGGCCCACCACGGCGAGCATGGCCCCCGCCGTGTACTTGGTGGCGGTGGCGGCGCCCACCGCCGCCCCGGCCAGGAGCCAGTGCACGGCTCGGCCACGCTCCAGCGCGAGCAGCGAGCCCACGAGCGCCAGGGCCACGGGCGCCAGCGTGACCACGTCGTTCAGCGCCTGCTTCGAGTAGAAGACCGGCAGGAAGGCAAAGGCCATGAGCGCCGCGGCCACGAGCCCGGCACGGGCGTCGGCGAACCGCCGTCCGGCCCAGAACGTAAGCCCCACCACCGCGGTGCCGATGAGCGCCACCGTCACGCGCGCGGTGAGGTAGGCCGCCGTGGGGTCGTCGAGGAAGGCCCGCCCGAAGCCCGTGCCGCCGAAGGGAAAGCCGGCGAGGAAGCGCACGCGGAAGACCGCGTGGAGCAGATAGGTGAGCGACGGCGGGTTCTCGAAGTAGCCCGGGTTGAAGGAGCCCCCGAACATGGCCACCGCCCGCGGCACGAAGTGAAGCTCCTCGTCGGGGTTGTAGACGTAGGGCAGCCCGTGGTCGATCGACCACAGGCGAAGCGCCAGGGCGGCGAGGAGCAGGGCGGCGAGCAGGAGGCTCACCGCTCCCGGCCGGAGGCGACTCGAGGGAGGGCGGGCGAGGGCTCGGCTGCGCTCCTGCGGATCGGCCCGGGTGGCCACGCTCACGTGGCCGCCGCCGCCCGCGCGGCCTCCGCCGGCGTCCCCGCTCCCCGGCGGATCGGCCCGAACCGCTGGCGGCAGCGCGAGAGCCGGTAGATGCGCACCTCGGGCCCGGGCCGGTTGAAGGCGGACGGGTAGTAGTTGTAGGAGCGGTCGAAGTGGAAGGGCACCGGCTCGGCCTCCGGCCGGTAGGGGTCGAGCGAGAGCATCAGCTCGGACTCGCGTTCGAGGCGGCGGTAGTAGGCGAGAGCCTCGGGCACCCGGTCACGCTCGGCGCGTCCGCGCAGGAGGCTCATGGTCATGACCGTGCAGAAGCCGGTGCGCCGGTAGAGGTCCACCGTCTGCGGGCGAAGGGTGGCCGCGTAGTCGAGCCGTGACTCGCGATTGTCGCGGATGAAGCCGCGCACGAACTGCTTGCGCGAGGGGGGCAGCGAGCGGTTGCGCCTCACCAGCCGGTAGTAGCGGCTCGGTACGGCGGGCTCGATCACCACGCGTGCGCTGGGGGGAAGCCGATCGGTGAGGAAGTCGCGTGCCACCTCGCGGGTGTCACGGTGGCCGAGCACGCTCGCGGTGCGCAGGCCGGCGGCGAGAGGCTGAGCGAGGACCACGAGCAGCACCGCGGCGAAGGCGAGCGCTCCGCCGGCTCCGGCGAGGGCCGCTCGCCGCGTGGCGAGCGCCTCGGCCGCACGGGCGATCCCCACCCCGGCCAGGAGCGCGAGCACCGGGTAGACGGGAAGCAGCCATCGGCCGAAGAAGCGCGACTGCGCGGAGAGATAGACGAAGAGGGCCAGGGGGAACACGACCAGGGCGAGCGCCCGCCACGGACTCCGCCGGGCCACGAGCACGGCGCCGACCAGCGCCGCCGCGGCGGCCAGCCATCCGAGTCCCCAGGACAGCGAGCTCGCGTAGTAGAGAAGGCCCGAGTCCCCCGCCTGACCGATTTTCGAGAATTCCCCGGCGGTCTGGGCCTGGCCGAGGATCTGGCGGCGGGCGGTGCCGAAGTCGAGAAGGAGATAGGGGGTGGTGACGAGCAGGACGGCCAGCGCGCACGCGAGCCCGAGCCCGAGCCCGATGGCCGCCTCCCGCGCCGACGCGGTGCGGGCGCGCACCGCCCCCGCGATCAGGAGAGAGAGCAGCACGAGCCCGGCGGTGTACTTAAAGCCCACGGCCAGGCCCGCCGCCGCCCCGGCGAGCACGAAGTCCCTACGGCGCCCTCCCTCGAGCGCCAGTACCGAGAAGCCGACCGAGGCGGCCACCCCCACGAAGGTGCCCACGTCGGTCACCGCCACCCGGGAGTAGGCCACCGGGAGGAAGGCGAAGGTGAGCACCGCCGCGGCGGCCAGACCCTCCCGCACTCCGAAGAGGCGTCGTCCCACGGCGAACACCGCGAGCACGCCGAGCATGCAGAGCACCGCCGCCGTCGAGCGGCCCGTGACCCACACGGAGAGGGGGTCCACCGAGAACTGCTTCGGCACCGGGTAGGGGCCGAGCGGCCAGAAGGCGTCGCGCAGCCTCAAGACCCCGTGCACGACGTAGGTGAAGGCCGAGGGGTTCTGGAAGTAGCCGGGATTCGGGTCGCCACCGAACATCGCGACGGCTCGGTTGGTGAAGTGCGAGCCCTCGTCGGCGCTGTAGACGTAGGGCAGCCCGTAGTCGTTGTTGGCCAGCCTGAGCGCCAGGCCGGCCGCTACAAGGAGGCCGAGCGCCACGAGGACGGGGAGGGATCCGATGCGAGGGGGCCGCATGGCGCGGAGACCATAGTGACGGGCCGCCCCGGTCCACGAGGGCGGGAGCGGAAGAGCGAAGGGCCGTTGGTAGAGTCGACGAACGTGTCCAGGCAAGGGATCCGGGCGTCTTCCTCCACGTCTTCCGTGACCGCCTCCGAGCGCGACGAGCGCCACCTTCGCCGGGCCATCGAGCTGGCCGCCGAGGCCCACGGACGCACGAGTCCCAACCCCCTCGTGGGCGCGGTGATCGTCAAGGGCGGAGAGCCCATCGGCGAGGGCTTCCACGCCGCGGCCGGCGAGCCCCACGCAGAGCTCATGGCTCTCGCCTCCTGCGAGAAGGACCCCGCGGGCGCCACCCTGTACGTCTCATTGGAGCCGTGCGCGCACGACGGGCGCACCCCGCCCTGCACCGATGCGATCGTGCGGGCCGGCATCCGGCGCGTGGTGGTGGCCTCCGACGATCCGTCCACCAGGGCCTCGGGCCGCGGCCCCGGCGTGCTCCGGGACGAGGGCATAGCGGTGGACTTCGCCGGGGACGGCGCGGCCATCGCCGCCCGCCTGCTCAACCAGCCCTTCCGCAAGCACGCCAAGACGGGCCGCCCGCTGGTGATCCTCAAGCAGGCCATGACCCTCGACGGGAAGGTGGCCACGAGCACGGGCGACTCCAAGTGGATCTCGAGCGAGGCCAGCCGCGCCCGCTCCCACCGCTGGCGCTCCGAGGTGGACGCCGTGGCCGCGGGGATCGGCACTGCGCTCAGCGACGATCCGCGCCTGACCTCCTGGATGCACGAGGGCGGCGAGAGCCGCGGCCGGCGAGTGATCTTCGACTCCGAGGCCCGCCTGCCGGTAACGAGCCAGCTCGTGCGCACCGCGGCGGAGTGCCAGGTCACGGTCATCTGCTCGCGCGCCGCGTCGCGACGCGCCACCGAGGCGCTGGTGGCGGCCGGCGTCGAGGTGATCACCGTGACCGGCGAGAACGAGGGCGCGCGGGTGGCCGCCGCGCTCCTCGAGCTCGGCACCCGGGAGGTGCAGTCGATCCTCCTCGAGGGCGGGCCCCATCTGGCCGGGGCCTTCTTCGACGCCGGGGAGATCGACGAGGTGCGCACCTTCATCGCCCCGATGCTGGCCGGCGGACGCCAGGCGCGGGCGCCCATCGAGGGCCAGGGCGTGGAGGCCATCGGCGAGGCGCCCCGCGCGGTGTCCACCCTGGTCGAGCGGATCGAGGAGGACGTGCTCATCTCCGCGCGTCTGCGGGAGTGGTGAGGATGTCCGCTCCCCCCGGGACCCACTAGCCATGTTCACCGGCCTGGTCGGAGACACCGGCGTGGTCGGCTCGGTCGATCGCACCGACGGCGGCGCTCGCCTGCGCGTGGACACCGCGCTCGGCGCCGAGGTGGCCGCGGGGGACTCGGTGGCCGTCAACGGGGTGTGCCTGACCGCGCTCGACCCCGGGCCCGGGGGCTTCCGCGCCGACGTGATGGTCGAGACGCTGCGCCGTTCCTCGCTCGGGCCTCTCGAGGCCGGTGCCCGCGTGAACCTCGAGCTGGCGCTGCGCGCCTCCGACCGCCTCGGCGGGCACATGGTCTCAGGCCACGTGGACGGGCTCGGGGAGGTCGAGTCGGTGCTCGAGGAGGGCTTCGCCCGCGTGGTGCGGCTGGCCGCGTTCCCCGAGATCCTCCGCTACGTGGTCGAGAAGGGCTCGATCGCCGTGGACGGCGTCTCGCTCACCGTCTTCGGCGTCGACGAGCAGGGCTTCTCGGTGTCGCTCGTCCCCGAGACGCTCGGGCGCACCACCCTCGGCGAGGCCCTGCCGGGGCGCACGGTGAACCTCGAGGTCGACGTGCTGGCCAAGTACGTCGAGAAGCTGGCGACGCCCGCGCTGGTGGCCGCGGCCCGCTCGTGAGCGGCGCGCCGAGCCCGCCCTTCTCCTCCGTCGAGGAGGCGCTCGAGGACTTCCGCGCCGGACGGATGGTCGTGGTCTGCGATGCCGAGGACCGCGAGAACGAGGGCGACCTGACCATGGCCGCCCAGTTCGCCACGCCCGAAGCGGTGAACTTCATGGCCCGGGAGGGGCGCGGCCTCATCTGCCTCGCCCTCACCCCCGAGCGCTGCGACGAGCTCGGCCTCGACCTCATGGCAGCGAAGAACGAGTCGCCGTTCCAGACGGCGTTCACGGTGTCGGTCGAGGCCCGCCAGGGCATCACCACCGGCATCTCCGCTCACGACCGCGCTCGCACCATCCAGGTGGCGATCGACCCCTCGACCACGCCCGGCGACCTCGTCCAGCCCGGGCACGTCTTCCCTCTGAAGGCCAAGGCCGGGGGCGTGCTCGAGCGCACCGGCCAGACCGAGGCCGCGGTGGACCTCGCTCGCCTCGCGGGCCTCAACCCCTCCGGGGTGATCTGCGAGGTGATGAACGACGACGGCACCATGGCCCGAGTGCCCGACCTCGCCCGCTACTGCGAGCGCCACGGGCTGAAGATGATCACTGTCGCCGATCTCATCGCCTACCGCCGCCGCCACGACAAGCTGGTCGAGCGCGTGGTGGAGACCCACCTTCCCACCGACCACGGCGACTTCCAGGCCGTCGGCTTCCGCTCCCTGGTGGACGGCAAGCACCACGTGGCCATGGTCAAGGGCGAGGTGGCGGGAAAGGTTGACGTGCTCGTGCGCGTGCACTCCGAGTGCCTCACCGGCGACGTGTTCCACTCCCAGCGCTGCGACTGCGGCCAGCAGCTCGAGACGGCGCTCGCCCAGATCGAGCAGGAGGGGGAGGGCGTCCTTCTGTACCTGGCCCAGGAGGGTCGGGGCATCGGCCTGCTCAACAAGCTCCGCGCCTACAAGCTGCAGGAGGAGGGGCTCGACACCGTCGACGCCAACCTCGAGCTCGGGCTTCCCGCCGACCTGCGCGACTACGGCATCGGCGCCCAGATCCTGGTCGACCTCGGACTGACGTCGATCCGCATCCTGACCAACAACCCGAAGAAGATCGTGGGCCTCGAGGGCTATGGCCTGCGGGTGAGCGCCCAGATCCCCATCGAGCACGAGGCCACCGCGCACAACCTCGGCTACCTGCGCGCCAAGCGCGAGCGCATGGGCCACACCCTCCACCACCAAGGACTCGCCCTCGACGAGGAGATGATCCACGAAGAGCAGGTGGGCGACCGGGAGCGGGAGCGCCCCGCGCCGGTCGAGCCGAAGCCCGGCCGGTCGCCGGCCTCGGGTGGCTGAGCCCGCGTTCGCCATAGCCGTCGGGCGCTTCTACGGAGACCTGGCCGAGCGGCTGATCGAGGGAGCGCAGCGGGTGTTCTCTTCGGAGACCGGGCGGGAGGCCGAGGTCCACGACGTGCCGGGCGCCTTCGAGCTGCCGCTGGCCGCGGAGTACCTAGCCGAGTCGGGACGCTTCCATGGCGTGGCCTGCCTCGGCGCCGTGATCCGCGGCGAGACCTCCCACTACGACCACGTGTGCGCCGAGACCGCCCACGGCATCGCCCGAGTGTCCCTCGACACCGGCGTGCCGTGCGGCTTCGGGGTCCTGACCGTGGAGACCATGGAGCAGGCCCTGGCCCGGAGCGGGGGCGGTACGCGTCACCAGGGCGAGGACGCGGCGCGCGCGGTGCTGGCGCTGGTGGCGCTCAGACGGGCGCTCGGGTCGCCGACCGGTGGTCCCGACCCGGGGACCGGTCACCGCGGGAGCGGCGAAGGCGCCGAGTAGATTCGCGGTCGTGGAGACCGTCAACCTCTACTCCGACACCCAGACTCGCCCGACCCCCGCCATGCGTCGGGCCATGGCCGAGGCCGAGGTGGGCGACGAGCAGCGCTTCGCGGACCCGACGGTGGGCGCGCTGCAGGACCGGGTCGCCGAGCTGCTCGGGCACGAGGCGGGACTCTTCCTTCCCTCGGGCACGATGTGCAACGCCATCGCGTTTCGACTGCACGTGCGGCCCGGCGGCGACGAGGTCATCCTCGAGGGGACCTCGCATCCGGTGGTGGCCGAGGCCGGTGGCCCGGGCGCCATCTCCGGGGCCACGCTGCACAAGCTCGAGGGCGACGGCGGAATCTTCACGGCCGAGCAGGTGCGGGAGGCGGTCCAGAAGCCGGGCGATCGCTACGCGCCCCGCTCCCGGCTTCTCTCCGTCGAGCAGACCACCAACATGGGCGGGGGTCGGGTGTGGCCGCTCGACCGGATCCGCGACGTCCTCGAGGTGGCCGAGAACCACGATCTGCGCACCCACCTCGACGGCGCGCGCCTGCTGAACGCCGTCGTGGCCTCGGGCGTGAGCGCCGCCGACTACGCGGGCGGCTTCGACACCGCGTGGCTCGACTTCTCGAAGGGCCTCGGCGCGCCTGTGGGCGCCGTGCTCGTGGCCTCTCGGGAGCTCATCGACGAGGCCTGGCGCTACAAGCAGATGTGGGGTGGGGCCATGCGCCAGGCGGGGATCGTGGCGGCCGGGGGCCTGCACGCGCTCGACCACCACGTCGAGCGCCTGGCCGAGGACCACGAGAACGCGCGGGCGCTCGCCGAGGGCCTCGCCGAGCTCCCCGGCGTGCGGATCCGCCCCGAGCGCGTGGAGACCAACATCGTCATCTTCGAGGTGACCGGCGACGCCGCCGCCTTCTGCCGCGACCTCGAGCACGGCTCCGGGGTGCTCATGGGCGCCTTCGGTCCGCGGCGGGTTCGGGCCGTGACCCATCTCGACGTGGACCGCGAGGGCATCGATCGGGCGCTCGCCGGAGCTCGGGAGGTCCTCGAGGGGGCCACTGCTAGCGTCTAACGCCGCCATGGCCAAGGTCTGTTTCTCCTGCTCCAAGGGCCCGTCGTTCGGGAACTCTCGGTCGCATTCGATGGTCGCCACGCGGCGCCGCTTCGATCCCAACCTCCAGAAGGTGCGGATCCGGGTGGCCGGGGCGCCGCGGCGCGAGTACGTGTGCACGCGCTGCCTGAAGGCCGGCAAGGTCGTCAAAGCCGGCTGAGCGCGGCCCGTCCCGCCCCGGTGTCGTCCGGCGCGCGCTCTATCACCGCTCCATCCCCACCCGCTTCGCCTCCTCCACCGCGCTGACCGGCGCCGAGGCCCTCGGCGCCGGCGTTCGCTCGCTGCCGCGCCCGAGCCTTCTCACCACCCCGCTCGGTCTTCCCGAGCCGGCGGCCTCGGCGGCGGAGGCCCTCGGCCTCGACACGGTGGGCGACCTGCTCGAGCACTTCCCGCACACCCACCGGGACCGCCGGGAGCGTAAGCCCGTCGCCGCCCTCGGAGTCGGGGAGGAGGCCACCGTCGAGGTCGCCGTGCGCGATGTCACCGTGCGAGCCATGCGCTACCGGCGAGGCAAGCGCGTGGAGGCGCGGGTGGCCGACGAGAGCGGGCCGCTGCTCGCGGTGTGGTTCAACCAGCCGTGGCTGGCGCGCCAGCTCACGCCCGGCACGACGGTGGTCCTCCACGGCAAGCTCAAGCGGCGCACGGAGTTCTGGGTCACCGAGCACGAGCTCCTGGGCGAGTCCGGGGCGGGCCTCGGCGCCCTCGGCCTCGTGCCCGTCTACCCCGGCTCGGAGGGGCTTCGACCCGACCGCGTGCGCGAGTTGGCCGCCACCGCCCGCGCGATGGCGCGCCACGCGGTCGAGCCGCTTCCGACCCGCCTGCGCGTGGAGCAGTCGATGGGCGACCGACCGGCGGCGCTCGAGGCCATGCACTTCCCCGAGGAGGAGGGCGAGCGAGAGGGCGCACGCCGCCGCCTGGCCTTCGAGGAGCTCTTCCTCCTCGAGCTGGGGCTCGCCGGCCGGGGGCGCGCGTCGCGGGAGGGGCGCCGGGCGGCGCCGCTCATGGCGCTCGGACACGACGTTGATCCGTGGGTGGCCTCGCTTCCATTCGTGCCCACCCGCGATCAGCGCCGAGCCTTCGCCGCCGTCGACGCCGACGTGGCCGGCGAGCGCCCCATGCAGCGCCTGCTCATGGGTGAGGTGGGATCCGGCAAGACCGTGGTGGCCCTCCACGCCATGCTCCGCGCCGTCGAGAACGGGGCCCAGGCCGCGCTCTTGGCCCCCACCGAGACTCTCGCCGAGCAGCATCTGGGCACCCTCGATCGCCTCCTCGGGGGCGACCGACCGGTGGCGCTGCTCACGGGATCGACGCCCGCGGCCCGGCGCCGGGAGATCCTCGCCCGCCTCGGCTCCGGAGAGCTCGCCCTGCTCGTGGGCACGCACGCGCTGCTCGAGCCGTCGGTGGCCTTCCGCGAGCTCGCGCTCGTGGTGGTGGACGAGCAGCACCGCTTCGGCGTTCGCCAGCGCGCGGCGCTCGACGCCAAGGCGCCCGAGGGGCGCGTGCCGCACGCTCTGCACATGAGCGCCACGCCCATTCCCCGGACGCTCGCCCTCACCGCCTACGGCGACCTCGACGCCACCGTGCTCCGCGAGCTCCCGGCGGGTCGGCGGCCGGTCGAGACCTTCGTGGTGGACGGAGCCCGGGCCCGAGCGCGGGCCTACGAGCGCGTCCGCGAGGAGATCGCCCGGGGGCGCCAGTGCTTCGTGGTGTGCCCCCTCGTCGAGGAGTCGGAGACCCTTCAGGCCAAGGCGGCGGGAACCGAGCGCGATCGCCTGGCGGCCACCGAGTTCGCCGGCCTTCGCGTCGAGCTGATCCACGGGCAGATGAGCTCTCGCCACAAGGCCGCGGCCATGCGCGCCTTCGCCGGAGGCGAGGCGCAGGTGCTCGTGGCCACCAGTGTGATCGAGGTGGGAATCGACGTGCCGAACGCCTCGGTGATGCTGATCGAGGCAGCCGAGCGCTACGGACTCGCCCAGCTTCACCAGTTGCGAGGGCGCGTGGGGCGCGGGGGGCACGACTCGCTCTGCGTTCTCTTCGGCGACCCGCGGCTGCGGCGGCTGATCGCCATCGCCGAGCACTCCGACGGCTTTCGCCTGGCGGAGATCGACCTCGCCCTGCGCGGGGCCGGGGAGGTACTCGGCACCCGCCAGAGCGGCTTGCCCGAGTTCCGGGTCGCTCGGCTCCCCGACGATGTGGAGCTCCTCGAGCTGGCCCGTCGCCGAGCGGAGGGACTCCTCGCCGACGACCCTGAGCTCGCGGACCCCGAGCACGCCCTGCTCCGCGACGCGGTGGTGGCGCGATTCGGCTCCGAGCTCGAGCCCATCCCCGCCTGATGCGCGTGGTGGCGGGGCGCTTCGGGGGCCGCCGCCTCACCGCCCCGCCCGGGCGCGCCACGCGCCCCACCGCCGACCGGGTGCGCGAGGCGCTCTTCTCCATCCTCGGTCCCCTCGACGGGCTGCGCGTGCTCGACCTCTTCGCCGGCTCGGGGGCCCTCGGCATCGAGGCCCTCTCCCGCGGTGCCCGGGACGGGGTGTTCGTCGAGCGCAGCGCGCGCGCCGCCGCAGCCATCTCCGCCAACCTCGCCGCCCTCGGCATCGAGGCCACGGTGGTGCGCGGCGACGCGCTCGCCTTCTTGCGCGCCAGCGCCGCGGAGCTGCGTTCCAGCGCCGCGTCGCCGCGTGCGGGCGCGGCGGAGCCCTTCGACCTCGCGTTCCTCGACCCGCCGTATAGTTCCGCGCCCGGCTCGGCCAGCTCGCTCGCCGAGCTCCTTCCGCCCGTGCTCTCCTCTCACGCCCGCATAGTCACCGAGTCCGACAAGCGCGCCCCGCTCGAGCTGCCCCTGACGCTCGAGACCGAGCGCGTCTACGGCGACACGCGGATCGCGGTGCACCGTGGCCCCTGACAAGGCGGGCACCGCGGTGTGCCCTGGTTCCTACGACCCGATCACCCTCGGGCACCTCGACATCATCACGCGCGCCTCCGAGGTGTTCGAGCACGTGGTGGTCGCGGTGGTCAACCAGTCCGTGCGCAAGGACAGGACCCTCTTCGAGGCCGACGAGCGGGTGGCGTTCATCGAGGCCGAGGTGGAGGAACTCGGGAACGTGCAGGTCAAAACCTTCGATAAGCTGATCGTGGACTTCGCCCGCGAGAACGGTGCCAAGGCCATCGTGAAGGGACTGCGCGCCATCTCCGACTTCGAGTACGAGTTCGAGATGAATCAGCTCAACCGTACAATGGCCCCGGACATCGAAAGCATCTACATGATGTCCTCCCCGAAGTTCTCGTTCCTGAGCTCGAGGGGGGTCAAGGAGCTGGCCACCTTCGGGGGAGATCTGAGCGAGCTGGTTCCGCCGGCGGTTGCCGCCCGGTTGCAGGAAGCTCTCAAGCGCTGAAGAACTGAGGTTGACCGATGGATGTCCTCGTCCTCATCGACAAGCTGGACGATCAGGTCCACAACGCCAAGCCGGTGCCACTCACCGATCAGGTGCGCGTGGACAAGGAGGAGATCTACGACGTCCTCGACCAGATGCGGGCCACGATCCCCGAGGAGATCAAGCAGGCCCGCTGGATCGTCAAGGAGCGCCAGGAGATGCTGGCCGAGGCCAAGCGCGAGGCCGAGCGGATCGTCAGGGAGTCCCGCGACGAGCAGGCACGGCTCATCTCCGAGGAGATGGTGGTCAAGCAGGCCGAGCGCCAGGCCGAGGAGATCGTCGAGGAGGCCCGCGCCCGCGAGCGTGAGATCCGGCTCGGGGCCGAGGACTACGCCGACGACATCCTGAACACGCTCGAGGTGAACCTCCAGAAGTTCACGCAGGCCGTCCAGCGCGGTCGCGACCGCCTTCAGGGCCGCGACGGGAGCGACCGGACCCCCGCCGCCTAGTGGGCC
>JBPCRE010000054.1:0-7948 GCA_050997195.1 Thermoleophilaceae bacterium
GGTCTTCCACAGCACGGGGCGGATGAGCCCCTGCTCGATGAGCTCGTTGGCCTTGTTGGCCTCCCAGGCGTTCGCGAAGTGCGAGCCGATGATCTGCTTCTGTCGCATCCACAGGTAGCGCACGTCGAAGTCGAGGTTGTACCCCGTGGTGGCCCCGCAGATCACTACCTTGCCGAAGGGCTTCACGGCGAGCACCGACGTGGGGAAGGTGGAGCGTCCACAGTGCTCGAACACGATGTCCGGCTGGCCTCCGAGGCGCTCGGCCACCGCCTTCGAGAAGCGGCGGGACTCCTTGAAGCGCGCCTTCTCCTCGTCCGGCGACTCCCCGCCGACCCGGCTCATGCCGTCGTACTCGCGGCGGTTGAGGTAGCCCACGGCCCCGAGGCGTTCGACGAGCTCGCCCTTCTGCTCGGAGGACACCACGCCGAGGGCCTGGGCGCCGGTGAGCTTGCAGAGCTGCGTGGCGAACACGCCGAGCCCGCCGGCGGCTCCCCAGATGAGCACGCGGTGCCCGGCTTGGAGCCGGCACTGGTCGAGCAGCATGCGGTAGGCCGTGAAGTACGTGAGCCCGTAGCTGGCCGCCTCGTCCCACGAGAGGTTCGGCGGCTTGGGCAGAAGCTGCTGCGCCTGGACCTTGGCGAACTGGGCGAACGACCCCCAGGTGGTCTCGTAGCCCCAGATCTTCTGCGACGGGGCGGCGAGGGGGTCGAGGCCGTGCACCTCGGGATCCTCGTAGGAGGCCTGGTTGCAGTGCACGACGACCTCGTCGCCCGGCTTCCACCTGGTCACGCCCTCGCCCGTCTTCCACACGATGCCCGAAGCGTCGGAGCCTCCGATGTGGTGGTCCTCGTCCGGGTGGTAGCGGAAGACCGACACCGGCTCGCCGAGGGCGGCCCACACGTTGTTGAAGTTCACGCCCGCGGCCATGACGCGGATCACGACCTCGAAGGCGCCGGGCTCGGGCGTCTCGATCTCCTCGAGCTGGAAGGCGTCGGTGGGCTCGCCTAACCGCTCCTCGCGGATGACCCAGGCGGCCATTCTCTCGGGCAGCGTGCCGGGCGCCACGCTGATCTCGCTCACCTTCGTCAGGTCCGTTTGGGACATGGGGTCTTTCGGTCCTCCTCAAGTCGCGGGCCGCGGGATGCTACCGGCCCCTCTGGTCGGTCGATCGCCGCCGGTCAGGGCCGGGACGGCCGACGACGCGGAGCGCTAGTGGGCCTTCTCTCAACGTTGCACCCGTTACGGCGGCTCCAGAACACCGCCATGCTGCGTCCTCGGAGATCCGCCATAGCGCTGCTATGCCGGACTCCTGCGTCCTTGCCTGGCGGCGTCTGGAGCTCGCCGTTTCCGGGCGAACGTTTCGAGAAGACCCACTAGTCGTGAGGTTTACGTCACCGAAGGAGTTCCGCGAGGTCATGGACCTCGCGTTCGGCCTGATGAGCACCGACCCGGATGTGGGACCGCGTCTGCGTGACGCCCGCACGCCTCAGCGCTTCGAGTTCCCGGACCTCGACATGGTCGTCAACGTGACCTACGCGGAGGGCGGCTCGTCGAACGGCCAGAACCTGCGCTGGGAGTGGTCCGACGACGTGGACTGGAAGTCGGAGGTGGGCATGGAGATGAGCTCGGAGGTGGCCAACCGATACTTCCAGGGCAAGGAGAACATCGCCATGGGCATCGCCCGCCGGCGCATCAAGGCCACCGGGGACGTGAAGAAGGCCCTGGAGCTGTTGCCCATCGTCAAGCCCATCTTCGGCCGCTACCGCGAGCTGATCGAGGACGAGTACCCCCACCTCGTGGAGTAGCCGGCGCCCCAGCCTGGGAGACGCGCGCGCGGGGAGGCGCGAGACCAAGCTGGCCGGCGCACGCGGGCGAAGGGGGTAGTGGTACTACCCGCGAGGCCGCGGGTGGCGGCCCAGCGCAGGTATCGCGCCTCATCCGGGCGTGCGGCTAGAAGTGCACGCCGCGCAGCAGGTAGGCCATGGCCACCGCCTCGGTGGACATCTCGCCGTCCTTGCCGCTGTCGTCGGAGCCCTTCTCCCCCTTCGCCGCCGAGGAGTCGGGAAAGATCTTGTAGGCGGCGTTGAGGATGAGGTCCACGGTCTTGGGGGAGATCGCGTAGGCCACCTCGCCGAAGGTGCCAAGGCGCGAGGCCTTGCGCTTCGGCTTGTCCATCATGGCGTCGGTGATCATCTCCGCCGCCTCCTCGGGCGTCAGCGTCGGGAAGGCGTCGTAGATCCCCGTCGGGGCGATCATCGGGGTGCGCACGAGCGGCATGTACACCGTGGTCACGTTCACGCCGTCGCCGATCACCTCGGGAGCGATCGAGCGAGAGAAGGCGTCGAGCGCCGACTTCGAGGCCACGTAGGCCGAGAAGCGGGGCGTGTTGGTCTGCACGCCGATGCTCGAGACGTTGATCAGGTGGCCGCTGCGGCGCTCCCGCATCCCGGGTAGGAAGGCGAGGATGAGCTTGAGCGCGCCGAAGTAGTTGAGCTTCATGGTGCGCTCGTAGTCGTGGAAGCGGTCGTAGGAGGAGGCCACCGAGCGCCGGATGGAGCGGCCGGCGTTGTTGACGAGGACGTCGACCCCGCCGTGCTCGTCGAGGATCTCCTGAGCCAGGCGGTCGATGTCGTCGAGGTCCGAGAGGTCGGCCGGGTGCACGTGCGCGGTGCCGCCGAGCTCTTTCACCTCACCGGCCACCTTCTCGAGCGTCTCCCGCGTGCGGGAGACGAGCAGCACCGTGCCCCCCGCCTCGCCGATCTTCAGGGCCAGGTCGCGCCCGATCCCGCTCGAGGCGCCCGTCACCACGATGCGCTTGCCCTCGACCGAGCTCGCGAGCGAGCGCTCGCGGAAGAGGTCGGGGTCGAGGTTGCGCTCCCAGTGGTCCCAGACGCGGTCGGCGTAGCTCGAGAGCGGGGGCACGGCCACGCCGCTGCCGCGCAGGGCACGCTGGGCATCGCGGGCGTCGAAGTCGCACTTGAAGTCGCGGTACTCGAGCGCCGCGGCGGGGATGTCGAGATCGCTGAGGATCTGGCGGCGGATGGCCTTCACGGTTGGCACGGCCATGAGGCCCGCCATCACCTGCTTGGGCACGATGTCGGTCAGGTGGGCGTCCACCCGCATGGCGAACTGGGGCGCGTGGGCGGCCTTGGCGAACTCGTTCAGCGCCTCGCCGGTGGAGAGGGGCTTCGGGTCCACGAGGTGGAAGGTCTCGCCGGGCAGCTCATCGGCCTCCCGATGGGCGATGTGATCCATGGCGCGGGCCACGAAGTCCACCGGCACCAGGTTGGCCTTGCCGCCCTCGGGTCCCGCGAGCGGGAACCACTGCGGCAGCGCGTCTCGCAGCTTCTGGAGGAGCTTGAAGTAGTAGTACGGCCCGTCGGCCTTGTCGATCGCGCCCGTCTCGGAGTGCCCGATCACGATGCCCGGGCGGTAGACGCGGAAGGGCCGGGTCAGCTCCTCGCGCACGATGCGCTCGGACTCCCACTTGGTGGCGAAGTAGGGGTGGTCGAGCTCCTGGCCCTCGTCGAACATGTCCTCGCGGAAGAGGCCCTCGTAGCGTCCGGCCACCGCGATCGAGCTCGTGTGGTGAAAGAGCCCGACGCCCTGGGCGTTCGCCCACTCGACCACGTGGCGGGTGCCGTCCACGTTGGCCCGGCGCGAGGTCTCCTCGTCGGCCTCCATGTCGTAGACCGCGGCCAGGTGGAACACGTGGTCGATGCGCGCGTCGAGGCCTTCGATGCCGAGCGCCGGCTTCGAGAGGTCCCCCGGCACGGGGACGAGGCGATCGCCGGCCCCGAGCCGCTCACCGAGCGCGTCGAGGCGCCCGCGCGAGCCCTCGCGCACGAGCGCGTAGACGGTGCCTTCGCGGTGCAGAAGCTGCTCGACCAGGTGGCGCCCGACGAAGCCCGTGGCCCCTGTTACGAAGTAGTTGATGCTCTCCCCCTCTCGAAAGGCCTCGCCACTCTAACCGCGCTCCCCCGGGGCCGCCCTCCGCTCCGCCCCGCGCTAGCTTGAGCAGAGATGGGAGGTCCGGATCAGGGCGCGGAGCGCCCCCCCGCCGACGGCGGACGGGCGAAACGCGCCAAACTCAGCCTGAAGGACGCCGCCGCGGAGATCGGGGTGAGCGCCGACACCCTCCGGCGCTGGGCCCGCTCCGGGGTCATCCCCGAGGACAACGGCTCAGCCGGCTGGTCGGCGCCCGCCGTGGCGCACGCCCGCATCGTCGCTCGCCTGCGCGAGCGAGGGCATTCGCTCGAGGAGCTTCGCGCGGCCGGCGCGGACGGGCGCCTCGCCTTCGGCTACCTCGAGGAGCTCTTTCCCTCCGGCACGGGCCGCTCCCTCGAGCAGGTGGCCGAGGAGACCGGGGTCGAGGCGGCGCTGATCGAGCGCATCTGGGCCAGCGTCGGCTTTCCCCGGCAGGACCTCGACGACCTGGGCGAGGAGGACGTGAAGGCGCTCGAGTACATCGCCTCGGTCCTCCAGGCCGGCTTTCCGCTCGTGGCCCTCCTCCAGCTCGTGCGAGTGTACGGGCAGGCCCTGTCGCGCATCGCCGAGGCCGAGGCCCGGCTCTTTCACATGTACGTGCACGAGCCGCTCATGCGCGAGGGCGTGCCCGGCCTGCAGATGGCCGAGGAGATGGAGGGGCTGGCCCGGGAGCTCCTCCCCCGGGCCTCGCCGATCATGGACTACATCCACCAGCGCTCGCTCCGACACGCCGTGGAAGGCGACGTGGTGGGCCACATGGAGAACGAGCTCGAGCCGGGCACCGACCTCGGCCGCCTGCGGGTGGCCGTGGCCTTCGTGGACCTCGCGGGCTACACGCGCTTCACCGAGGAGGAGGGCGAGGAGGAGGCACTCTCCTACGTCGAGCGCTTCATCGACGCGGTCACCGAGTCGCTGCCCGAGGAGGCCACGCTCGTGAAGACCATCGGGGACGAGGTGATGGTGGTGGGTCGCGACGTTCGCTCGCTCGTGGACTGGGCCGTGGGCTTCGAGCAGCTCCTCCGGGAGCGGCCCGCCCCGCGCATCGGAATCCACGCCGGCCTGGCCATCTACCGCGACGGCGACTACTTCGGGCGGGACGTGAACCTGGCCGCGCGCGTGGTGGCGCGCGCCCGCGGGGGAGAGGTCCTCGTCACCCAGACGGTGCGGGACGCGGTGCGCAAGGCCGAGCACCTGCGGTTCGAGGACATCGGCGAGGTGAAGCTGAAGGGCTTCGAAGTGCCGCAGAAGCTCTGCCGCGTGAATCAGGCGGAGTGACCCGCAGGGACGGGGAGGCGGGCGGCGGGGAACCCGTCCTCGCGCGCGCGCGCGCGACTGGGCTCGTGCGAGCGGGAGAGCCGCTGCTGGTGATGCTCTCCGGAGGGGCCGACTCGGTGTGCCTGCTCGACGTGGCGATCGGCCTCGGCGCCGACGTGTCCGTACTGCACGTCAACTACGGGCTCCGCCCGGGCGCGGCGGCCGACGAGGAGCTCTGTCAAGCACTCTGCGCACGCCTGTCCGTCGCCCTGGCCGTCGAGGTCGTGCGCCTGAGTGGGACCGGCAATCTCCAGGCCGAGGCGCGCGACGCCCGCTACGCGGCGGCCGAGCGCCTCACCGGCCCGGGTGCCGAGCTCTACGCCACCGGCCACACGCTCTCCGACCAGGCCGAGACCGTGCTCTACCGCCTGGCCACCTCTCCCGGTCGCCGGGCGCTGCTCGGCATGGCGCCTCGGCGCGGCCGGCTCGTGCGGCCGCTGCTCGAGGTCGAGCGCGAGGAGACACGCGCCCATTGCGAGGCCCGCGGGCTCCCGTGGCGAGAGGACCCCTCCAACGAGGATCCGCGCTTCGCGCGCACGCGGGTACGCCACGAGGTGATGCCCGTCCTCCGGGCCCTCGCGCCGTCGGCCGTGCGCACCATCGCCGAGACGGCGCGGACCCTCCGCGAGGAGGCGGAGGTCCTCGACGCCGCCGTGGACGAGGCCCTCGGAGGCGCGGCGGTACGAGCGGTCTCGATCGCCGCGCTGCGCGAGCGCGGGCCGGCGCTGGCGCGGCTCGCGCTGCGGCGCTTGGCCGAGGCCGCCTCCGACGGAGCCCGCTCGCTCTCGAGCGCGCAGGCCCGGGCGGTGCTCGAGCTCGGGAGCACGACGCCCGGCGGCTCCGCGTCCCTCGACCTCGGCGGAGGTCTCCGCGCGCTCGTGGAGTACGGCACCGTGCGCTTCACCCGGGCCACGGACCCCTCAGCGCCCGACGCCGTCGAGCTCGAGGTGCCCGGCACGGCCCGCTTCGGGAGCTGGGAGCTCGAGGCGCGCCTGGTGTCCCGTGAGGAGGCCCTCGCGGGCGCCGGCCGAGACGACGCCGTGCTCGACGCGGCCGCCCTCGGGCCCGCGGTGATCGTGCGGGCATGGCGCGCCGGCGACCGCATGCGCCCGGCCGGCCTCGGCGGCACCAAGACGCTCCAGGACCTCTTCACCGACGCGAAGGTGCCCCGCGCGCTGCGGGCGTCCCTTCCCCTCGTCGAGGCGGGCGAGGAGATCGCCTGCGTGGCCGGGCTCGCGGTGGGGGAGGCCTTCCGCCTGCGCGAGAGCTCGCGGGTCGCCGTCCTGCTCTCGGCGCGGCGCCCTCCCGCCTTTTCGGGGGCCGCCCCTACACTCGCGCCCGATGCGTGATCCGGCCATCGGCCCGATCCTCGTCCAGCAGGACGACCTGGCCCGCCGGGTCCGCGCGCTCGGCGAGGAGATCACCGCCGACTACACCGGTCGCGAGGTCCTCCTCATCGGCGTGCTGAAGGGGGCGCTGTTCTTCCTCTCCGACCTCATGCGCCAGATCGAGGTCCCATGCGAGGTGGACTTCATGGCGCTTGCCTCCTACGGCTCCTCGACCGACTCCTCGGGCGTGGTGCGCATCCTCAAGGACCTCGACGCCCCGATCGCCGGCCGCGACGTGCTGGTGGTCGAGGACATCGTGGACTCGGGGCTCACCCTCTCGTATCTCCTGCGCAACCTCGCCGCTCGCGACCCGGCCACTCTCGAGGTGTGCGCCCTGCTGACCAAGCCGGAGCGACGGAAGGTCGAGCTGCCGATCCGCTACGTGGGCTTCGAGATCCCCAACCGCTTCGCCATCGGCTACGGGCTCGACCACGCCGAGCGCTACCGCAACCTCTCCTACGTGGCCGCCCTCGAGGGCCAGGTCTAGGCAGCGCTCAAGGGTCCGAGCCGAACGGCCGAGAAGGGTGCTCCAGGGGCAGAAAGCCGCTCTGCAAGCGGCCTCGAGGCCCACAGGGCCAGGCAAGAGGCCCTGCTAGTCTCACGGTCTTGCCCGCCGTACGGCTCCCTCCGGGGGCCGACCGAAAGGGGTTCCCTCATCCGTCTGAGCAAGTTCTTCAAGAGCGCAGCGTTCCCGATCCTCATAGTCGTGGTCCTCGCGTTCTTCGCTCAGAGGATCATCTCGCCCGATACCGAGCAGGAGCCCACGACCTATCCGCAGTTCCTGCAGCAGGTCGAGGAGGGCCAGGTCAAGTCCGCGGTCGTCCAGACCAAGGACAACACCATCGAGGTCGAGAAGAACCCGACCACGCCCGGCACCCCGGAGGGCGAGAAGTACACGACCGGGTACCTCGACAACACCGAGCCCGGCCTGCTCACCACCCTCCAGCAGGAGAAGATCCCCTTCGAGGTGCGCGGCAAGGGCGGCGGTGGCTGGATCTCGGTGCTCACCTACGTGCTGCCCTTCGTGATCTTCCTGCTCTTCTGGCTGTTCATCATCAACCAGATGCAGGGCGGCGGCTCGAAGGTGATGTCCTTCGGGAAGTCGCGCGCCAAGCGCATGTCGGTGGACTCTCCGAAGATCACCTTCCGCGACGTGGCCGGCGTCGACGAGGCGGTCGAGGAGCTCCACGAGATCAAGGAGTTCCTCGAGAACCCGAAGAAGTTCCAGGCCCTCGGCGCGCGCATTCCCAAGGGCGTGC
>JBPCRE010000088.1:0-15467 GCA_050997195.1 Thermoleophilaceae bacterium
GTAACCCTGTTCGGCAGCGGCTACGAGGATGCCCTTGACCCCGAGCGCTCTCAGCTTCAGCGCGGTTGCGCGACCACGTTCTGGGTCGAGATCGCGATTTGCCATGTCACCAGACTACGGGCGTTGCTGAGATGACCTACGAGACGTGGAAGCCGTCTGTCCGGGTAGCCTGTGAGGCTGCACCGCTCCATGAGCCGATCATGGAGTTCCGCTGCTAGGGCCGAGCGGGTCTCGCGATACGCGGCGGCCATCCTCTCTTCGGGCGTTCCGTCGGCAACCTCCTTCGGTGGAGGCGCAGGCCGGTCCTTGGTACCTCTCGACACGAACGCTCGCAGCTTCGCCAAACGCGGTGCCTCTCATGAGTCGGCGACCGGCATAGCTAGGCCCGGTGTACGCAAAACGACCGTTTCGCGGGAGGTCGGGGCGACCCCTGCGGCGGCCAACTCGTGCGTTCGCGCTTCCACATCGCTTCCACGACGGCAGCTCGCTCAAGACTCAACCGCAGCGTCCGAAGCGAGTGGCCGCTCTCAGGGCGGCTTTGGCGGCATGGGCGCGGCTGGTTTCGAACCAGCGACCTCTCGCGTGTGAAGCGAGCGCTCTCCCACTGAGCTACGCGCCCTAGAGGCGACCCGCCAGTCTACCCCCGGCCCTCGCCCCTCGGACCCCAACGGCTACGTTCGTCGCGGACCGTGACCCGACGACTCTCCGAGCTCACCACCCTCCGCCTCGGCGGGCCGGCCGAGCGCTTCGTCGAGGGGCGGAGCGAGGATGAGGTCGTGGGGGCCGTGCGCGCGGCGGATGCCGCCGGGGAGCCCCTGCTCGTGCTCGGCGGAGGATCGAACGTGGTGGTGGCCGACGAGGGCTTCCCGGGCACGGTGGTGCTGATCGCCACCCGCGGCGTGGAGCGCCGCGAGGCGCACGGACGCACGGAGCTCACCGTGCAGGCCGGCGAGCCCTGGGAGCCCTTCGTCGAGCGATGCGTGGCCGAGGGCCTCGCCGGCGTCGAGGCCCTGTCGGGCATACCCGGCTCGATCGGGGCCACGCCGATCCAGAACGTGGGCGCCTACGGGCAGGAGGTGGCCGAGACGATCACCGGCGTTCGCGTCTTCGACCGCCGCCGCGGCGCCATCGAGGAGCTTTCTCCCGAGGCGTGCGAGTTCGGCTACCGCACGAGCCTGTTCAAGCGGGTGCCCGATCGCTGGGTGGTGCTCGCCGTGAGCTTCGCGCTCGAGCGCTCGGATATCGGCGGGCCGGTGACCTACCCCGAGCTCGCCCGAGCGCTCGGGGTCGAGGTCGGAGAGCGCGCACCGCTCACGCAGTTCCGCGACGCCGTCCTCCGGCTGCGCCGGGCCAAGGGCATGGTCATCGACCCCGACGACCCGGACTCGGTCTCCGCCGGCTCCTTCTTCACCAATCCAGTGCTCTCCGAGGATCAGTTCGCGGCGCTCGAGACCCGCGCGCACGAGAAGCTCGGCGCCGAGGCCCGCCCGCCTCGCTTTCCCCAGCCCCACGGCCGCGTGAAGACATCGGCCGCCTGGCTGATCGAGCGCTCCGGCTTCGCCCGCAGCCACGGCGATCCCCTCACCGTCTCGATCTCCTCGAAGCACACCCTCGCCCTCACCAACCGGGGGGCGGGCACCTCGACCCAGCTCCTCGCCCTCGCGCGGGAGCTCGCCGAGGGCGTCGAGCGCGAGTGGGGGGTGGCGCTGCGTCCGGAGCCGGTGCTGATCGGGCAGGCCTGGGCGCGGCCGCCGGAAATCCCCTCCTGACCCACTACCCTCACGAACGGACCGTGCTAGGCGGGGAGTTAGCGGTGTCCTGTACTCGCAATCCGCTCTAGCGAGGCCGAATTCCCGGTCGAGGGGCGCAGGTCTTCGAGGCCAGTACGCAGGCAAGAGACGTCGATGGTCAGGTCCCGCGCGGTGGACGCTCGCGAACCAGGTCAGATCCGGAAGGAAGCAGCCTTAAGCGGTTCCGTTCATGCGCCGCGGGGAAGCCTGACCGGAGTTTCGAGCCTGCGGGAACGCTCGAGGATCCGCTTCGACGCCGGGTGCACGGTCCATCTCTTCCCTCAGCCCCCAGGGCGGCAGGAGGCCACCATGCGCCACGAGGCGTTGGCGGCCACCGTCTGCCAGCGCCGGGGGGGCCGAAGTCGGGCCGGCGTGGGATCCCGCGGGTCGAGCAGGGCAAGGCGCGCCACCTCCGGTGAGGCGGCGGCGATGAACACGCCGTTGTTCCCCGGCGGCACCACTCCCGCCGAGCGGATGGCCGCCGCGGGCACGTCGGTCCAGTAGGAAACCTGCGGGATCGGCCGGTGGGTGGGCATGAACAGTGGCCCGCAGCTCTCGAGCGCACGCGCCGCGCCCGGTGAGCGGGTCAGGGCCCGCAGGTCGGCCTGCGCACGGTCGCGGGCGGCGATGTCGTCGCGCAGCGCGGCTACGCGCCCGGCCTGGATCGGCGTGAAGGCGAGGATGACGGCCAGTAGCACGAGCCCTGCCGCCATCCATGCGCGCCGGCGAGGATGCTCGCGCGGCAGTCCCCGCCAGCCGAACACCGCCACGGCGGCGAGGAGCGCCAGCATGGTCGAGGCCGTGAAGAGGTAGCGCCCGAGCAGCGGCAGCCCGGCCACGGCAAAGGCGGCGAAGGCCACCCCGTTCAGGACGGCCACCGCGGCCGGGAGGAGCACCCTTCGGCGAAAGCCGACCAACGCCACGCCAAGCCCGAGCACGGCGGCGATCAGCTCCGGTAGCCGGAGGATCTCCCCGAGCCGGAAGGGCGTGACCCGGACGAGGTCGGCGAGGCCCGTGGGCCGCTCGAGCAGCTCGGCGTTCTCGCTCGTCCCCGTGAGCGACCACAGCGGATCGCCGGTCACCAGGAAGTCGCTCAACAGCCACAGCACGGGCGCGATCGCGGCGATGGTCGCCAGGCGCACCAGGGCTGCGCGCTCCCGCTCGTAACGCGCCACCCACAGCCAATACGCGGCGGAGAAGAGCCAGAACTCCGGCCGCAGGAGCCCCGCGAGGGCCAGCAGGACGAGCACCGCGGCTCCCCGCCGAGGGCGGCGAGCCTCGAGCACGGCGGCCCAGACCACCAGCGCCACGGCCGGGAGATCCACGTAGCCACGGACCCCGAAGGAGAGGAAGGGCACGCGCGTGACCACGATCAGCGCGGCGAGGAGGCCCACCGCCGGCGCGAAGAGCTCGGCGCCCAGCCGGTAGAGCCCGACGGCGATGGCCCCGAGGCCGAGCAGCCCGACGGCGATCAGCACCTCCTCGGCCGCGTCGCCGAGCGGGGAGAGCAGCGCGCCCACGGCGATGGCCAGCGGATGCGGGGTGGGCGCGAAGGGCACGCCGTAGGCCGGGCGGCGCCCGTCGAGGAGGTCTGCACCCCACACGAGCGAGTAGAAGGTGTCGTAGTTGAGGAAGGCGGGACCGAGGGCGAGGGCGACCGCGACGGCCACCGCCACGGCGGCGAGCACGTCCCCGAGCGCCCGCCTCCGCCAGGTCATGCGAGGGCACGCTATCGCCCCTCCATGGCCCCCTCCGGTGCCGTCCCGGCCGCGACTAGGATGCTCCCCGTGCTCTCGCTCTACCGCCGCCACCGGCCCCGCTCCTTCGACGAGGTGGTGGGCCAGGAGCACGTGGTGCGCACGCTGCGCAACGCGATCGAGCTCGACAAGGTCCACCACGCCTACCTCTTCGTGGGCTCGCGGGGCACGGGCAAGACCTCGATGGCCAAGCTCCTCGCCTGCGCGCTGAACGCCGACGGCGGGCCACGTATCGACTTCCCGGCCGAGGACTCCGCCTGCGCCGCCATCCGCGCAGGCGTCTCCCTCGACGTGGTCGAGATGGACGCTGCCTCGAACAACTCCGTGGACGACATCCGCGAGCTGCGCGAGAACGTGGCGCTGGCGCCCATGGGCGGGAGCCGGCGCGTGTACATCCTCGACGAGGCGCACATGCTCTCGACGGCGGCGTGGAACGCCTTCTTGAAGACCCTCGAGGAGCCGCCGGCCCACGTGGTGTTCGTGCTCGCCACCACCGAGGCGCACAAGGTCCCGGCCACCATCATCGACCGCTGCCAGCGCTTCGACTTCCAGCGCCCCACCCTCGAGCAGATCGCGAGCGTGCTCACCAAGGTGGCCGCCGAGGAGAACATCGTGGTGCCCGACGCCGCGGTGGGCATGATCGCGCGAGCGGCCACCGGCTCCTTCCGCGATGCGCTCTCCACGCTCGAGCAGCTCGTGACCTACGGAGGCCGCGAGGTGGCCCTCGACGACGTGCTCGAGGTACTGGGCGTGGCCGACGCCGAGCTCGTGCTCGACACCGCCGAGGCCCTAACCGATCACGATGCCCGCGCCGCCCTCCTCGCCGTGGAGCGCCTCTCGAGCTCGGGGCGCGACGCCGTGCAGTTCATGCGCGACCTGGCGGCGCACCTGCGCCATCTCTTCGTGGTGCAGACCCTCGGGGAGGTGCCGGACTCCTTCGCCGTCACCTCACAGCACACCGAGCGGCTCTCGGCCCAGTCGGCTCGCCTCGGTCGGGGCGAGATCCTGCGGGCCATCGACCTGCTGGCCGCGGCCCTCGGGGCGGTCAAGGACGGCTCCGAGCCGCGCATCCAGCTCGAGCTCGCGCTCCTGAAGGCGGTGCAGCCGGAGACCGACCTCTCGATGAAGGCGCTCATGTTCCGCATCGAGCGCCTGGAGGAGCGGCTGGCCGCCGCCGAGGGGGGTGGAGCTGCCAACGGGTCCACGACCACGCAGGTGCACGCGGGCGCGGCCGGCCCGCGCGGGGCGATCCATCCGGGCGACCCCTCCGGGTCGAGGGCCTCGGAGGCGCGGGCGGTCGCGGGCGGGCCCGTGGCGGCGTCCGCCTCCGCGGTGGCCGAGCCGGCGGCACCGGCGAGAGCCGTACAGGCCGGGTCGGGCTCCCTCGCGGCGGCTGCGCCCGTGGTGGGCGTGGCCGAGGCCACCGCCCTCCCCGCCCCCGTCGAGGCGCCCGAGGCGCCGCCCCTCGACCTCGAGCGCCTCGAGGCGCTGTGGAGCGCCGCCGTCGAGCAGGTTCGGGGCGATAACGCCATGGTCGGGGCGCTGCTCGGCGAGGCTCGGCCCACGGTGCTCGAGGAGGGCCGCCTCACGGTCTCCTTCCTGCCCGACGCGTCGTTCTCGCGCAAGAAGGCCGAAGCCAACCGCGCGCTGCTGGCAGGGGCCCTGAAGAGCCTCACCGGCCACTCCCTCCAGCTCGTCTACGAGCTCGGCGAGCACGCGCCCCATGCCCCCGCGGCGCTCACGGAGGAGGAGCTCCTCGAGCGGCTGAAGGCGGAGCTCGGCGCACGCGAGGTGCTCGACGAGGAAGAGTCCCCAAACCCTTAAGGAGCGGTGAGCCCGGTGCCCAAGCAGCCGAACATGAACGAGATGATGCAGCAGGTCCAGAAGATGCAGGCGGACATGGCCAAGGCCCAGGAGGAGTTGAAGCACGAGGAGGTCGAGGCCAGCGCGGGCGGCGGCATGGTCACCGTCAAGGTCACCGGAGACCTCGAGGTGCGCTCGGTGATCATCTCTCCCGAGGCGGTGGACCCCGAGGACGTGGACATGCTCCAGGACCTCGTGCTCGCGGCCACCAACGAGGCCATGCGCTCGGCCCAAGCACTCGCGGCCTCGAAGATGGAGGGCGCCACCGGTGGACTCGGGGGCGCGGGCGGGCTCGGCGGGTTGGGTATCCCCGGCTTCTAGCTCCCCCCGGCCCTCAACCGCCCCGTAGAGCCGCGGAGCGCAGCGTCCGCACCACGAAGGCGTCGAGGCGCAGGAGATCGGGAAGCTCGCTCAGGCGCGGGGAGGGGTCCCCGTGGTCGAGGGCGGTGGTCACCGTGACCCGGCGCCGCGGGCCGAGTCCCGGTGCCTCGAGCTCGGAGAGAGGAAAGAACTTGTCGCGCGGGCCGGTGGCCAACTCGATCGGGGCGCGGATCTCGCCCTCCACACCGACCGGAGAGAGCCTCTCCATCCGTAGGCGCACCTCGGCCGGCAGGTCCGCGTAGAGCTCGTCGAAGCGGGCGGGGTCGCGGTTGGCGAGGAGGTCCAGCACCTCCTCGGCGCGCGCACCGAGCCGCTCCGGCCGGCCGGCGAGCACGCGGCCGAGGGGGTCGCGCTCATCCTCGTCGAAGGGCTCGAGGGTCCCGAGCAGAGCCTCGCGATCGCGCCCCGCGGGGAGGGCGCGGATCAGCGACCGAGCGGTGACCAGCGAGAGGTAGGGGTCCGGGGTGAAGCGGCGCACCTCGCTTCCCACCCGGTAGGACGCGGTGGTGCCGAGGCGAAGCACGTTGCGAATGTCGGTGTAGGGTGCGATCCCCGCCACCACCGAGACGCGGTCGACGAGCAGAGGGTCCTTGGCGGCCACGAGGCCGAGCGCGGCTCCGGTGGAGACCCCGATGAACGCGACGCGCCCGTCGCGGGCCTCCGGGGACTCCGCGGCGGCCCGGGCCACGGCCACGGCCGTCGCCGCGGCCTCGGGGTCCACCTCGGCGGAGCGCAGCCCGGGAAGATCGGGCACGAGCACCATGAACCCGGCCCGCGCGTGACCGCGGGCCAGCCGCTGGACCACGGGGTGGCCCCGCCCCTGTCGGGTGGCGCCGTTGACGAACACGATGGTCGGCCAGGGCCCCTCGCCGGCGGGCCGGGCGATGAAGGTGGGCACCCCGGCCACGAGCCGATCCTCGGTGCGCGGCTCGCGGGTGAGGAGCTCGACGGCCCGCGCGAGCACGGGCGTCTCGAGGGTGATCGACAGCGCGCAGAGCGCACGAGCCTGGGCCACCAGCCAGGAGGAGAGCAGGAGGGCCATGACCGCGCCAAGGATGAGGGTGCCGAGCGCGATCCGGCGCGAGCGGAGGGCGTTCACCTCCCGATGGTCCCAGGCCGGGAGCCCCGCACGCCGCCGCGCACAAGGCCGCCGGGCGGCCTCCTAGTCTCCGACGCACGTGTTCGCTCCGCCCGTGAACCGGCTGATCGCCGAGCTCTCGCGCCTGCCCGGAGTCGGCCAGCGCAGCGCACAGCGCCTGGCCTTCCACCTGCTCCGGCTACCTCCGGAGGACGCCCTGCCGCTGGCCGACGCCATCCGCGAGGTCAAGCAGAGCGTGGGGCTGTGCGAGGTGTGCTTCAACCTCGCGGTCGGGCCCCTGTGCCAGATCTGCGAGGACCCGCGTCGGGACGGCGAGCTCGTGTGCGTGGTCGAGCAGCCCAGCGACATCATCCCCGTCGAGCGCACCAACGAGTTCCGCGGCCGCTACCACGTGCTCGGGGGGGCGCTCTCGCCCCTCGACGGCGTCGACCCCGAGGATCTCCGCATCGAGGAGCTCTTCCGCCGGGTCGAGGCCGGGGGCATCCGCGAGGTAGTGGTGGCCACCAACTCGACCACCACCGGCGAGGCCACGGCCCTCTACCTGGCCGACGGCCTGCGCGAGCGCGTGCCCGCCGCCATGGTCACCCGCCTGGCCAGCGGCCTGCCCGTGGGAGCCGACCTCGAGTACGCGGACGAGATCACGCTCGGTAGCGCGCTGAGGGGGCGGCGCACGCTCTGAGAGGCTGACTACCGGCTCGGGATGAGCCGCATCTCGCGCTTGGTGGCCAGCACCCGCGTCAGCGCGTCGTTGACGCGTCGGCGGCTCAACTCCCCCTTGCGCACCGCGTTCAGCACGGCCACATAGGCCGCCTCGCGCTTGTCGGCGTCGCCCGAGATCCAGATCATGTCGGCGCCGGCACGCAGGGCGTCCACCGCGCTGTCGGGCACCGAGCGCGAGAGGCCGGTCAGCGCGGGGGAGGCCAGATCGTCGGCGATCACGAGCCCCGTGAAGCCGAGCTCTCTGCGGAGGAGGTCCGAGGAGACGGCGGAGGAGAGCGAGGCGGGGATCACGTAGTTGTCGATGGGGTAGAGCCCGTGGCCCACCACCATCCCCATGGCCCCGGCGTCCACCGCGGCGGCGAAGGGACGCAGGTCCCGCGCGGCCAGCTCGCGGAGGGAGAGGCCCACGGTGGCGGGCCCCGCCTCGGTGGGCTGAGTGGCGGCGCCGAGCCCCGGGAAGTGCTTAGGCGCGGCGAGGACGCGCTCTCGCTGGTAGCCCTCGACGGTGGCGCGCGCGTAATCGGCCACGCGGTCGGGCTCGTCGGAGTAGTTGCGCGCGCCCATCACGCCACCGCCCGACTGGCCCACGTCGAGCACCGGAGCGAGCACGCCGTTGATGCCGAGCCGCCGCAGGTCTCGGGCCGACGCCGAGGCCGCGCGGGCGGCCTCGCGGGGCGAGCCGATGCGGCCCGGGGGCTTCGGGGGGCCCACGTCGGGGATCTCCGAGAACTCCCCGCCCTCCTGGGCGGTCATGATGATCGGGGGCAGGTGGTCCGCCGCCGCGGACACGTCGGAGAGGCCGTTGGTCAGCCCGCCCGCCTGGGCCGGGTTCTCGTAGTTTCGAGCCTCGAGAACCAATCCGCCGTAATCACGCGCACGGAAGTCCCTGGTGAAGCGGCTCGTCAGGTCGACGCCCTCGAACCCGACCAGGAAGAGCTGCGCGACCTTCCGCTCGAGGGGCAGCCGATCCACGAGCGCCTCGACCCTTCGCGGCACGGGCGCGTCCGCGCGGTCTCCCTCGCCCGGGGGCGGGATGAGCTGGGAGAGGAACGAGCGCCGCTGCAGCGGCCTCCCCGCCCCGGGCAGGCGTGGTGATGCCTCGGGTATGGGAGCCGGAGTGCCGGCGAGCGGTGCCATGGTGGCACCGGGTGCCTGCGTGCTCGCGCCGTAGAGCAGGCCGCCGCCCACGCCGGCGCCGATGCACACGACCCCGAGCACGAGGACGCCGAGCAGTCGGCGGGCGACCGGGCGCCGCGGGCGGGCGGGGCGTGGGCGAGTTCTCCGGGTCACCCCCCGAAAGCTATCCTCGGCCGCCGATGAGCTCTCACCAGGCCGCGACGGTCGTCATGAAGTTCGGCGGCACTTCGGTGGCCGATGCCGAGCGCATCACTCACGCCGCTCGCCGCATCGTGGCCGCGCGGGAGGAGGGAACCCGCGTCGTCGCCGTGCTCTCGGCACGGGGGAAGACCACCGACGAGCTCGTGGCCATGGCCCACGAGGTCTCTCCCCGGCCCGATCCCCGCGAGATGGACATGCTCCTCTCCACCGGTGAGCGCATCTCGTGTGCGCTCGCGGCCATGGTGATCAACGATCTCGGGCACGAGGCCATCTCCCTCACCGGTTCTCAGGCCGGCATCGTGACCGACACCTCGCACACTCGCGCGCGCATCCTCGACGTGCGTGCCGACCGGATCCGCGCCGCGCTCGAACAGGACAAGATCGTGCTCGTGGCCGGCTTCCAGGGCGTATCCACCTCCGCCGACGTGACCACGCTCGGCCGCGGGGGATCGGACACCACCGCCGTGGCCGTGGCCGCCGCCCTCGGCGCCGACGTGTGCGAGATCTACACCGACGTGTCGGGGGTGTTCACCGCCGACCCGCGCATCGTGACCGACGCCCGCAAGCTGACCATCGTCTCGTTCGAGGAGATGCTCGAGATGTCGGCCTCGGGGGCGCGTGTGCTGCAGCTTCGCTCCGTGGAGTACGCCCGCAACCACGGCGTGCGCATCCACTGCCGTTCGAGCTTCGAGGACGCACCCGGTACGTTGGTCCTTCCCGAGGAGGAGACGATGGAGAGACCGCTCGTGACCGCTGTGACCCATTCCCGCGACGAGGCGCGGGTCACGCTCACGCGCCTTCCGGACGTGCCGGGCGTGGCCGGCCGGGTGATGACCGTCCTGGCCGCCGCGGGGGTGAACGTGGACATGATCATCCAGAACGAGCCGGAGACTCCCGGTCAGGCGGCCGACATGTCCTTCACCGTCCCCCGCGACGAGCTGCTCGCCGCCCGCGAGGCCCTCGAGCCGCTGAAGGCGGAGCTCGGCCTCGAGGCGGTGGCCACCGACCCCGCGATGGCCAAGGTCTCCCTGGTGGGAGCGGGCATGCGCAGCCATCCGGGCGTGGCGGCCAAGGCGTTCTCGGTGCTCGGGGCCGCGGGTGTGGACATCCAGATGATCTCGACCTCCCCCATCAAGATCTCCTGCGTGGTGCGCGAGGCCGACGTGGACCTCGCCGTGCGCGAGCTGCACTCCGCCTTCGAGCTCGGGGCGGGCGCCGTGGTGCGCGAGGACCCGCGCGGAGTCCACCGGCCCGTGGTGTCCTCGCCGTGATGCGCGTGGCGGTGGTGGGCGCCACCGGCGCGGTGGGCTCGACCATGCTCGACGTCATGCGAACGCGGGGCTTCCCCGCGGCCGAGATCGTGCCGTTTGCCTCCGAGCGCTCGGCCGGACGGGTCCTCGAGCACGGCCCGGGCGAGAACCTCACCGTGCGGGCCCTCTCCTCCGAGGCGGTGGCCGGCTTCGATCTCGCGCTCTTCTCGGCCGGGTCGAGCACCAGCGAGGCCTGGGCTCCCACCTTCGCCGAGGCGGGCGCCGTGGTGGTGGACAACTCGTCGTTGTTCCGGATGCGCGAGGACGTGCCGCTCGTGATCCCCGAGGTCAACCCGGAGGCCCTCGACGGGCACCGCGGCATCGTGGCCAACCCGAACTGCTCGACCATGCAGATGCTCGTGGCCCTCGCGCCCATCGAGCGCGCGGTCGGCATCGAGCGGCTCGTGGTGGCCACCTATCAGTCGGTGTCGGGCACGGGGCAGCGCGCCGTCGACGAGCTCCTGACTCAGAGTCGGGCGGTGGTGGCAGGCCAGGTTGTCCCGCCCGCCGAGGTCTACCCGCACCAGATCGCCTTCAACGTGCTCCCCCAGGTCGAGGCCTTTCGGGATGGCGACCCCTACACCACCGAGGAGCGCAAGATGATGGCCGAGACGCGCAAGATCCTCGGCCGCGGTGAGGATCTCGGGATCTCCGCCACCTGCGCCCGGGTGCCCGTGCTCCAGGGCCACTCCGAGGCGGTGAACGTGCAGACCCGCACCGCGCTCTCGCCCGAGGAGTGCCGCGCCCTGCTGGCCGCGGCCCCCGGTCTCACCGTGCTCGACGATCCCTCCGACGGGATCTACCCCATCGCCACCGAGGCCGCCGGCCGCGACGAGGTGCTGGTGGGCCGCATACGCCGCGACCCCTCGCACGAGCGCGCGCTCAACCTCTGGGTGGTGGGCGACAACCTGCGCAAGGGGGCGGCGCTGAACGCCGTGCAGATCGCCGAGGCCCTCGCCGCGCGGGGCCTGCTGCGCCGCTCGGGCGCGGCGGCGGCCTGAAGCGCCGCTGGTCTACCGCGAGAGCAGCGCCAGCTCGCGCCGCGAGGAGATGCCGAGCTTGCGGTAGATGTTCCGCGCGTGCGTGCGCACGGTCTCCAGGCCGATCGAGAGCTCTTCGGCGATCTGCGCGTTGGTGCGGCCCTTCTGCAGCAGCTCGAGCACGTCGCCCTCGCGCGCGGTGAGAAGGTCCGGGCCGGCGAGCTCCGGGAACTCGGGGGTCGAGCCGAGGATGCTGGCTCGGGGCGCGAGGTGCAACCCCCGCGAGGCGAGGTGGATCGAGTGGATCACGTCGCGCCCCTGCGTCTCCTTGGACATGCAGGCGGACACCCCGAAGGCGAGCAACTGGTTGCACTCCGTGCCGCTCGGCCGGTTGGCGAGCACCACCACACGTGTGTCGGCGTGAGCGCGCAGCAGCTCCCGAAGGGCCGCGATGCTCGGCAGGGAGCCGAAGTTCAGCACGACCACCGCCGGCCCGTGCTCCGCCAGCACGTCCTCCAGCCGCTTCCAATCCACGTCGCGGGCCACCAGACGCAGATTCGGGTCGTCGGACACGAGCCGGTCGAGGCCGATGGCCACGAGATCCTCGAAGTGGCCCGTGGCCACGGTGACCGGCGCTCCCACCGCGGTGGAGTGTAGAGACAAAGAGGGGAAGGCTCTCTCACCCGCTCACTCACCCCTCCCTCATCGGGCTCGAGCAGTCGATCACCCGAAGATCCCCCTGCGCAGGGGATGTACGCGCGGCCGCCAAGGCCTCAAGATGCTGGGTGGAAGGCGGAGGCGGGAACCTCAGACTCTTACAGCGCTTTCCACGGACGGAACGGGGTATGACCGAGAAGCCGACCTTGCGGGGTCGGCTTCTTCGTTTCCGGGGCGGGAGGGCGGGCGGCTCAGGCCGCCGCGAGCTCCGCGACCTTCGCCTGCACCTCTTTCGTCTTCACTACGTGCTTGTTCATCCCGAGCTCCTTGGGATCGAGCCCGAGCGCGAGGCCGATGAGCTGGGGGAAGTGCAGCACCGGGATGTCGAGGTCACGCTCGACGAAGCGGGCGGCGTCGGGTTGCTGCAGGTCGAGGTTCAAGTGGCAGAGGGGGCACGGGGTCACGAGGCAGTCCGCGCCGGCGTCGATGGCGTCGGCGAGGTGGCGGCCGGCCTGGCGCAGGGAGGTGCGCTTGTTCATGGTGATCACCGGGAAGCCACAGCACTTGTGCGAGCCCGTGTAGACCACCGGGGTGGCGCCCACGGCCTCGATGATCCAGTCGAGGTACTGGTCGCGCTCGGGGTACTTGTCGTAGCCGAGGCGAGCGGTCGGCCGGACCACGTAGCAGCCGTAGAAGGGGGCGACCTTCAGCCCCTCGAGCGGGCGAACCACCTTCTCGCGGAGCTTGTCGAGCCCGATGTCCTCCACCAACATCCAGAAGAAGTTCTTGTTCGACCACCCTCCGCCGCGCTCGTAGCGCAGCCCCTCCGGCTCGAGGTGGCCGTTGATGTGCTCGCGGTAGACGGAATCGGCGTCGAGGCGCTGCTGGCACTCCGACTGTGCTCCCTGGCAGGTCGAGCAGATGTTCATCATGCCCGCCGCGCCGTCCACCTGCTGGCTCATGGCGAACGTGCGGGCGTTCAGCGTGTCCACGAGCTCCTGGTTGTGCTCGGCGATCACGCCCGCGCCGCAGCAGTTGGCTCGGTCGAGCTCGACGAGCTCGAGGTCGAGGTGGGGGGCCACGCGGGCCATGGAGCCGTGCAGCTCGGGGGTGAAGCCGCGCGACACGCAGCCGGGCCAGTAGGCGACCTTCACCTGACGCCCTCGCCTTCGTGCTCGGGGGTGGCGGTGGTGGCGACCTCGGTCGCGTCGTCCTGAGGCGGCTCCGCCTCCGCGGCGCCCGGGCCGCCGCCCTCCTCCACCACCTCGTCCTCGGTGTCGGGATCGCCTTCGCCGGTGATGTAGAGGTTCAGTTCGAGGCGCTCGTCCTTCGACTCGATCTCCTCGTAGATCCGCCGGATCTCCTTCTGGTCGGGCAGCTTGGGGTGAATCAGCACCTTCTTGGGCGAGACCTTGCCCGACAGCACCCCGCGGATCGCCGTGGGCGCCGAGTCGATGAGCTGGCGCAGCGAGGAGGGGTGGATCTGGCTCTTGATGAGCGAGCCCTCGCCGAAGGACCGGGGGAGGAGCTGCGCCTCGTGGAGGGTGCCCCAGCGCTCGATGATGTCCACGAACGCCTTCTCGTGCCCGTAGCCGTTGTTGGAGTCCTTGATGCCGTGGTCGCCGGTGGCCGCGCGGCGCAGGCGCATGATCTGGTTCATGGGCGCCACGTCCTTGGGGCACACCTCGATGCAGGCGAAGCAGTGGGTGCAGTCGTACATGCCGTGCGGATCCTCGGCGAGGTCGTTCAGGCGCTCGGCGGCCAGGGAGTCGCGCGGGTCGCCCACGAAGCGGTAGGCCTTGGCCAGCGCGGCGGGGCCCACGAACTCGGGGTCCACCTCCATCGAGAGGCAGGCCGACACGCAGGCGCCGCAGTGGATGCAGGCCATGGACTGGGTCACGTCGATCATGGCCTCGGCGTCCACGATGTACTCGCGCTCCGGAGGGTCTCCCTCGGGCACGAGCCACGGGATCACGCGGCGCACCTTCTTCCAGTGGACGGCGTCCATGTCCACGATGAGGTCCTTGATCACCGGCATGTTGCCCATCGGCTCGATCACGATGGTGCCGTCGGTCTTCGGGCTGCGGGAGGCCTTGTCGAGGTGGGTGTTGCAGGCCAGCACGGACTGGCCGTTCACGCGCACGCCGCACGAGCCGCAGATCGCGGCCTGGCAGGAGCAGCGGATGGCGATCGAGCCGTCCTGCTCGTTGCGCGCGCGAAGGATGGCGTCGAGGACCGAGTTCGACGGAGACATGTCCTCGACCTCGAAGGTCTCCCAGTACGCCGCGTCGCCCGAGTCGGGATCGAAGCGGCGGATCTTCAGCGTGTAGTCGCGGGTCTCGGGCCGGCCGTCTCCGTTCTGGCTCTCACCCGCCGTGCCCTGCTCCTCGTGGTGGGTCTCGGTCGTGTCAGGCATCAGTACGAACGCACCTCTGGCTCCCATTTCGTCAAGGTCACCTCGGAGTATGCGACCTCCGGGCCCTCGCCGTTCGCCGTCACGGTGATGTGCTTGAGCCACTCCTCGTCGTTGCGCTCCGGAAAGTCGGTGCGGAACTGTGCTCCTCGGCTCTCCTTGCGCTCGAGCGCGCCGGTCACGATGGCCTCGGCGTTGTCGATCATGAAGCCGAGCTCGATGGCCGTGAGCACGTCCTGGTTGAAGACCACGCCCTTGTCGTCGGTGGCGGTGGTCTTCGCCTTCTCCCGGAGGCGAACGAGCACTTCCTGCGCGTGCTTGAGGCCCGCGTCGTCGCGGTACACCGCGGCGGAGTCGTTCATGGTCTTGCCGAGCTCGGCCTTGATGATCTGGATGCGCCGGCCCGAGCGCTCGCGACCCAGGATGTCCCGGATCATCCCCTCCTCGCGCTCGAGGTGCTCCCCCGAGGGACTCGGCATGGCCACCCGCTTGGCGGCCCGCGCGGCGTGCTCGCCCGAGCGCTTGCCGAAGATCAGCGTGTCGAGCAGCGAGTTGGCGCCGAGCCGGTTGCCGCCGTGCACCGACACGCAGGCGCACTCGCCGGCGGCGTAGAGGCCGGGTACCGCGGTCTGGCCGTCCACGTCGGTCTTGACCCCGCCCATCACGTAGTGGTTGCCCGGCTTGATGTGGATGGGCTCCTGGGTGATGTCCACGCCCGCGAAGTCACGGCCCACGTTCACGATCTCGCGGAGCGACTCGTGGATGCGCTTGCGCGGAACCACGGTGATGTCGAGGGCCACCGTGCCGTCGGGGAAGCCGCGGCCCTCGTTGATCTCGGTCTGCTCCGCGCGGGAGACCACGTCGCGCGAGGCGAGCTCCATCTTGTTGGGCGCGTACTTCTCCATGAAGCGCTCGCCCTGGCCGTTGTAGAGGTGCGCGCCCTCGCCCCGGGCGCCCTCGGTGATGAGCAACCCGTTGCCCGCCAGCGTGGTCGGGTGGTACTGGACCATCTCCATGTCCATCAGCGGGCACCCGATGCGGTAGGCCATGGCGATCCCGTCCCCGGTGCACACGAGAGCGTTGGTGGTGGGGTTGTAGAGCTGCCCGTTGCCGCCGGTGGCGAGGATCACCGTCTTGGCGGCGAAGAGCTCCATGGAGC
>JBPCRE010000067.1:0-16895 GCA_050997195.1 Thermoleophilaceae bacterium
GAGATGCCCCGCCGCCCCCACCGCCGAACCGAACCCCTCGGCGAACCGACTGCAGTAATGTTCACATCTCCGCAACGCCAGGCCACGCTGACGTAGAGCCGGACCCGCCCCCCTCGTGAACAGCACAGCCACCGCCCAGCAGGGGCCGTCCGCCAGCGCGCGGGAGGCCGCCCCCCTCGAGTTCCGGGCCGCAACGAAGCGCTACCCGGGGCAGGACGCGGCGGCCGTGGATGGGCTGTCGCTGAGCGTCCCGGCCGGAGAGATCTGCGTCCTCGTCGGTCCTTCCGGTTGCGGGAAGACCACCGCGATGCGCATGGTCAACCGCATGATCGACATCACCGACGGGGACATCCTGGTCGGCAACAGCAGCGTCCGCAGTCGGACTCCTCACGAGCTCCGGCGGGACATCGGTTACGTGATTCAGCAGATCGGGCTCTTCCCGCACCTCACCATTGCCGACAACATCGCGACCGTGCCCAAGCTGCTCGGCTGGGACAAGAAGCGCATCAGCGCCCGCGTGGACGAGTTGATCGAGCTCGTATCGCTTCCGGCCGAGACGCGCGATCGCTATCCCGCGCAGCTCTCCGGCGGCCAGCGTCAGCGCATCGGCGTGGCGCGCGCCTTGGCCGCCGATCCGCCGCTCATGCTCATGGACGAGCCCTTCGGCGCGATCGACCCCATCAATCGCGAGCGCCTGCAGAACGAGTTCCTGCGACTGCAGGCCGAGATTCGCAAGACCATCGTGTTCGTCACCCACGACATCGACGAGGCGATCAAGATAGGTGACCGCATCGCCGTGCTGAAGACAGGGGGGATACTCGCCCAGTACGCCCCGCCCGCGGAGCTGCTGATGAGCCCGGTCGACAAGTTCGTCGAGGACTTCGTGGGGCACGACAGGGCTCTGAAGCGCCTGGCGCTCCAGCGGGTCCGCGACATCGATCTGTGGACGGTTCCGATCGTGCGCAAGGGCGAGTCCACCCGTTCCCTTCGGGAGAAGATGGTCGACTGCGACGTGCAGATTCCGCTGCTCGTCGACGAGGACCACCGGCCGATCGGGTGGCTGAGCGACTCGGCCTATTCCGCCGAGTACGTCAAGACCGAACTCCGCTCGAAGGCCGAGCCCGTCGTCGAGCTCGACGACATCCTGCGGGACGCGCTTGCCGACCTTCTGCAGATCGAGTCCCAGTACGCGCCGGTCGTGGATCAGCGTGGGGCCGTGCAGGGCGTGCTCTCCATCGAGGCCATCTCTCAGGGCGTCCATGGCGCGGACGCCCCACGGCCGCGGACCGGCGCGGAAGCCATCTCCTCCCCGTGAGTAGCCTCGACCTGCTCGCCCAGGTCCAGATCAACAGGGGGCGCGAGAGCTCGTGCATAGTCGACAACGGCTTTTGCCCCGAGTGGATTGTGCAGAACTTCGACCGCTACATCGGTCCCTTCTTCCAGCATCTCTTCCTGGTTCTCGTCTCGGTGGCCATCGGGTTCGTCATCGCCACCGCGCTCGCGCTCCTCGCGCATCGGCGCAGATGGCTCGTCGGCCCGGTGGGAGGCGTCACGGAGGCGCTGTTCACGATCCCGAGCCCGGCCGCCTTCCTGCTCCTGCTGCCCTTCACGGGCTTCGGCTCGCTGACCGCGGTGGTGGCACTCACCGCGTACACGCTGAACTCGTTGTTCCGAACGTTCACGACAGCGCTGGCCGGGGTAGCGGAGGACATCAAGGACGCTGGCCGTGGCATGGGGTTGACCGAGAATCAGCTCCTATGGCGCGTCGAGCTGCCGATGGCCCTTCCCGGCCTCTTCGCCGGCTTGCGCATCGCTACGACCACCACCGTGGGTCTCGCAGCGCTGGCCTTCCTCGCGGGGGCGGGCGGTCTCGGCGAGTCGATCGACTCCCAGATCACCTTTAAGTCGAACGTCGCCGTGGCCGGCGGGCTCGCCGTGCTCATGGCGGCAATCCTCGATCTGCTGCTGCTCACCGCGCAGCGCCTCACCACCCCCTGGACACGGGCCCGGGCGACATGAGCGCCGCCCTCTTTGCCCAGTCCGAGTTCGGGGGCGCCCTGCGCTTCATCTTCCAAGGGCAAGAGTCGGTCACCGGCGGCCTGCGCATCGGCGGCACCGAACTGCTCGCCCTCCTCGGGCGGCACATGCTCCTCTCAGGGTTCTCTCTCCTCGCGGCCATCCTCGTGGCGGTACCGATCGGCCTTTATCTAGGCCACATCCGGAAGGCACAGTTCCTTGCCGTCGGCATCTCCAACGTCGGGCGAGCCATCCCGCCGCTCGCGCTCATCGCCTTCTTCATCGCGTTTCTCGGGATCGGCTACGTGAACATGGCGGTGGTGCTCGCCCTGCTCGCCATCCCGGCGATCCTCACCAGCACGTACGTAGCCACAACGCAGGTCGAGCCGGAGACGGTGGACGCCGCGCGTGGGATGGGTCTCACCGAGGGAGCGATCATCCGCACGGTCGAGCTCCCCCTCGCGCTACCGACGATCTTCAGCGGCATCCGCATTGCCGCGGTGACCATCGTTGCCACCGCCACCATCGCCCCCTTCGGCAGCGTCCGCACCCTCGGCACGCCGATCATCAACGCCAACGTTTACGGCTCGACCGGCCAGCTCGGCGCCGCGATCGTGGTGGCGGTCGTCACGCTCGCCACCAGTGCCGCTCTCGGCGCGCTTCAGCGCGCCGTAACACCGAAGGGGCTCAAGCTGGCCTCCGCGACGGGGTCGCGGAGCCGGGCCGGCCTCCTTACCGCCCTCAGAAGGAGGACACAACCGACATGAGATTCATGCGCACCATTCTCGCGGCCGTCGCCGCTCTCGCCTTGGCCGTGCTCGTCGCCGCGTGCGGCAGCGGAGAAAGCGGTGGCGGAGGCGGAGCCGGCCAGCAGCCGCAGGGAGGCGATGGTGCCTCCGGTCAGACCATCGCGAAGATCCCGGGCGCCGAGACCAAGGGGACGATCACGATCGGTTCAAAGAACTTCACCGAGCAGTACATCCTCGGCCAGATCTACTCGCAGGCGCTCGAGGCGGCCGGCTTCAAGGTGAAGACCCAGCTCGACCTCGGCTCGGAGCAGATCGCCTTCAAGGCGCTGAAGGGTGGCCAGATCGACGGCTACCCCGAATACACCGGCACGTCACTCACATCGTTCTTCGACATCAAGACCGCAAAGGTGCCCAAGGAGGCTCAGGCCGCCTACGAGCAGACAAAGGCGGAGTACGCCAAGGAGGACATCACCGCCCTCGCGCCCACGCCGTTCGAGAACACCTACCGTCTCGGCGCTCTCAAGGAGACTGCCGACAAGCTCGGCGGAATCAAGAACATGTCACAGCTCGCGCCCAAGGCCAAGGAGCTGACGGTGACCGCGTATCCCGAATGCGCGCAGCGCGCCGACTGCGCCCTCGGCGTCAAGGAGGCCTACGGCGCCGAGTTCAAGGACACCGTGGAGAGCGAGACGCCCTACGAGGTGCTGGACCAGAAGGAGGCGGACATCGCCTACGTGTTCACCACCGATGCCCAGCTTACGCTCCCGAAGTACGCGATCTTCGAGGACGACAAGAAGTTCTTCCCTCCGTACAACATCTCGTTCGGCATCCGCAACGACGCCCTCGAGAAGATCGGTCCCGAGGGTCAGAAGGTCATAGAGCAGGTCCAGAAGCCGCTCACGGTCGACGTCATGCGCGAGTTGAACTCGCGCGTTGACCTCGACAAGCAGGAGCCCGAGGGGGTGGCCTCCGCGTACCTCAAGGAGGCTGGCTTCGTCAAGTAGGTTTCGACCTCCAGCACCTGAAGGATCGAGAGCCCCGGCCACCGCCGGGGCTCTCTCGGTCTCCGGGCGGTCGTGGGGCCCTCGCGAGCCAATCGTCGCGGTCCTAGCCGCAGCCGCGCACATCGGGTGCGAAGCGCGCCCCGAGGAGGGCCGGGCGTGCCTACGGCGTCGGTTTCTCTGAAGAGCGAGCGACCCTTTGAGGGCTCCCTCCACTATCGGGTGACGCATCCCGCCGCGGCCGGTAGCGCTCGATGTAGGCCCGGAAGGCGTCAACCTCGCGTTCGGCGCGCTCGGCGTCCCACCCGAGCCAGCGCATCGCGATGTCGGCCGCCTCGCGGTCGGGGCCTATGCCCACGCTCGGGCCGAGGCCGATCATGGTGCGGCGCATCAGGATGTCGGTCAGCGTCTCTGCGGCCTCGTGGCGGACCGCGTAGAGCACCTCGGCGCCCACGGTGCCCGGCTCGTCCGCAATGCGATGCGCGAGCGACTCGTCGCTCGCCGCGATCTGCGCGATCTCCTCGGCCCGGGTGCCGTAGACGCGAACCAGCCGCGCCGAGGTGCCCGCCCCGAGCCCGCTCGTGGCTGCGAAGCTCGCCGCGAACTCCTCCATGCGCCCGGCCGAGCCGCCCGGGAGGCGTACCTTCCCGGTGCGCGAGCCCGGACGGCGGCGCGCGAGGAGCCTGTAGACCTCGTCCACGGCCTCCTCGGCGAGGCTGCGGTAGGTCGTGAGCTTGCCGCCCACGATGGAGACCAGGTTGGCCGCCAGGTCGGGCGCGTGGTCGTGGACGATGTGGCGACGGGTCACCCCACCGGTGTCTCCTCCTCGCACGTAGGGCAGGGGCCGGACGCCGGCGTAGGTGTAGATCACCTGCTGGCGCGTGAGCCGGGCCTCGGGCACCACCCGGTTGGTCTCGGCGATCAGGTAGTCGATCTCCGCGTCGTCGGCCACCACCCAGTCGAGGTCGCCGCTGTAGCGCTCGTCGGTGGTGCCGATGAGGAAGAGGCCGTTCCAGGGCACGATGAAGTAAGGGCGGCCGTCGGCCGAGGCCTCGACGTAGAGGACCTCTCTCGGCGCTCCCGCGAAGGACTCGACCACGAGGTGGCTGCCCTTGGTTCCCCCGACCATCCGGCGTGGCCGCCGCGCGGCGGTCGAGAGCACCTCGTCGACCCACGGCCCGGCGGCGTTGACCACCACCTCCGCCCGAGCCTCCCTGACACCGGATGAAGCGTTCAGCACGTCCGAGAGCTCGACGCCGCGCACCACGTTCTCCTCGATCACCAGCCGCTCGGCTCGCGCGTAGCTGAGTACCAGGGCGCCGGCCGTGCGCGCCGCCAGCGCGTTCTCCACGGCCAGGCGCTCCGCGAACTCCACCTGTGCGTCGTGGTAGAGCGCGGCGCCCCTGAGCCCCTCGGGCGAGAGGCCGGGCTCGCGCTCGAGGGCCTCGGCCGCGCTCAGCATGCGATGGTTGTCGAGGCTCTTGCCGAGGGAGAGCACGTCGTAGGTGACCATCCCGAGGCGCACGATCGCCGGCCCCCGCCGATCTCCCTCGTAGATCGGGATGGCCATCGAGACGGGCTTCACGAGGTGCCCGGCGATCTTCATGAGCGTCTCGCGCTCCCGCAGCGACTCGCGCACGAGCGGCCCCTCGAAGTGCTCGAGGTAGCGCAGCCCGCCGTGGATGAGGCGGGTGGACCAGCTCGTGGTGCCGCTCCCGAGATCCCCCTTGTCCACCAGGAGCACGCGCAGCCCGCGCATGGCGGCGTCGCGGGCGATGCCGGCACCGTTGATGCCGGCGCCGATCACGAGCAGGTCGAAGCGCTCGGCCGTGGCCGCGAGGAGGGCGTGGGAGCGCACGATCGAGGTCGCTACGAGCGACGGAGGGCTCGGCGCTCACCCCTCACGGCTCACTCCACCCAGTCAAACGTGCGCTCGACCGCCTTCTTCCACTGGCGGTAGCTCGCCTCGCGCGTCTCCTCGTCCATCTGAGGGTCCCACTGCCTGTCCTTGCCCCAGTTGCGCCGCACTTCTTCGAGGTCGGCCCAGAAGCCCACCGCGAGCCCGGCCGCGTAGGCGGCTCCCAGGGAGGTGGTCTCGGCCACCGTGGGTCGGATGACCGGCACGCCGAGGACGTCGGCCTGGAGCTGCATGAGCAGCTCGTTGGCCACCATGCCTCCGTCCACCCGGAGGTCGGTCAGCGGCACGTCGCCGTCGGCGTTCACGGCGTCCACCACCTCCCTCGACTGGAAGGCGGTGGCCTCCAGGGTGGCCCGAGCGAGGTGGGCAGCGGTCACGTAGCTCGTGAGCCCGGCGATGACCCCGCGGGCGTCGCCCTTCCAGTAGGGCGCGAAGAGTCCGGAGAACGCGGGCACGAAGTAGGCTCCGCCGTTGTCCTCCACGCTGCGGGCCAGCTCCTCGATCTCGTCGGCCGAGGAGATGATGCCCAGGCTGTCGCGGAGCCACTGCACCGCCGCGCCGGTCACGGCGATGGCGCCCTCGAGCGCGTACACCGGCGGCGCCTCGCCCAGGCGGTAGCAGACGGTGGTCAGCAGCGCCTGCGAGGGCACGGGCTCCCCCCCGGTGTTCACCAGCAGGAAGTTCCCCGTGCCGTAGGTGTTCTTGGCGTCGCCGACGTCGAAGCACGTCTGTCCGAACATGGCGGCCTGCTGATCGCCGAGGTCGCCGGCCACGGGGATCCCCGCGAGCGCTCCCGTGGCCTCCCCGTAGACCTCGCTCGAGGAGCGGATCTCCGGCAGCATGGCCCGGGGTATGCCCATGGCCTCGAGGATGCCCTCCTCCCAGTCGAGGGTCTCGAGGCTCATCATCAGGGTGCGGCTGGCGTTGGTCGCGTCGGTCACGTGCACGCCGCCGTCGGGGCCCCCGGTGAGGCGCCAGATCACGAAGGCGTCCATGTTCCCGAACAGGAGCTCCCCGGCCTCGGCGCGCTCGCGGGATCCCTCGACGTTGTCGAAGATCCACATCACCTTGGGTCCCGAGAAGTAGGTGGAGATCGGCAGGCCGGTCACCGCCCTGAAGCGGTCGTAGCCCTCGTCTCCGGCCAGCTCGGCGCAGATGCGGTCGGTGCGGGTGTCCTGCCAGACGATCGCGTTGTGCACCGGGTTGCCGGTGTCGCGCTCCCACACCACGGCGGTCTCGCGCTGGTTGGTCACGCCCACGGCCGCGAGGTCCGATGCGTCCATTCCCGCCTTCTCGAGGGCCGCGTCGATCACCTCACCGGTGCGAGTCCAGATCTCCTCGGGATCGTGCTCCACCCACCCGGCCCTTGGGAAGACCTGCTCGTGCTCTCGCTGGTCGATGGCCACCGTCTGCCCCGCGTGATCGAAGATCATGAAGCGGGTGCTCGTCGTGCCCTGGTCGATGGCGCCCACGTAGTCGGCCATCCTGCCCGTCCTTATACCGCACCCCCGGACGCGAGCGCCCGGCGCCCGCCGCGCGGTGTTGTCCCCGGGAGCTGGGATCGTTAGCTTGCGCCATCCAGAATGACGAAGGAATCTTCGAGGGAGGGGCAGCGATGAAGGCAGTGATCTACCAAGGGCCGGGCAAGGTCTCGGTCGAGGAGGTCGAGGATCCCAAGCTCGAGATGCAGGAGGGGCCGGGCGTGGACCCGAGCCAGGTTGGCCGCCAAGCACAGCACGGCGCGATCCTCAAGGTCGTCTCGACCAACATCTGCGGCTCCGACCAGCACATGGTGCGCGGCCGCACCACCGCCCCCGAGGGCCTCCAGCTCGGGCACGAGATCACCGGCGAGGTGATCGAGCTCGGCCGCGACGTCGAGTTCATCCAGAAGGGCGACCTCTGCTCGGTGCCCTTCAACATCGCCTGCGGGCGCTGCCGCAACTGCAAGGAGCGCAAGACCGGCATCTGCCTCAACGTGAACCCGGCGCGCGCCGGCGGCGCCTACGGCTACGTGGACATGGGCGGCTGGCGCGGCGGCCAGGCGGAGTACGTGCTCGTGCCCTACGCCGACTGGAACCTCCTGCCCTTCCCGGACAGGGACCAGGCCATGGAGAAGATCCGCGATCTCACCATGCTCTCCGACATCTTCCCCACCGGCTACCACGGCTGCTACACGGCCGGAGTCGGGCCGGGCATGACGGTCTACGTGGCGGGAGCCGGGCCCGTCGGCCTCGCCGCCGCCCACGCGGCGCAGCTGCTCGGGGCCGCGGTGGTCATCGTCGGCGACCTTCAGGAGGAGCGCCTCGCGCAGGCGCGCTCCTTCGGCTGCGAGACGATCGACATCTCGGCCGAGGGCTCGATGGAGGACCACCTTCAGAGCATCCTCGGAGAGCCCGAGGTGGACTGCGCGGTCGACGCCGTGGGCTTCGAGGCCCGCGGCCACGGGTCCGAATCGGGCGAGGAGCAGCCCGCCACGGTGCTCAACTCGATCATGGACATGACGCGCGCGGGCGGCAAGCTCGGCATCCCCGGCCTCTACGTGACCGAGGATCCGGGCGCGTCGGACGAGGGAGCCCAGCAGGGCTCGATCGCCGTGCGCCTCGGCCTCGGGTGGGCCAAGTCCCACATCCTCACCACGGGCCAGACGCCGGTCATGTACTACAACCGCGAGCTCATGCACGCCATCCTCAACGACCGCACCCATCCCGGGCAGGCCGTGAACGCCCAGGTCATCCCCCTCGACGAGGCCCCCCGGGGCTACGAGGACTTCGACAAGGGCGCGGCCGAGAAGTACGTGCTCGATCCGCACGGGTTGATCGGGGCCTGAGCCGCCGAGCGAGCATCAGGGCCCGGGTGGCGCGCCTCGCTCCACCCGGTAGCCGAGCTCTTGGAGCCGGGCGAGGAGACGCAGCTCGGCGGCCTCCTCGTCCTCGTCCGGCCCGAGGCGGTCGAGCGGCACGTCCACGCGCGTGGAGCCCCTCGCGCCGCCGAACACGATGGTGAGCGACGCCCCCGCACGGGCCACGGTGGCGAGGGGGTACCGCTCGGAGCTCGGGAGGCCGCTCAGGCGGATCACGTCTCCAGTGTGCCCGTCACCGGCGGGAGCCGGGGCGCCCTGGCCCACGCCATGCTGTTGACTGCGCGGACATGACCGACGAATCCACCTGATGGACGCGGAGGCGCTCCTCGGGGCGGCCCGCCGCCCGCTCGTGCTCGGCATCGGCGGCGGCGGCGACGTGGTGGGCGCCCTCGCGACGGCCGAGGCGTGCCGCCTCTACCACGGCGCCGATCCCGTGGTCGGCGGCGTGGCCTGGGAGCGCCTGCCCATCGATCCCCTGGCGGGCCCCCGGGGCGTCGACGAGATCTCCGGGGCCGTTCGCGTGTTCGCCCCGGCGGTGCTCGGCGCGGGGCCCGACACCGCGGTGAGGGCGAGCGGCGTGCTCTTCGCGGAGTCGCGCATGGCCGGCTTCCTCGGCGTGGAGACGGTGCTCGTGGACGTGCTGGGCGGTCCGGGACCGGTCGCGGAGGGTCTCGACGCCGCGGCGAGCGCCCTCGGGGCGGATCTCGTGGTGTTCGTCGACGTGGGCGGGGACGTGCTCGGACGCGGGGAGGAGCCCGGCCTCGCGAGTCCCCTGTGCGACGCCGTGATGCTCGCGGCCGGGGCGCGCCTCGCGGCCGACAGCGGGCGGCCGGTTCTCGGCGCCATCTTCGGCCCGGGCTGCGACGGCGAGCTGACCCTCGAGGAGCTCGGCGAGCGGGTGGCCGAGCTGGCCGCGGCCGGAGCGCTGGCGGGCATGCGCGGGCTCACGCACGCGGTGGCCGAGCGCCTCGAGGGGGCCGCCGAGGCGGTGCCCACCGAGGCAAGCGCCCAGGCCCTTCGCTGCTTCCGCGGCGAGCAGGGCGTAACCCGTATCCGCGGCGGAGAGCGCACGGTGCCCCTCACCCCGGCCGGAGCCACCACCACCTACTTCGACCCGGAGATCGCCGTGCGCTCGGCCGCGCCGCTAGCCGCCGCGGTGGCCGAGGCCGGGAGCCTCGAGCACGCCAACGACCTCCTGGGCGCCCGCGGGATCCGGACCGAGCTCGACCTCGAGCGCGAGCGCGGCGGCGTCCCCGGCGCCGATCACTGACCAGGCTGAGCCCGGCCGCGCCACAATCGCGGCGGAGGGGCGCCTGGGTGGCCGAGACCGGCCACGAAGTCGGAGTCGGTGTGTTATAAAGCCGCAACGCAGTAGCCGTGGGCGCCAATACAGGCGAACAGGCATCTGACTTTGGGGGAGGTGAGGGACTGTGTGCTTGGCGATTCCGGGACATGTGAAGGAGGTCGTCGACGAGGTCAACCGCCTCGCTCGCGTCGACGTGGCGGGTGTCGAGCGCAACGTCAACATCGGCCTCCTCGATGAGGACGATGACGGGGGTGTCGGACCGGGGGACTGGGTCCTCATCCACGTGGGCTTCGCGATGTCGAAGGTCGACGAGGAGGAGGCGCACGAGACCCGCCGTGCGCTGGAGCGCATGGGCGCGGACTACGAGGCGGAGCTCGAGGAGCTCAAGACAAGCGTGATCGAGTGATGGAACTGCGCGGAGAGACCCTCCCCACCTGCGATCCCGACGAGGGCTGCATCACGTGTGGCGACGAGGCAACGCCGATGCGGGTGCTCGAGGTCGATGCCGTCAGCGGGCTGGCGCTGTGCGTGGCCGAAGACGGCATCCCGAGCGATGTCGAGGTCGGGCTCGTGGACACGGTGGGTCCCGGTGACGAGATCCTGGTCCACGCCGGCGTCGCGCTGACGCGTCTCGAGGGGCCTCTCTCCACCGAGCGCGAGGCGATGGCCGCGGGCCAGGGAGCGGTCGCCGGATGAAGTTCGTCGACGAGTTCCGCGACGCCGAGCTCGGGCGCACCTTGGCGGGAGAGATCCTCGCCTCGGTCGAGCCGGGGCGCCACTACAAGATCATGGAGGTGTGCGGGGGCCACACGCACTCGATCTACAAGTTCGGGATCGACGACCTGCTGCCCACGAACGTCGAGCTCGTGCACGGGCCGGGCTGCCCGGTCTGCGTGATCCCGATGGGCCGCGTGGACGACGGCATCGCCATCGCCCGCGAGCCCGGGGTCATCCTCACCTGCTTCGGCGACATGATGCGCATTCCGGGCTCGAACGGCACCTTCCTCGACGCGAAGGCCGAAGGCGCCGACATCCGGATGGTCTACTCGCCGCTCGACGCGCTGCGGATCGCGCGCCAGAACCCCGATCGCCAGATCGTCTTCTACGCGATCGGCTTCGAGACCACCGCCCCCTCCACGGCGCTGACGCTCAAGCGGGCCAAGACCGAGGGCCTGCGGAACTTCTCGGTCATGTGCAGCCACGTGACCATCGTCCCGCCGCTCCGCGCGCTGCTCGATTCGCCCGACCTCCGGCTCGACGGGTTCATCGGGCCCGGGCACGTCTCCACCGTGGTCGGGGCGCGGCCGTTCGAGTTCATCCCCGCCGACTACGGCAAGCCGGTGGCCATCGCCGGCTTCGAGCCCCTCGACGTGCTCCAGGCCATCCACATGGTTCTCAGGCAGCTCAACGAGGGTCGGTGCGAGGTGGAGAACCAGTACAAGCGGGTCGTCCCCTACGAGGGCAACTTGCGCGCGCTGGAGATCCTCGGCGAGGTGTTCGAGCTGCGTCCGCACTTCGAGTGGCGCGGGCTCGGCTTCATCTCCCAGAGCGGGCTGAAGCTCTCCGAGGCCTATGCCGACTTCGACGCGGAGCTCCGCTACAGCGTCCCGGGCGTGCGGGTGGCCGACCCGAAGGCCTGCCAGTGCGGCGAGGTGCTGAAGGGCGTGATCAAGCCGTTCGAGTGCAAGGTCTTCGGGACCGCCTGCACCCCGGAGCGACCGATCGGCACGTGCATGGTCTCCTCCGAAGGCGCCTGCGCCGCCTACTACAACTACGGCCGCTTCGCGCGTGAGCGGGAGGTGGTCTGAGGGTGCCCACCGACCAGGCCGCGGTCTCCGAGCGCGAGCACAAGGTCCTCGGCATCATCGAGACCGCCCGGGCCAAGCGCGCGAAGTTCCGCGACGAGCGCATCACGCTGGCGCACGGAGCAGGCGGCAAGGCGACCCAGACCCTGATCGAGGGGCTGCTCGTGCCGGCGCTCGGCTCGGGGACCCTGCAGGCGATGGACGACGCCGGAGCCGTGTCGATCGGCGGCGTCGACCTGGCGCTGACCACCGACACCTTCGTGGTCAAGCCGATCCGCTTCCCGGGCGGCTCCATCGGTGAGCTGGCGGTGAACGGAACCGTGAACGACCTCGCGGTGGCAGGCGCCCGCCCGACGGCGATCACCCTCTCGCTCGTGCTCGAGGAGGGGCTGCCGGCCGAGGAGCTGCGCGCCGAGGTTGAGGCGATCGCCTCGGCCGCCCGAGCGGCGGGAGTCGAGGTGGTGGCCGGGGACACCAAGGTCGTGGAGCGCGGCGCGGCCGACAAGATGTATGTGTGCACCACCGGCGTCGGGCGGCGGGATCCGCGCGCGACGCTCGCCCCGGGCGCGCTGCGCCCCGGCGACCGAATCCTCGTCTCGGGCTCGATCGGCGAGCACGGCACCGCGATCATGATGGCCCGCGGGGAGTTCGAGCTGGGCGGGGCGGTCGAGTCCGATACGCAGCCTCTGTGGCCGACGGTGGACGCGCTGCTCGATGCCGCCGGGCCGTCGCTGCGCGCGATGCGCGACGCCACCCGCGGCGGAGTGGCCACCGTCCTCAACGAGCTTGCCCGAGCGTCGCAGGTCGCGATGATCGTGCGTGAGGGCGATGTGCCGGTCCACCCCGTGGTCATGGGCGCGGCGGAGATCCTCGGAATCGACCCCATGTACGTGGCCAACGAGGGCCGCCTGGTGGCCTTCGTCGCGCCGGAGGCGGCCGACGAGGCGCTGGCGGCGCTCCGCGCCGCGCCGGGCGGCGAGCAGGCCGCGGAGATCGGCGAGGTCAGGACCGAGCCGCCGGGCATGGTGCTGGTCGAGACCGCCTTCGGCGGCAAGCGCGTCATGGACCTCCTGGTTGGCGACCCCCTTCCCAGGATCTGCTGAGGCCGGCGTGCACGAGCTCTCGATAGCGGAGTCGGTGGTGCGGGTCGCTAGTGCCCATGCCGCCAGCCGGCGGGTGGCCAGGGTCGATCTGAAGGTCGGCTATCTGAGGCAGGTGGTGCCCTCGGCGCTCGAGTTCAGCTTCGAGCTGGTGGCCGACGGAACCCCCGTGGAGGGCGCGGAACTCGTGATCGAAGTGGTGCCGGCGCGCGGACGGTGCCGGGCGTGCGGGGCCGAGAGCCGGCAGGACGGGTTCCCCCTGCACTGCAAGAGCTGCGATGGGCTTGACATCGAGGTCACGGGCGGCGAGGAGCTGCTCGTGGACTCGCTTGAATTTGAAGAGGCATTGGCGACGAGTGGAGGCATGACATGAGCACAGTTCCGGAAGCACCGGGCGTGGACGAGGTTCACATCCTGTGGTGCTCGGAGGGAATGAGCTGCGACGGGGACACGATCTCCATAACAGCCGCTGGACAGCCGGCCATCGAGGATGTCCTCCTGGGGGCCATCCCGGGGCTGCCCAAGGTCCATCTCCACAACAAGGTGCTCCATCCGTCCCAAGGCGGGGAGGAGTTCATGCGGCCCTTCCACCAGGCCGCCAACGACGAGCTCGACGCGCCGTTCGTCTTCGTCATGGAGGGGTCGATACCGAACGAGAAGATCAACGGCGACGGCTACTGGACCTCCATGGGCAACGACGCGAACGGCGACCCCATAACCGTGAACACATGGATCGACCGGCTGGCCCACAAGGCTTGGGCAGTGGTCGCCGTGGGCACGTGCGCGACCTACGGGGGCATCCACGCGATGGCCGGGAACGCCACTGGTTCCATGGGGCTCGCGGACTACCTCGGATGGGACTTCCGCTCGGCGGGCGGCCTGCCGATCGTCAACATCCCCGGCTGTCCCGTCCAGCCCGAGAACTTCATGGAGACGCTGACGTGGTTGCTCTATCAGGCGGCCGGCCAGGCGCCGGTCATCCCGCTGGACGACGCGCTCAGGCCCCAGTGGATCTTCGGCAAGACGGTGCACGAGGGCTGCGACCGCGCGGGCTACTACGAGCAGGGCGACTTCGCGATGGACTACAACTCGCCCAAGTGCCAGGTGAAGATCGGCTGCTGGGGCCCCGTGGTCAACTGCAACGTGCCGAAGCGCGGCTGGATGAACGGTATCGGCGGATGCCCGAACGTGGGCGGCATCTGCATCGGCTGCACGATGCCGGGCTTCCCGGACAAGTTCATGCCGTTCATGGACGCGCCTCCCGGCGGGACCATCTCGTCCGCGGCCACCGGCATCTACGGATCGGTGATCCGCAAGATGCGCGGCATCACCAACAAGACGCTGAACAAGGAGCCGAAGTGGCACCACAACCGTCCTGAGCTCACCACCGGCTACCAGCCGCGGTGGCCCAACTAGCCGGACTGACCTGGAATAAGCAGAGAGGGGAGACTTAGGATGGCGGTACGCGAGAAGGTTGAGCCGGAGACCGGCAACATCGTAGACATGTCGTGGGACCCGATCACGAGGATCGTCGGAAACCTCGGGATCTACACGAAGATCGACTTCAGCAACCGGGAGGTGGTGAGCTGCAAGAGCACCTCCTCCATCTTCCGGGGCTACAGCGTGTTCATGAAGGGCAAGGACCCGCGTGACTCGCACTTCATCACGAGTCGCATCTGCGGGATCTGCGGGGACAACCACGCAGTCTGTTCGATCTACGCGCAGAACATGGCCTACGGGGTGAAGCCGCCGCCGCTGGCCGAGTGGATCATGAACCTCGGTGAGTGTGCCGAGTTCATCTTCGACCACACCATCTTCCAGAACAACCTGGTGTTCGTCGACTTCTGCGAGCAGCTCGTGAGGGAGACGAACCCGAGCGTGCTGGACCAGGCGGAGAGAACCGAGTCCCGGGGCGCCGAGATCCACGGCTACCGGACGATCGCCGACATCATGCGCGCGTTCAATCCGTTCACGGGCGAGATGTACAAGAAGGCGCTCCAGATGAGCCGGCTCAGCCGCGAGATGTTCTGCCTCATGGAGGGTCGCCACGTGCACCCCTCGACGCTCTACCCGGGCGGCGTGGGCACCGTGGCCACCCCAACCCTGTTCACCGACTACCTCTCACGTCTGCTGCGCTGCCTCGACTTCATCAAGGAAGCCGTGGCCATGAACGACGACATATTCGACTTCTTCTACGAGGCGCTGCCCGGCTACGAGGAGGTCGGCCGGCGACGCATCCTGCTCGGGTGCTGGGGTGCCCTGCAGGATCCCGACGTCGTGACCTACCAGTACTCGAACCTGCACAACGCGGGTGAGGCGATGTTCGTCACACCGGGGATCGTGGTGGACGGCGAGCTCGTGACCACGAGCCTCGTGGACATCAACGTGGGCATCCGCATCCTGCTCGGGAGCTCCTACTACGAGGACTGGGCGAGCGAGGAGACCTTCGTCAGCCACGACCCGCTCGGAAACCCGATCGACAAGCGCCATCCGTGGAACCAGACCACCATCCCCAAGCCGCAGAAGCGCGACCTGGCGGGAGGCAACTACTCCTGGGTGATGAGCCCGCGCTGGTACGACCAGCGCACCGGCGACCACCTGGCGCTCGACACCGGCGGCGGGCCACTCGCCCGGCTGTGGGTCACGGCGCTGGCCGGGAAGGTCGACACGCCGTTCGTGAAGTCCACCGGCCACAGCGTGCAGATCACCCTGCCGCAGACCCCGAACACGCCGGAGCAGCAGGTCGAGTGGAAGATCCCGCAGTGGTCCAACGCGATCGAGCGGGACCGGGCCCGGATGTACTTCGCGGCCTACTCGGCAGCCATGGCGCTGCACTTCGTGAACAAGGGGCTCGAGGAGGTGCGCCACGGCCGCACCAAGACGTTCGAGCCCTTCGAGGTGCCCGACGAGGCCATCGGCTGCGGCTTCCACGAGGCGGTCCGCGGCGTGCTCTCGCACCACCTGGTGGTGCGAGACAAGAAGATCGCCAACTACCACCCGTACCCACCGACGCCCTGGAACGGAAGCCCGACCGACTCCTATGGCACGCCTGGACCGTATGAGGACGCGGTCATGGGCATGCCGATCTTCGAGGAGAACGGGCCCGACAACTTCAAGGGCATCGACATCATGAGGGCGGTGCGGAGCTTCGACCCGTGTCTGCCCTGCGGCGTGCACATGTACCTGGGCAACGGCAAGACCCTCAAGCAGGTGCACTCGCCGATGCTCGGGAACACCGGCTAACAGGGGTATTTCGTGGACGACGCAGAAGCACGCGAAAGGGTCGCGAAGGTCGAGGCCCTCCTGGAGCAGGTCGAGTCCCTCGGGGACTCGGCCGCCCGGGAGGTGGCCACCGAGACGATGGGGGCGCTGCTCGAGCTCTACGGCGAGGGGCTGGCCCGGATCGTGGGTGGACTGGGGGCAAACGGAGCGGTGCAGGCGCTGACCGAGGACGAGCTGGTCTCGCACCTGCTGCTCCTGCACGGCCTGCATCCGGTGTCGGTCGAGGAGCGGGTGCAGGGGGCGCTCGAGGAGGTCCGTCCCTACCTGCGCTCCCACGGGGGCAACGTGGACCTCCTCGGGGTGGAGGAGGGCGTGGTGCATCTGCGCCTCGAGGGAAGCTGTAGCGGCTGCCCGTCCTCGACGATGACCCTGAAGCTCGCCATCGAGGACGCCATCCACAAGGCGGCTCCGGACATCGAGCGGGTGGAGGCCGACGGCACGGTGGAGCCGCCCAGCCCGGTCATCCAACTCCAGGTGGCCGGCGGAGGTCGACGTAGGGAAGAGAGCCCCGACGCCGAGCCCGACGTCTCGTGGGCCACGGCCGGGGGCCTCCCACAGCTCTCCGGGGGCGGCACCGTGCTCAAGGAGGTCTCCGGGGAGCAGGTTCTCTTTCTGAACCTCGATGGCACCTTCTACGCGTACCGCCCGGATTGCCCGAACTGCGAGGAGTCGCTCGAGAGTGCCGGCCTCCGCGCAGGAGAGCTGACCTGCGGCGGGTGCGGGCACCGCTACGACGTGCTCCGGGCGGGCCGGTGCCTCGACGCACCCGAGCTGCACCTGGCGCCGATCCCGCTCCTGACCGACGCCGGCGGGCTCGTGAAGGTAGCCGTGGGCTCGGCGGTGGCCTGACCGTGGCCG
>JBPCRE010000240.1:0-13534 GCA_050997195.1 Thermoleophilaceae bacterium
GGTCTCCGACACGTCGGGGACGCCGGGGCGCAGGCAGCAGATCCCGCGCACGTTCAGGTCGACCGGGACCCCGGCGCGCGAGGCCTCGTAGAGCGCCTCGATGCAGCGGGCGTCGACCAGCGAGTTCATCTTCATGGCGATGCGGGCGTGCTCGCCCGCCTCGTGGGCGGCCACGGTGGCGCGGATCTCCGCGAGGATGCCGTCGCGCAGGTGCGCCGGGGCCACGAGCGCCTTGCGGAAGCCCTCGGGCCGGGCGTGGCCGGTGAGCATGTTGAAGACGTCGGCCACGTCGGCGCCGATGCCGGGATCGGTGGTGAAGAGACCCACGTCCTCGTAGATCCGGGCCGTCTTGGCGTTGTAGTTGCCGGTGCCGACCTGCACGTAGTGGCGGACCCCGGATCCCTCACGGCGGACCACGAGCAGTGCCTTGACGTGCGCCTTCAGACCGGGAACCCCGTGCACCACGTGAACGCCGGCCTCCTCCATGGCGCGCGACCACTCGATGTTCCGGCGCTCGTCGAAGCGTGCCTTCAGCTCCACCATGCACACCGCCTGCTTGCCGCGTTCGGCCGCACGGATGAGCGAGCGCACGAGCGTCGAGTCGTCGGAGGTCCGGTACACCGTGAGCTTCAGCGCGAGCACGTCGGGGTCCTCCACCGCCTGCTCCACGAAGCGCTCGACGCTCGCGGCGAAGGAGTCGTAGGGGTGGTGCACGAGCAGGTCGCCGGCCCGCATGGCCTCGAACACGTCGGCCCGCTCGCCCGTGAGCACGGACTGGGTGACCGGGCTCGGCCAGTGCTCGCGCAGGTCGCCGTGGCCCTCGAGGCCGTAGATCTGCCAGAGATCGCTGAGGTCGAGCAGGCCGTCGATCTCGTAGACCTGGCGCTCTTCGACGCTCAGCCAACGCACGAGCTTCTCGCGCATCTGCGCGTTCATCCCCGCTCCCACCTCGAGCCTCAGGACCTCGCCGAAACGGCGGCGGCGCAACTCGTCCTCCACCGCCCGCACGAGATCGTCGGCCTCGTCGGAGACCGTGAAGTCCGCGTCGCGGGCCACGCGGAACGTGTCGTGGCCGAGGATCTCCATGCCCGGGAAGAGCTGGTCGAGGTGCGCGGCGATCACGTTCTCGAGGGGGACGAAGGTGTTGGCGCCGATGGCCACGAAGCGGGGCACCACCTCCTTGGGCACCTTCACGCGCGCGAAGGTCTCGCTGCCCGAGAGCGGGTCGCGCAGGCGCACGGCGAGGGAGAGCGAGAGGTTCGAGATGTAGGGGAAGGGCCGCCCGCGCCCGAGGGCGAGCGGCGTGAGCACGGGGAAGATCTCCTCGCGGAAGGAGCGCTCCACGGCGTCCCGCTCGGCGGCGTCGCACCCCTCGCAGGAGACGATGCGGATGCCGCGCTCGGCGAGAGCGGGACGCAGGCGCTCCTCCCACTCGGCGGAGTGGCGGCGGGTCAGCTCGGTGACCTTGTCGGAGATCCGGTCGAGGGTGTCGGACGGGGAGAGGCCGTCGGGCCCGCGCGAGTCGATGCCGGCGTCCACCTGGTCGTGGAGGCCGGCGACCCGGACCATGAAGAACTCGTCGAGGTTCGAGGTGAAGATGGCGAGGAACTTGAGCCGCTCGAGCAGGGGCCGATCCTCCTCCTCGGCGAGCTGCAGGACGCGGTCGTTGAACTCGAGCCACGAGCGCTCTCGGTTCCAGTAGAGCTCCGGAGCGTCGAGCGGAGGGGCGCTCGAGGGGGCGGGAGTCTCGACCGAGGGGGTCGCCGAGTCGGTCACGCCAGCGCCGCCTCGACTCGCTCGCGGAAGCGCTCCTCCTCGAGCCGCCGCCACTCGGTCCGGAAGCGGGCGAACAGCACCTCGCGTCGCGCCTCGGTGTAGGTGCGAAGGCTCTCGAGGCCGCGGTAGCTCCGCCGGTTCGGCGCCGAGCGCGTGGCCCCGGGCGCCAGGTCCCCGCCCTCCGGCCCTGCCGCGCGCACCACGGCGGCCACGTCGGCCTCGCGCAGGTCCTCGATATGGCGTTCCACCCGGGGGAGCATCTCGTCGCAGTCGTGGATGTCCCCGAGCAGGGACTGGATGTCCTTGGCCTGCCTGGCCGCCATCCTGGCCTCCACGCCGAAGCACGGCTCGGTGACCTCTAGCACGTAGCGCAGCCGCTTGGCCGCGATGCGCATGTCGTGGAGCGCCTTCGGATCCTCTTCGTCCACCGCCGTGGGACCGAACGAGAAGAGCTCGTCGAGCCGGACGAGCACGATGCGTCGCGCGTTCGGCCCGAGCGGTGCCTCGGGGTCGAGCCCCTTGACCTTCCGCGCCTTCACGAGATGAGGGCCTCGTCGGGGAAATGGGCCGCGGCGGCCAGCTCGATCAGACGTCCGTAGAGGCTCTCCTCCTCGACGCGCCCGAGCTCGAGGGCAAGGCGCTCGTTGCCGGCGTGCTGGACCGTTCGAAGCTCGTTCACCAGCGAGCTGACGCCGAGCCGATCCTCGTTGGGAAGCGCTTCGGCGATGCTCGTAAGCGACTCGATGGCCACGTCCGGGTCGCGCCGCTCGCCGAGCGCGTCCGCCAGCCGCTTGACGGCCTTCAGCACCCGCCGGTGCTCATTCTTGGGAAAGCAGGGGGCGAAGATCTCGAGCACCGCCCGCAGCCGGCGGGTGGCCACCCGCATGGCGTGGACCCTCTCGATGTCCTCGGCATCGAGAACGCCCTCGGAGTGTGCGAAGAGCTCCTCGGTCCGCGTCTCCACGGCGCGCGCGGCGGCCTCCCGGAAGGAGATGTCGGAAGCGATGCCGGGAATCTCCTCGGCGCGGGCCACGCCAGGGATGCTAGCTCGGCCCCAAAGCCTCCCGGGAGCCGCTCACCGCGTGAGGAGGTCGAGGATGACTCCCTCGCGAAGCCCTCCGTTGCCGATCATGAGCGGCTGGTCGAGCAGGTTGCTGAGCTCCTCGAAGATCAGGACGCCCGCCGCGAGCAGGCGGGCTCGCTCGGGCGCCAGCTCGAAGCGCCTGGCCACCTCGTCGGCGGGCGCGCTGGCGAGGATGCGGATCGAGCGTTCGAGCGTCTCGTACTCGAGCTCCGCGCCCACCACCCGGCGAAGCGAGGAGGCACTTCCGCCGACGGCCACCGCCTTGTCCACGTGCGGCACCCGGAGACCCTCGAACACCCCGGCAACGTGCTGGCGCACCGCCTGCAGCTCGAACGCAGACGGAGGGTCCGAGCCCATGTAGGCGTCGGTCAGGAACCCGGAGCCGACCCGGAAGGACTCCGACCACTCGGCGCCCCCGGCCACGGTGCCCACGGCGATCTCGGTGGAGCCGCCGCCCACGTCGACCACCGCCACATCTCCCTCGACCGGAGCGCCCAGCGTCTTGGTGGCGCCCAGGAAGGCGAGCTTGGCTTCCTCGTCGGGGCTCAACACCCGCATGCTGAGACCGGTGGACTCGCGGATCGCCTCGGCCAGCTTCTTTCCGTTGCGGGCGTCGCGCACCGCGGCCGTGCCCACCACGCTCACGCTCTCCGCGCCGGCCTTGCGAGCCACCTTGGCCTGCCGGCCCACGACCTCGACCACCTCCCTGACCTTCTTGCCCGGCAGGCGGTTGCCCTCCACGCGCAGGGTGTGGCCGATCGCGGTGAACGCTCGCTGGGACAGGATCTCGCGCAGGCGCCCCTCGGACGAGTCGGCCACGAGCAGGCGGATCGTGTTCGAGCCCACGTCGATGCACGCCAAGCTCATGTTCGCCGCGCGTGCGAGGAGGAGGGGCCGGCTAGAAGTGGATCTAGAAGCAGATGGCCGCCAGGTCGTCGGGGCGCAGGAGCGCCACGAGCTCGCCTCGATCCACGGCGGCGAGGCCGCCCTTCGGCAGCCTGATCTGAGCTCCGCTCAGGCGGTGCACGGCCATCGAGAAGTCCGGGTCGTGCCCGACGAGCAGGACGTGCTCGCGGCCGGCGGCCACGTCGTTGGGATCGAAGGACCCGCCCTCGAGCACGCTGTCGATCTCTACGCTCACGCCGAGGGCCTCGCAGGCCAGCCGCGCGGTCTGCTCGGCGCGGATCTTCGGGCTCGTGATGCAGGCCTCCAGCTCCACGCCCATGGCCACCATCGCCGCGCCGGCGGAGCGAGCCTGCTGCGAGCCGCGTTCGGTGAGGGGGCGCGCCGCGTCCGGCGAGCCCTTCTCGGCCTCGGCGTGGCGCAGGAGCCAGATCACGGCCCGCACTATAGATTCGTCGCCCCGGTCCCTGGGTGGCCGGAGGCGCCTCACTACCCTGAGCGCGGTCGGCGTGCCCCCGCTCGCCGCCCCCTGAGCCCATGAGCGCACCTGACGCCACCGCGATCGCCTCCGGCTCGCTCGGCCGCCTCGGGCTCGCCGAGCTCTCGAGCGCCGCCCGGCGTCGGCTGGCCTACGGCGCTCTCGGCACGCTGCTCGTCGCGAGCCTCGTGTTCGCCCTCGGCGCCGCCTCGGGACCCTCGCTCGAGGTGCCCGCGAGCAAGTTCGGCTTCCCCGAGTGGCTCGCCGGGCCGCTTCCCGACGTGGGGCTCGCCATGACCTCGGCGCGCTTCATCTCCCTCCTCACCCTGATGGCGCTCTGCCAGGGGCTCGTGCTCGCGCTCTCGGGCGCCCTTCGGGTTCGCTACGCGCTCGGAGCGATCGTGGCCGCCCACCTCATCTTCACGCTCGCGCCGCCGGTGCTCTCCCCCGACGTGTTCGGGTACCTCGCGTACGCGCGCATGGGAATCCTGCACGACCTGAACCCCTACGTGCAGGCGCCCTTCGCCATTCCCGGCGACGAGGTCTACGGCTTCGTGCGCTGGCGGACGCAGATCGATCCCTACGGGCCGCTCTTCACCCTCGTGAGCTATCCGCTCGGCCTCCTCAGCGTGGCCGCCGGGCTCTGGACGAGCAAGGCGGCGGCAGGGCTCGTGAGCCTCGGGCTCGTGGCGCTGGTGTGGGCAAGCGCCCGGCGCCTCGGCGTCGCGCCGCTCGGGCCCACGCTGTTCGTGGGGCTCAACCCCTTCCTCCTTCTCTACGGCGTGGGCGGCGCCCACAACGACCTGCTCATGATGGCGCTGGCCATGCTCGCGGCCTTCTTCGTGCTCGGCCGGCGCGAGGCGCTCGGGGGCGGGACGCTGGTGGCCGCGATCGCGGTGAAGGCCTCGGCGGGGCTTCTGCTCCCGTTCGTGGTGCTCGGGGCGGTGCGTGGCCGGCGGGTGCTGGTGGGTGCCGCCGTGGCCGGCGCGGCGGTTATCGGCGCGTCGCTGCTCGCCTTCGGGATCGAGGGCGCGCAGGGCATGCTCGGCGCGCTCGAAACCCAGAGCGAGAAGATCTCCAGCCACAACGTGCCGAACGGCCTCGGTTGGGCGCTCGGCTTCGGGGGCGTGACGGCGGGGGTCCGCGCCGTGGCCGCGGCCGTGCTCGTGGGATCGCTGGCCACCCTGCTGGTGCAGGTGCGGCGAGAGCGGCTCGACTGGGTCACCGCCGCGGGATGGGGGATGCTGGCCCTGCTCGTGACCACCACCTGGCTCATGCACTGGTACCTCGTGTGGCTTCTGCCCCTTGCCGCCCTGGGTCGAAGCCGGCCCCTCAAGCTGGCCGCACTGGTGCTGCCCGCGGTCATGGTCGTGACCGGGCTGCCGCCGGTGCCCAAGTAGGGGGAGGGGCCCGTGAAGGCGTCAGGTTGGGCGGTCCTCGCGGTGCTCGCCGTGGGGGCCGGCCTCGCGGCGCTGCTGCTCACCGTCCGGGCCCGTCCCGAGCCCGGGGGAGCGGCGCGGGAGCTCAGGTCCGAGGCGCGGGCGGCGGCGGAGCGCTTCTTCGACACCTACGGCGAGCGCGACGGGCGCATCGTGCGCAAGCAGGGAGACACCGTGAGCCAGGAGCAGGCCTACGCGATGCTTCTCGCGGCGGCGCTCGGGGACGAGCCCCGCTTCGACGCCGCGTGGCGGTGGACGCGGGAGAACCTCGGGCGCCCGGACGGCCTCCTGGCCTCGCGCTGGCAGGACGGTCGGGTGGTGGAGGTCGAGCCCGCGGCCGAGGCGGATGTCGAGGCCGCTCACGCCCTGCTCGTGGCTGCCGAGCGCTTCGGCCGGCCCGATCTCAAGGATGCAGCACGCCGCCTCGCCGACGCCGTGCTTCGACTCGAGACCGCGGTGCTCGGCTCCGACGAGCTGATCCTCCTGCCGGGTCCTCGGGCGCGGCGGGCTCCCTACGTGGTGAACCCCGGCGACGCGTCGCCCGTGGCCTTCGCCGCCCTCGAGGACGCGACCGGCGAACAGCGCTGGGCCGCCCTCAGGCAGGCGAGCTACCGGGTGCTCGCCGAGCTCACGCCCTCCGAGCCGGAGCTGCCGCCCGACTGGGCCGTGGTGGACGTATCGGGCGCCGCTCGGCCGTCCTCCCCACCCGGGAGGCCGGGCGTGCCGCCGTCGTACGGGCTTCCCGCTGCGCGCGGGCTCCTGCGCATGAGCACGACGTGCGACGAGGAGGGTCGCGAGCTCGCCGCGAGAGCGTGGACGTTCCTCGACCGTCAGTCCGCCGGTCAGATCGCGTCCGTCTACGACCTCAGAGGCGCGCCGCTCGTCCGGCAGCCGCACCCGCTCGGGCTGGCGGCGGCAGCCGGCGCCGCCCGGTCCGCGGGCGACGGGGGCCGGGCTTCGGAGCTGCTCGACCGGGCCGAGGAGCTCGAGCGCCGCACACCGAGCTCGTACGGGGCGGCGTGGGTGGCGCTCGCGCGAGCCATGACAGAGTCCGAGGCGCTCGACACCTGCGCCGGGGGCGGGTAGGCAGAGTGGCCGGCGAGAGCCCTCCGGGCGGCACGGTCACGGTGCGCGGCGTCGAGGTGCCGCGCATCGGCCTCGGCACGTGGCAACTGACCGGAGACGCCGGTCGCGAGGCCGTGAGCCACGCCCTGGAGCTCGGCTACCGGCACCTCGACACGGCGGCGGTCTACGGCAACGAGGAGGAGGTGGGCCGCGCCGTGGCCGAGAGCGGCGTGGCCCGCGAGGAGCTCTGGGTGACCACCAAGGTCTCGTACACCGACATCGAGCCCTCGTCGCTCAGAGCATCCGCGGAGGCCAGCCTCTCCCGTCTCGGCCTCGACTTCGTCGATCTCCTGCTCATCCACTGGCCGGGCGAGCGGCGACACTTCACCTCGAGCCTGGCGGAGATGGTCGCGCTCCGCGAGGAGGGGCTCATCCGCGAGCTCGGGGTGAGCAACTACCCGCCCGGCCTGCTGCGTCGCGCGCTCGAAGAGGCGCCGGTGTTCTGCGACCAGGTGGAGTTCCACCCCCACCTCGAGCAGCCCTCGCTGCTGTCCATCGCCGCCGAGCACGACGTGCTCATCGCCGCGTACGCGCCCAACGGAAGCGGGGCCGTGCTCCGCGACCCCGTGCTGGTCGAGGTGGCCGAGGCCCACGGGCGGACGCCGGCCCAGGTGGCGCTCCGCTGGCTCCTCGATCAAGACAGGGTCGCCGTCCTTCCCCGCTCGAAGAGCCCCGAGCACCGGGCGGCCAACCTCGACGTGGACTTCGAGCTCGAGGACGAGGAGCGGCGGCGGATCGACGCTGCGGCGGGGCAACGGGAGCGGCTCTTCGATCCTGAGTGGGCGCCCGACTGGGAGGAGTGAGGACGAGGGGCCGCTGTCAGGCCCGAGCCTGCCGCAGCATCTCGGCCCGTTGTCCGGGATTGTCCGCCACCTCCGCGCCCTGGTGCCAGGCGGCGCGGGCCGCCTCGGCGTCTCCCGCCCGCTCGAGGAGGTCGGCGTGGACGGCGTGCAGCGGCGCGTACCGATCGAGCCGGCCGTCGGCGAGGACGGGGGCGAGGACGGCGAGCCCGGCCGGGGCACCGTCCGCGCGACCGACGGCGTACGCCCGGTTGACCTCCACGACCGGGGACGGCGAGAGTCGAGCGAGCACGCCGTAGAGGTCGGCCACCCGAGACCAGTTGAGCCCTTCGGCGTCGGGCGCGTGGGCGTGCAGCAGGGCGATGGCGGCCTGCACCTGGTACGGGCCGAGCGGACCCCCTCCGGTCTTCGAGAGCAGCGTCCGCGCCTCCGCGATCGCCGCGGCGTCCCAGCGGCCACGGTCCTGCTCGCCGTAGGGCACGAGCCGGCCGGCGCCGTCCTGGCGCACCGGGGTCCGCGCGTGCTGGAGAAGCAGGAGGGCGAGCAGTCCCGTGGTCTCGAGATCCTTCGGGAGAAGGGCCCGGAGCTGACGAGCGAGCCACACCGCCTCGTCGCAGAGCTCGGCGCGCACCGCCGGTCCGTCCCCACTGGCGAGGTGGCCCTCGGTGAAGATGAGGTAGAGCACCGCGTGCACGTCGGCCAGCCGCTCGAACAGGGCGTGCCGGTCGGGCATCGCGAAGGAGATCCGGGCGGCCCGGATCTTGCCGCGGGCGCGGACCAGCCGCTTGGCCATGGTGGCCTCCGAGACGAGGAACGCCGCGGCGATCTCCCGCGTTGTGAGGCCGGCGACGTGGCGCAGGGTCAGCGCCACCCGAGCCTCCGAGGCGAGCGACGGGTGGCAGCACGTAAGGATGAGGGTCAGGAGGTCGTCCTCGACCTTCAGGTCCGAGTCCTCATGCCCGTCGATGCCCTGCTCGGGAGCTGCATAGGGGAGCGCGTCGGCGGGCGCGGCCGGGCGGCACTCTCGCCGGACGACGTCGAGCGCCTTACGCCACGCCGTTGTGGTCAGCCACGCGCCGGGGCGGTCGGGAACTCCATCCACCGGCCAACGGGTGGCTGCGGCCGCGAACGCCTCCTGCACGGCGTCCTCGGCCAACTGGAGATCCCCGAGCCGGCGGGCCAGGGTCGCGACGACCCCGGCCCGCTCCTCCCGCCACGCGCGTTCGACGGGCTCGGCGATTTCGCTCAGCCGGTCGAAGCGCCGGTGGCGGCGAGCATCTCAGCGGACTCCGTGCCGGGCATGACCGGGCGCACCTCGACGGTGCCGGTGCGCACGTTGGGGACCTTCGCGGCCCAATCGAGCGCCGCGTCGAGATCGGGGACCTCGAGCAGGTAGAACCCCACGAGATGCTCCTTGCTCTCCGCGAAGGGGCCGTCGGTGAGCAGTCGCTTCCCGCCGCGCAACCGCACCGAGGTGGCGGTGTCCGGGGCGTGGAGCCCCGCTCCGGACACGAGCACGCCGGCGTCGTGGAGGGCACGGCTGTAGAGCACCCAGTCGTCGTACACGCCGTCGTCCGGGCGCGCCTCGGTGTCCTCCCCCGCGTCGGGAGCGTTGGCCAGCAGCATCAGGTACTTCATCGGAACCTCCGATCGGTGGTTGCGGGCGGGCCGTCCGGCGCGCCTCACCCCTTCGACGCGGCGGCGGGCTCGGAGAGGACATCTTGCTGACCGAGTGCCGGGCCGCAGAGCGTGGGACTCGAGGGATGGGAGGTTCTCCTCGACGATGTGGTCACAACGCCTGCTAATGTGGCCGCATAGTGCGAGAGATCGGTGTGCGTGAGCTGAAGGCATCCCTGAGCGAGATGCTGCGCCTTGCCGGTCGCGGCGAGCGAATCCGCGTAACGGTGCACGGGCGACCGGTCGCCGACATCATTCCGGCCGGCACCGCCCCGGGCGACGACCGCCTCCGGGCGCTCGTCGCCGAACGACGGCTCGTCCCGGCCGCGCGTCCACGGCCCGAGCGCGCGCCGCGCCTGGCCCGAACCTCGCGATCCGCTTCGGCTTTGGTGCTGGACGAGCGCGCCACCGAGCGGTGATCCTGTACCTGGACGCGAGTGCGCTCGTCAAGCGCTTCGTGGCCGAGCCGGGAAGTGATCTCGTGCGCAACGCCATGCAAGAGGCTGAGGCATGGTTCATGTGTCGTGTGGGGTATGTCGAGACGGTTCGCGCGGTCGGGCTCGCCGCCGGGCCGTCCGCAGCCCGAAGGGTCCGGAACGAGTGGGGCTCCATGGGGGTGATCGAGCTCGATCATCGCCTTGCCGACGAGGCCGCCGATCTTGCGCTGGCGCACGATCTGCGCAGCCTCGACGCCCTGCCCCTCGCGGCGGCATCGCTCCTGCCACCCGACGACCTGGTCGTCGCCACCTGGGACCGTCGACTTCACGCAGCCGCGCTCGCCGTCGGCCGGCGGGCGCTTCCCGACGCGCCCTCGTCGGTCTTGCCCGCGTAGCGTCAGTAAGCGAACAGCTCGACCCGGTAGCCGTCCGGGTCGGCCACCTGGATGCGGACCATGCCGCCGTGGTCCTGCCATTCGGTTTCCGGCACGCCGGCCGCACGCAATTGCTCGCGCGCGCTCCGCACTTCGTCCGGGTCCTCGAGCTGGAAGCCGAAGTGGTTGGTGCGAGGTAGCTCCGCCGGCACCGGGCCCTCGTTCAGCGCGAGGAGCGAGCCGTCGGGCGAGCTCAGGATCAGGAGGTGCTCGTCGTCGTGCGCTCGGGTCACGAGCCCGAAGTGCTCGCCGTAGAAGGCCGCCGACCGTTCCCGATCGCTGACGGTCAGCGCGACGTGGTTCAGCGGCACCTGGCCGATCATCGCAGCCGCCGGGCGATCGCCTGCTCAGGAGCCGACCCCGGTAGTGTGAGTCCCACGGCTTACCCGGGCCCCGGCGAGCGCTTGTCGGGAGCCCGACGGGTGCCTATGTGTCCGCCTCCGGCTCGGTCGGTGCGCTCTCGGTGGTTTCGATGTCTCCTGCGGTACCGAGCGGTGGCTCATCCTCACGGAGCAGTGCAAGGTAGGAGTCGTAGCGGAAGATGCGGCGGCGCCTGCCGCCGGTGATCTCGCGCAGCAGACCAGCGCGTTCGAACTCTCCCACGAGGTTGTTCGCGGTCGCGAACGAGACCTCGAGCGAATCCTTGACGAGGGTGACGTTCACCAGCGGACGATCGAAGAGCAGGTCGAGCAGCCGCACGCCATTGAGGCCGGTGCGTTCCTGAACCAGTCCGCGGTGCTCCTCGCGGAGCGCCAGGATGGCCCGCGCGGTCTCGGTCGCTTCCGTAGCCGTCTCGGCGGCCCCGCGGAGGAAGAATCGCATCCACCCCTCCCAGTCGCCGCGCTGGCGGATCGCCGTAAGCCGGTCGTAGTACTCTGCCCGGTTTCGCTTGAGGTAGTGGCTCAGGTAGAGCAGTGGTCGATGCAGGACGCCACGGTGCACGAGCAAGAAGGTGATGAGCAACCGCCCGACACGGCCGTTCCCGTCGATGAACGGGTGGATCGTCTCGAACTGCGCATGCGCGAGCCCAACATGGATGAGAACCGGGAGATCCTGCTCCTCATGGAGGAACCGCTCGAAGTCGTCGAGGGCCGAGTTCATCTCCGGCACCGGCGGAGGAACGAACGTTGCTCGCTCGATTGAGGCGTTCTCCGGACCGATCCAGTTCTGGTCGCGGCGGAACTCTCCCGGCATGCGGTGCGCACCGCGGCCGGTGCGCAGCAGCTCCGCGTGAATCTCCCGGATCAGACGCTTGGAGAGGGGCAGCGATGAGAGGCGGCCGAGTCCGTAGTTCATCGCGCGCACGTAGTTGACGACCTCTTCGACGTCGTCGGGAATGCCCGGGGTCGCCGGCTCGAGCTCGGCCGCAAGCAGGTCTTCGAGCGTGCTCTGGGTGCCCTCGATCTGCGAGGAGAGAACCGCCTCGCGGCGCACGTACATCGCCACGAACAGGTCGGGGTTGGGGACAGTCTGAATGACGCCGTCGAGGCGCCCGAGCGCCTGGTCGGCCGCGGAGAGGACGCCGAGCATCTCAGCGTCGACCTCGATGGGCGGCTTCGGGGGGAGCGACGCGGGGACGAAAGCCTCGTAGCCTTGGGTTTGCGTCATGAAAGTTCCCGCTCTTGCGACGGCGCTCCCCACGCTTCCTCCCTTGGTAGGGCCGACTCGAATAAGGCGTCCGGCGGCTCGCGCTTATTCTAGCCAGAGGCGGTTTGGCCAAATAACGGAGTACCAATGACAGCGCCTAGGTGACCGGACTGAAATAAGGCTCGCTCTCCAGAAACGGGCCTGACGGCGCCGGACGCCCGCCGACCGCGGGCTAGCCTCTCCTCATGAGCGTCACAAGGCAGGTGCCGAGTCCAAGCATCGGGAAGATACGGCGGGTCCCGCTTCGCGAGGTCTGGCGCCACGAGGCGCTCGACTTCACGACTTGGCTGGAGCACAACGCAGACGTCCTGAGCGACGCCCTCGGCGTAGTTGTCGGCAGCGTTGAGCGCGAGCGCTCGGCCGGAAGCTTCAGCGTTGACTTGGTCGGAGAGGATGAGGCGGGCAACGCCGTTGTGATCGAGAATCAGCTCGAGCGAAGCGACCACGACCACCTCGGCAAGCTCATTACCTACGTCGCGGCATTCGAGGCGAGGACTGCGATCTGGATCGTGAGCCATCCCAGACCGGAGCACGTAGGTGCCATCACTTGGCTCAACGAGTCCCTCGCCGCGAACTTCTTCCTTGTGAAGGTCGAGGCGATCTCCATCGGTGACTCGCCATCGGCACCGCTCCTAACCCTGATCACCGGGCCGAGTGCCGAGACCCGCCAGGTCGGTGTTCAGAAGCAGGAGAGGGCCGAGCGTCTCGACTTCCGCCAGTCATTCTGGGAGGGGTTGCTCGAGCAGGCGCGAGGCCAGCGTCATCCGCACTCCGCGGTGTCCCCCGGCACCGATAGTTGGCTCGGAGCCGGGTCCGGGATGAGTGGTGTGCACTTCACCTACACGATCCGTCAGCGAGACGCTGCGTCGCAGATCATCATCGAGGGCCCCGACGCGGATGCGAACACGAGGATCTTCGAAGCCCTGATGGCGGACCGCGACGCCATCGAAGCCGACTTCGGGGGTCCATTGGATTGGGATCGGGCGGAGAATCGCAAGCGCTGCTTCATCGGCGTCACGCTTCCGAATGGCGGATACCGCGACGACGAGGCTCGCTGGTCCGGGATTCAGCGGGCGATGATCGACGCGATGCTCCGTCTTGAGTCGACCTTCCGGCCACGCATCCAGGCTTTTCGCGGGGATGGGACGAGGCCCCCACTCACCTGATCTGTCAGCGCCAAACGCGTAATTGCCTCAGCACGCCCCGACCGGCCCTTGCATCGCTAGGTCATCCCGCGTGCAAGTGACGTGACGCCCATCTCCTTGGCGACCATCTCGACCGCAGCTTCGTCGACGGCCGAACGCTCAAGCTCTGAAACGGGGCGCATTCTGAAGAATTCTTAGTGGCGATGGTCGAGAGGAGGTGCCCGAGTTCCGGGCGGCTTGAGCAGCGGCGCCGACGATGCCGAGCTACACCACGAGATGCGACTTGACTGACCGGTTGGGATCAAGCCTCCCGCCTTGCGCAACATCCGCCACTCTCGCCGAAGCCTGCGCCCAGTGCCGCTGCTCCGGCGAAGCAGCAGCGAGGCCTCCCGGTTCGACGCCGTGTCTCAACCACGCGAGACAAGCAGCGGACTGAGTGGGCCGCGCCGCCCGCCTCGATCGCGCGCCGATGCGCGATGATCCGGCGTGACGATGGAGCGGGTAGCCGTGATCGATATGGGCTCGAACTCTTTTCGGCTGGTGGTGTTCCAGTATGAGCCGGGCAGCTGGTGGAGCCTCGCGGACGAGA
>JBPCRE010000244.1:0-4449 GCA_050997195.1 Thermoleophilaceae bacterium
AGGAGCTCGGCGAGGGGATACGGCGCATGTTCGAGGAAATGCGTCAGGCCGGCCTCACCGATCCGATCTACCGCCAGACCTCAGGGAGCGTCCACCTGACCCTCCTCGCGGAGCCGGTCGATCGAGAACTGGAAGCCCGGTTGCCAGAGCATGCTCGTGCCATCACTGCCGCCCTACGCGAAGCGGGGCGCCTCAGCACCGGCGAGATCGCGGCCCTCCTCAAGGTTTCGCGCCCTGTGGCTCAGCGCGAGCTCGGGGCACTGCGAAACGCCGAAGTGATCGAGTGGATCGGGAAGTCACCGAGAGACCCTCGGGCCTCTTGGCGACTCAACCGGACGTAGCTTGTTCGTACTTGCAACAAGGCTTACACGTTGTCGCCGCTAGCGCGGGCCGCCTGGGCACGCCGGAGGGCGCGCACCGCGACCTGACCGGAGCGGCGCGCGGCGAAGTGGGCGAGCGGAACGGGGGCGGGGCGGTAGAGCTCGATGTCGACGTGGGCGCGCCTGCCCGTGGCGAACTTGCCCTTCCAGTCCTCGTCGCCGCCGATGAACTCGTAGGCATCGAGTCCGAGTGCGAAGCACCGCTCGATGAGCGCGAGCTTGAGCACGAGCCCGGGGGAGAACTTCTTGAAGCCCTCGTCGATCGCCCCGTTCATGCCCCAGAGTCGGTTCTGGTGCAGGAGCTGGAACTCCCACGCGATGGGCCGGCCATCCACGATGATCGACGAGAAGCGCGTGAGCCCAAGCGCGTGGAAGTCGGCGACGATTCGGCGGTAGAACCGCGCGGTGTCCTCCCGCGAGAGGATCGCCGTGGCCTGGCGGCCCTTCCAGCCCGCGAGCTGGAGGGCGAGGCCGGTCTCGAGCTCTGTCGTGAGATCCTCCGGCGGCGCGACGACACGGATGTCGGCGCCGAGGTCGCGGACCATCTTGCGCCGATACCGGTCCAGGGGCGCGTGCCAGCGGGGCTTGGTCTCGCGCCGCCAGTCCTCGAACGCGCCCGTGGTATCGACGAGGGGCGAGACGTGCGCGTTGCGCAGGAGCAGGACGAGGCCGGCGGCCCGAGCGGCGGTGACGAGCTGATCGGATCCCCTCGGCCCGACGGGGACGGACGCGAAGCCGACCTCCGCCGCGGCGGAGCGCACCGCCGCGAGGACACGGGCGGTCGCAGCGTGGTCGGCGGCGAGGGGCCCAAAGGTCGGCGTGTGCACGTTGCTCAGCGCCCGCAGCGTTCGGCCACGGCGGGAGAAGGGCACGACGGCGACCAGCGCGTCGTCGCGGAAGATGCACAGGGTCTCGAGCTCCCCGTCGCCGAACGCCTCCCACCACGCGGCGTACCATTCCGGCCGTCCGAACAGGGCGCCGATGGTCTCGGCAAGCGCCCGCCAGGCCGCGGCCAGGTCGGCGAACACGCCCTCGCCGCTGATCCACTCGACCCGTTCACCGCTCACGCATCACATTCAAGTGCTTCGCTAGCCTCGCCTTCTCGGCGCGCGAGAAAAGCGCCGCGGGCGGGTCGTCGTTGAAGGCCCGTGTGCGGCGACGCCTAGGCGCCGTGGAGAGCGGCGAGCTGCTGGCCCGGCTCAGCGAATCGGGGGTCGTCCGGGTGCTCGAACCCTGGGCGCGCCTCCAGAGTCGCAGCGCCCAACTCTCCTTCGTTGAGGAGGTGACGAAGATCCTCGCCCACGCGTTCGCCTACGCGCAGGCCGAGAGGGTTCCCGGTGACTACGCCGAGTTCGGCGTCTGGGAGGGGCGCACCTTCGTCGAGGCCTACCGGGTCGCCCAGCGATTCCCGGGGTTCCCGCGGCGCTTCGTGGCCTTCGACTCCTTCGCCGGACTGCCGGAGCTGAGCGAGGTGGACGCCGGCGGACAGTTCTTCGCGGGTCAGTTCGATCACGACCCGCGGGCGTTCGAGGCCCGGCTGCGCCGCGCGCGGATCCCGCCCGGGGAGGTGACGATCGTCGAGGGATTCTTCGAGGAGACGCTGGCCCGCCCGGAGCGCATTCCTCTGGAGACGGTCGCCGTCGCCTGGGTCGACTGCGACCTGTACGCCTCGACCGTGCCGGTCCTCGACTACCTCGCGCCGAGGCTCGCGCATGGGGCGGTGCTGATCTTCGACGACTGGTTCTGCTTCCAGGGCGCCCCTGACCGGGGCGAGAGGCGGGCGTGCGCGGAGTGGCTCGAGCGAAACCCCCAGATCTCTCTCGTTCCGTGGCGTCAGCACGGTTGGGGCGGACAGGGGTTCCTCGTGCGGCGCGCGGACGCCGCGACACCGAGCCGCTAGCCCGACCGCCGACCGTGCCCGAGCTCCTCCCCCACGGCCGCGAAGTGCTGCAGCGCCATGGCGTCGCCGGCGTCGCCCGTCGTGCCGTCGATCGGGCGCGCTCGGAGCTCCAGCTCCGGCTGTGGAGGGACTACCAACACGTCTGGCACGCGCTGCGCCTGGACGCGCAGCGCCCGCATCCCCGGCTGCCGGACGGCCTGCGACTCGTGATCGGCGAGGAGCGCCACCTCCCGCTGCTCGCGACGATCCCGGCGACAGGCCAGCTCATGGCGCGGGACTGGTTGCGCGCCGGGACGCGCCTGTTCCTCGTGCTCGACTCCGACGATCGGGCTGTCTTCGCCGCCTGGGTCTTCCACCGGGAGGTCTCGATCTCCGTGGCGCCCGGAGGCTGGCTGCCGCTCCCCGACGGCGTCGGCGCCCTCGACGAGTGCTACGTCGCGGCTGGGCACCGAGGGCGCGGGATCGCCCCGGCGGCCTGGTCGCTCATCGCTGACGCGCTCGAGCAGGAAGGCGACGAGGCGCTCCTCGGGATCGCCGTCGAGAACGACCCCTCGGCCCGGCGCGCCCTGGCGAAGGCCGGCTTCGATCCCATCACTCGCATGTCCGCGCGACGCCGCCTCTTCCTCGTCCGCCTGCGGGGCGTGCCCGACGGCGAGCTCGGGCGGCGGGTCGTGGAGCGATGGCCCACCGGCGTCTGATCGACCCGGGACCATCATCGTCTTGGTGGGGCGAGCCGTTCCGTGAGTGCCTCGTCGAGCAGGGCGTGGGCGGCGGCCTGCGCGGGAAGGGGGCGCAGCGTGTGTACGGCGCCGGGCAGCTCGGCGAGCCGGAGGGAGGGCCACTCCCCGAGGCGGGCGAGGTGGCCGTCGCGGGCGAGCTCGTCGCGGAGCGGCTCCTCGCCGGAGAACGCTAAGAGCGAGTGGACGCCGCGCTGTTCGAGGGCCGTCAGGGCGCCGGGGAGCGGGTCGGGTGAGCCGTGGCGCGCCCTCCGGCGTCGGGCGGGCGCGTTCCGGGCCCGGACTGAGAGGGCGCGCGCGGTCACCGGGATCTGGGCGAGGGAGATCTCCCCGCGCGCCAGGCGCCTCCAGCTCTCGCTCTGCAGCGCCTTGCCCGCCTTGGCGGCCTCGCGTTCCTCCTCGATGCCGGGATCCCAGTAGAGGACACGGGGATTGAGCATCAGCACGGCCATCACGCGCGGATCCTCGAGCGCGGTGTGGAAGGCCCAGTAGGCGCCGGAGCACATTCCGCCGACCGCGAAGGGGGCGGGGAGGCCGTCCGCCGTGAGGGCATCGAGCGCAATGCGGACCTGGGCGACGAGCTCCGGGACGTACAGGCCGGCGACGGCGGAGTACCGGGTGGCGTCGCCCTCGGCGTCGCCGAGCCCCTCGAGGTCGAGGCGGAGAGTGGTGACCCCGCGGGTGGCCCAGCGGCGGGCGGCCTCCACCCACATGCGGTTCGGCCCCGTCCGCCGCTGCGCGCCCGCGTTGAGAAGGACCGCGGTGAGGGGTTCGCGGCTCGCGGCGTCGGGCTCGGTGAGGATTCCGGCGAGGCCGCCGAGCGCGAAGGGGCGCTCGCGCGCGCCGGCGAGCGGAAGGGTGGGAAGAGGACGGGCGTGCGGCCCGGCCGCGCGCTCGGCCGGGGCGATGCCGTCCAGCCACACGTCCACCCGCGCGAAGACCTCGCGCGGCGGCGCGGCCTCCTGTGGCTCGGCGAGGATCGCGGCCCAGCCGGGCCCGGGCGCGACCGCGACCTCGGCGCCCGAGGCGGCCAGGTGGTCGCGGAGCTTCGCGTCGACGGCCATCCCCTCGCGCTCGAGGAGGAGGGCCCGGCGGGCGGGCAGGGGCGCGGCGGTCAGGTCGAGGGCACTCAGCGCGGCCTGGGTCTCCTCCGTCAGGACGTAGCCCGCGGCGGCGAGGACGCCGTCGGCCGCCGGAGGGGCGTCGGGGAACTGCGAGGCCTCGAGGCGGGCGAACGCCGACAGCTCGCGCACGAGCGTCCGCCCGCGCGCCGGGACGCCCCACAGGACGAGATCGTCGATCGCCGCGCCGCGCCCGACCGCCGCGGCGGCGACCAGCCCCCCGAGCCCGAGCCCGACCCCGGCCACTGCGCCCGCCTGCGTCTCCGCCCGCATCCACGCCGCGGCGGCGGTCACCGCAGCCACCCAGGCGC
>JBPCRE010000070.1:0-2580 GCA_050997195.1 Thermoleophilaceae bacterium
ATCCCTGTGGCCCTCCGTCGTCGCCTGGACCTCAGAGACGGCGAGACTTTGATCGCCCGCGTCGAGTCCGATGGCGTCGTGCTCGAGCGTCGAGTGGCGGGGCTCCGGCGACTGCAGCGCCGCCACCGCGAGGTCTCGACCGGCACAAGCATGGTTGACGAGCTGATCGAAGAGCGTCGGCGCGAGTTTCAGGACGAGGAGGAGAGGTCTCGGCGAGGCAGCTCCTGACGGCCGCTCCCGGAGGGTCGGTGATCGATGCGTCGGCGCTGATCGCAGCGGTCGAACGCGAGCCCGGCGGCGAGGTGGTGGAGCCGCTGCTCGCCTCCGCGAGCATGTCGAGCCTCAACTTCTCGGAGGTCCTCGAGCACGCCGGCAGGCGCGGCATCGACGTTCGCGAAGAGCGGAGCAACGTGGAGGCCACCGGCCTCACGCTGGTGGCCTTCGACGCAGCGCAGGCGGAGATCGCGGCGGCGATGGCTCCGGTCACGCGCACCGCCGGACTGTCGCTGGCCGACCGCGCCTGCCTCGCTCTGGCGCGAAGCCTCGGCCTGCCGGCGATCACGGCCGACCGCGCTTGGGGCGGCGTGTCCGTCGGGGTCTCGATCGAGCTCATTCGCTGAGCCTGGATTCACCGGGACCGGTGGATGCGTCGGCGTCGGAGGCCGAGCCAGGCGGTGACGGGCGAGCATCCAGGTGGTGAACCACCTGGATCGAGGCCGGTGCCGCATGGCGACGGCATCCGGCGGCGACGAGCCGCCGGGATCGATGGATTCAGGCTGAGTCCCGGACCTCCGCGCGCGGTCGCGACGCCGACGCGCCGTCAGCGTGCCCGGTGCTCACGCACCAGACGCACGATCTGGCTGACCACGTCCTCGATCGGACGGTCGGTGGTGTCGAGCTCGATGGCGTCCGCCGCGGCGCGGAGCGGCGAGTGCTCGCGCGAGCGGTCCTGCTCGTCGCGGAGGGTCTGATCGCGGAGCACCACGTTCGGGTCCACCCCGATCTCGGCCGCGCGCCGCCGGGCACGCTCCATCGGGCTCGCGGTGAGGAAGAGCTTGAGCTCGGCCTGGGGCGTGACCACGGTGCCGATGTCGCGGCCCTCCGCCACCCAGTCTCCGACGGCCATCAGCTCGCGCTGCTTTTCCACGAGGGCCACACGCACCTCCGGGTCGATGGCGATCCGCGACGCGGCCTCGGAGGCCTCGGGGGTGCGGATGGCCTCGGTCACGTCCCGGCCGCCGGCCACGATGCGCTCGCCGAGGGTGATGTCGAGCTCGCGGGCCCGCTCCGCCGGCGACCCGCCGAGCTCCATGGCCGCGAGCGCGGCCGCGCGGTACATGGCCCCGGAGTCGAGGTAGGTGAACCCGAGCTGCTCGGCGGTCGCCCGCGCGACGGTGCTCTTGCCCGCCCCCGCCGGCCCGTCGATGGCCACGACCATGGCCGCAGGCTACTGCCGCGGCGCTCGCCGGGCCGTCCCCCTGCCCCCGAGGTGATCTCGGCCAGGAGCCTCAGTCGCCTCCGAGCGCTCCCTTCATGCCGGCCATGACCTCGTTGGGGCCCTCGAACTCCTCCTGCTCCATGCCCCGAAGAGCGGTCACGAGGTCGTCGGGTGCCCCGTTGTCCTCCGCCTGCGAGGCCACGTCCTCGCGACTCGCCGGGTAGTCCATCTCCTTCAGGTAGCTCTGCACTTCGGTCACGTCAAAGGCCATGTCGTTCTCCTGCTCGGGTGGGTGTTCGACGTACCCCGGGGGGCGAGGGGAAAAACGTCGCCGGATCGGTGGATCCATCGTCACCCGAGCAGCGCCTCGATGTCCGCCTCGAAGCCCGGATAGGACACGTCCGCCGCCTCCATGCCCACGACCTCGACCCCGCGGTTGGAGGCGAGGCCGGCCACCGCGCCGAGCATGGCCATGCGGTGGTCCCCGTGGGCGTCGATCCGTCCGCCGTCCACCTCTCCGCGGCCGTAGACCACGAAGCCGTCGTCGGTGGCCTCGATGTTCACGCCGAGCGGACGCAGCCCGTTCACCGTGGTGGCGATGCGATCGGTCTCCTTGAAGCGGAGCTCCTGGGCTCCTCGGACCACGGTCTCACCCTCGGCGAAGGCGCCGAGCAGAGCCACGAGAGGGAGCTCGTCGATGGCCAGGGGGACCTCCTCGGCCTCGACCACGGTGGCCTCGAGGGGGGCGGCGGCCACGTCGACGTCCCCCGACGGCTCGTGGTCGGCCACGGTGCCGGGCTCCTCGAGGTCGGCCACGATCACCGCGCCCATGCGCTTCGCTATGCGCATGAAGCCGGTGCGCGTCCAGTTGCTGCACACGTCGCGGACCGTTATGCGCGAGCCTGACACGAGCAGCGCCGCAGCCACGAGGAACGCCGCCGAGGAGGGATCGCCCGGCACCGTGACCTCCCCGATCTCGAGCTCGTCCACCGGAGTCACGGTCACGGAGGCGCCGCTGCGTTCGATGGGGATGCGCGCGCCGGCCAGCAGGCGCTCGGTGTGGTCGCGACTCCGATGAGGCTCGGTGATCTTCGTGGTGCCCTCGGCGAGGAGCCCGGCGAGGATCAGGCACGACTTGACCT
>JBPCRE010000280.1:0-13307 GCA_050997195.1 Thermoleophilaceae bacterium
GCGCGTGACGTGGACGTTGTGCAGCGACAAGAAGGTCGAGATCCGGGTGGCCTCCGCCGCCTCGAGCCACGGCTCGCGAACCGACGCGGCCACGTCGGTCACAACGCCGTCCGCCGGCGCGTGGAGCGTGTCGGCGCGCTGGGCCGGCGGTCGCTCGGGGTCTCGGAAGAAAAGGCGGCTTCCGAGGCTGGGGGCGGGTACCACCCGCCCGCCTGGGCGCCCGACCGCCAGCAGGACGAGCTCCGCGAGGAGGGCGAAGGCCACGTAGCGCCGGGCCACCCGTAGGCTGCGCCGGGTCATCGACGGCCTGGCTTCTCGACGCCGGCGCGGCACGCGTAGAGAAACGCGGGTGGCACGTTCAGCGGCGAGATTCGCCGCCGCACCTCCGGCCATCGGCTCTCCAGATCGGCGCGGACGAAGGGCGAGTACTGCAGCACGAGCATCACTCCACCCGGCGCGAGCAGGCGCCGGCACTCGTCGAGGACCTTCTGGCGCACGGGCCCCGGCAGGGACGTGAAGGGCAGGGCCGAGACGATGACCTCCGGGCGGGCGCCGGCCAGTCGGGCGTCCATGCCCTCGGCCGACTCGGCGAGCACCTCGAGACGGCGGTCGGGTAGGCGCGAGGCCAGAGCCCCGGCGAGGCTCCGGTCGGTCTCGAAGGCGAGCAGGCGCCCGTCGGAGGGAAGCCGGGCGAGGATCTCCTTCGTGTAGACCCCGGTGCCGGCCCCGAGCTCGACAGCCACCTTGGCATGGGGAAGAGAGGCCATGTCGAGCAGGTCGCTGACCGCTCGACGCGAGGTGGGGAGCACCGCCCCCACCTGGCGGGGGTGCGCGATGAAGGATCGGAGGAACTGGACGCGGTCGCCCATCCTCTCGTTGACGCTCAAGAGTGTGAAGGCACGGGTTGTCGGGCGCCGTTGCGTCGGCGCCGGACAAGACTAGGGCGCGGACGCCGATCCCGCCACCGGTGCGAACCGCTCGGTCCGCGGCGGCCCGCCGTTCTCGCGCTCGCCGGCCGGCCCGTTCCTCCGTTCCGGGGCCTTCGAGGTCGTGTCGAGGAAGGCGAGCAGCGCGTGGTTGAACGGGCGCGGGCGCTCGAGCATGGGCGCGTGGCCGGTGTCGTCGAGGACGACCTTCTCGGTGTTGGGGATCGCACGCTCGAACTCGTCGGCGTCCTTTAGGGGGACGAGCATGTCCTCCGCCCCCCAGACGAGCAGCGTCGGGCACGCGATCTCCTCGAGGCGGTCGCGGAAGTCGTAGGTCAGCAGGGCGTCGAGGGCCGGCACGTAGCCGGGAGAGCCGACGGCCTGCATCACCTCGTGGGTGATGTCGGGGCGAAGCCGGGTGGGGTGGCGCACCACGGGAGCCAGTGCCACGTGGCGCAGCCGCGGGCGCACGACGACCTGACGGTGCTTGGCCACGCCGAAGATCCCCGCGATGGTCGAGGCGCGGGCCGCGGTCACCGTGGGTCGGCGGTAGGCGGTCGTGACCGAGATCCCCGCGGCCGCCGCCAGCACCAGTCGCTCGACGCGATCGGGATAGGACATCGCCATCTCTGCCGCGATGAAGCCACCCATCGAGTTGCCTACCACCGTCACGGTCGGAAGCTCGAGCCGGCGGCACAGTTCCTCGATGAGGCGCGCGTAGTGGGAGATGGAGATGCGGTCGGCCGGCATCTCCGACGCACCGAAGCCGGGCAGGTCGAGAGCCAGGCATCGGCGCGCGAGGCCCACGGGCGGGAGGTTCTCCAGCCAGTTCTGCCAGTTGCCGCCGAGCCCGTGCACGAAGAGCACCGGTGAGCCGTCTCCGCCCCCGTGGTCCACGTAGTTGATCGTCCGTCCGGCCACCTTCATGCTGCCGAGGCGCTTGCTCCAGTCGATGCCACGCCAGTTTGGCTCGTCGCTCACGCCGTAGTCGGCTCCGGCTCGGCGGGCGGCCCACGGCCCGGCGGGCCGGACCATCGAGGGATAGACGCGCTCGAGATCCACGGGGAGATAGCCCTTGCCCATCGCTCACACGGTACTGAAACCGGCGTGCAGCAATCCCCCGGCGTTCCAGGCTCTGCCACAATCGGCCGCGATGGAGCAGGCTCGCTCAGGTGCCCGAGAGAGCCCGCACTCGAGCGGCGCGCGAGGGGCCGACGGCGCGGCGGTGCCGGTGCGAAGCGACGAGGATCTGCGCCGCTTTCTCCCCGGGGTCGAGCCCGAGCGGCGACTCGACGACTGGGGGCGCTCCGAGGGCGTGGAGAGGGCCCTCGACCGCACGGTGGGCGACTTCCTCTACCGCTACTGGTTTCGGTGCGAGGTGGAGGGGGTCGAGAACGTGCCCTCGGCCGGAGGGGCCCTGCTCGCGGCCAACCACGCCGGGGCGCTGCTGTCGCCCGGCGGCGGGATCGTCGCCAAGGCACTGCGCGAGGAGCACCCGCAAGCACGAGAGGTGAGCATCCCGGTGGAGCGCTCCTTCAGGGGCGCGCCCGGGCTCTCGATGCTCATGCCGAAGGTCGGTTGCGTGCCGGCTCATCCGGCCAACGTCCAGCGCCTCCTCTACGATGAGCAGCGGATCGTGCTGATGTTCCCCGAGGGGGCCGGGGCCACCGAGAAGCTCTACCGCGATCGCTATCGGCTGCGGCGTTTCGGCCGCGGCGGCTTCGTCGAGGCCGCGGCGCGAGGGAGGGTTCCCATCGTGCCGGTGTGCGTGGTGGGGGCGGAGGAGGCGGCGCCCGTGTTCGCCCGGCTGCCGTTGCTCGGGCGCCTCACCGGGCTTCCCCCCGTGCCGGTGACACCGACCTTCCCGCACCTCGGCCCGCTCGGCATGGTCGCCTACCTGCCGGCGAAGTTCCGTGTCCGCTTCCTCGAGCCCATCGAGGTCGAGCTCTCGGCCATCGACCGGGACAAGGGCATGTTGCAGAGCGTCTCCGAGCAGGTTCGCACCCGGATCCAGGACAACCTCTTCGACATCTTGGGTGCCCGCAGGTCGGTATGGCTCGGATGAGCTCGCGGCGGGTGCTCATCGCGGGCCTGTCCTCCTACTGGGGCGGGCGCCTGGCCGCGGCCCTCGAGGAGCGTCCCGAGATCGACGCGGTGATCGGCGTGGACTCCGAGGACCCCAGGCGCGAGCTCGGTCGCACGGAGTTCGTCCGCGTGGGAACCCACCACGGGCTGCTCAGGCGCATCGTCGAGGCTGCGGAGATCGACACGGTGGTGGACGCCCGGCTCGTGGTCGACTCGGCCGCCGCCTCCGCGCGAAGCGCTCACGAGAGCAACGTGATGGGCACGATGAACATCCTCGCCGCCTGCTCGGGCGAGGACTCGCCGGTGCGCAAGCTCGTCCTCAAGTCCTCGGCCCACTACTACGGGGCCGAGCAGGACGACCCGGCCTTCTTCACCGAGGACATGGAGCGCCCGCATCCCCCACGCACGCCGCTCGAGCACGACATCGTCGAGGCCGAGGCGGCGGTGCTCGATCACGCGGAGAAGCGTCCGGACACCTGCATCAGCATCCTGCGCTTCGCCAACGTCCTCGGTCCGGAGGTGCGGACATCGCACACCGCGCTGTTCGCCCTGCCGGCGGTGCCCATGATCCTCGGGTTCGACCCTCGGTATCAGTTCGTGCACGAGGACGACGTGGTCGGGGCGCTCTCCCACGCCGTCGAGCACGATCTTCCCGGCATCTTCAACGTGGCCGCCGACGGTGTGCTCGCCCTCTCGGAGGTGGCCCACCTGCTCGGAAAGCGCCTGGCTCCGGTGATCGCACCGTGGGGTACCGGTGCCGGGCTCGCGATCCTCGGGCGCCTCGGCGTCCACGTTCCCCCCGAGATGCGCCGCCAGCTTCGCTTCGGGCGGGGGCTCGACAACCGCCGCCTGAAGGCCACCGGCTTCACCTACCGCTTCACCACTCGCGAGGCGGTGCTCGAGCAGGCCGGGCACATGCGCCTTCATCCCTTCACCCGAGGGGCTCGGGAGCCCTTCCGCTACGAGCGGGAGGTCGAGGACTTCCTTCACCGCAGTCCGAACGTGCGCCGCCCCGCGCCCATCGTTCGAAGCCTCTCGGCGCGCGAGGTCACGAGCCTTCGGAGGCTGATCGAGGAGCGGGGGTCAGACGCCGGGCGGGCAGAGGGGGAGAGCGGGGGGAGAGAGCCCCCTGCGCCGGTCGAGCACTACGACGACCTCGAGCCGGAGGAGATCGCCTCGCTGCTCGACTCGCTCGAGCCCCGGGACCTCGAGGCCCTCGGCGAGTACGAGCGCAGCTCCCGGGCCCGCCCGGGCGTGGTCACGGCCATCGAGACGGCGCTCGAGCGGCGGGCCCGCCGCTCCGGGCGGCCCCGCGGCGGGACAGCCCCCCCGCCGTAGGGTTTCGCAGGGAGGGGCCCGGCTCAACGCACCCTTAACACGAAAGACGCCTTGCAGGCCCTCGGCACCCTGTGCGATGAGCGCAGCGCCGCGTAGACTCGGCTCGCTATGAGCGCCTCCGACCGTTCCCCTTCACCCCGGCCCCGCTCGGGCTCGCCGTCGGGCGGAACCGGTCGGCCGCCGAACCGCCGTGGCCGGTCGCGTCGTAAGCTGAGCACGGGCTTCATCGCCCTCGGCTTCGCCCTCCTCCTCCTGCTGGCCGGCGCCGGCGCGGTCTACGCGTTCGACTCCTCGCGCTCCGAGCACATCGCGCGCGGCGTGTCGGTGGCCGGCGTGGACGTGGGGGGGATGTCGATGAGCGCCGCCCGGGGGAAGCTCGAGGCCGAGGTGGCCGATCCCCTGGCCAAGCCGCTCAAGGTCGTGGCCGCAGGGCGCAGGTTCCGTCTGTCGGCTCGCCGGGCGAGAGTGCGCGCCGACGTGGACGCGATGACCGCCGACGCCCTGGCCGCCAGCCGCTCGGGCAACTTCGTCTCGCGAGCGTGGCGCGAGGCCACCGGCGGGGGCGAGAGCGCCGATGTTCCGTCGCGCATCTCCTACTCGAAGCGCGCGGTGGACGGTCTCGTCAAGCGGGTCGAGCGCACCACCAACCGCTCCGCTCGCGACGCGGAGGTGGACTTCTCCGCGGGCGGCGTCACCAAGGTTGCCTCCCGCACCGGACGCGCCGTGCGCGCGAAGGCCCTCAAGCGCCGCCTGCGCGCTCAGATCGACCAGCCCGCGGCGCGGCGAACGGTGAGGGCGAGCTTCGCGACGACCAAGCCCAAGGTCACGAAGGGCGAGCTCGCGGGCAAGTACCCGCACATGGTGATGGTCAACCGCTCGGGTTTCCGGCTCACCTACTACCGGCGTCTCAAGAAGGTCAAGAGCTACCCGATCGCCGTCGGAAAGGTGGGTCTCGAGACCCCCGCGGGCCTCTATCAGATCCAGAACAAGGCCGTCAACCCGGCCTGGAGCGTGCCCAACTCCGACTGGGCCGGCGACAAGGCGGGCAAGCTCATCCCCGGCGGCATCGCCGAGAACCCGCTGAAGGCACGCTGGATGGGCATCTACGACGGTGCCGGGATCCACGGCACCGACGAGACGGAATCGCTCGGCACCAACGCCTCCCACGGGTGCATCCGGATGTCGATCCCCGAGGTGATCGAGCTCTACAAGCGCGTTCCCGTGAACACCCCCGTCTACATCGCGTAGAGCCCGAGCCGCAGGCTCTCTAGGCCAGGGAGCTCGCGGAGGGCTCGACGCCGATCTCCGCGACGGGGACCTCGCGCCAGCCACGCGCCTCGAGGGAGGCTTGGCGCCCGATGTGTCGAATGCAGAGCGTGCCGATGAAGACGCCGCGCTCCCGCTTGACCAGGACGGCGTACCACATGGTGGAGGCGTCTCCGGAGCCCCGGATCTGGTGCCACGGGCGCGGCGGGAGGGTCACGCCGGGCTTCGCGATGCCCGCTGCCTCGAGCTGGCGCCGGGTGGCCACCCGGCCGTCCTCGTAGTTGACGAAGAAGCGCGTCACGGACGTCGAGGGTACGGACCCCGTCTGGGACGAGGCTCTCGAGCGCTTCGACCTGGCCCTTCGGGCCCGGGGCATGGCCGAGAAGACACGGCGCGCCTACGCGGGCGACCTGAGCCAGCTCGCGCGCTGGGCGAGCGGGAGAGGCCTCGGCCCGACCGGGCTCCGCCACGGCGACCTGCGCCGCTACGCGGCCGTCGTGTCCGAGCGCGGTGCGGCCAAGACGACGGTGGCGCGCAAGCTCGCGGCCGTGCGCACCTTCCACCGCCATCTGCTCGAGCGGGGTGAGATCTCCGCCAATCCCGCCGACCTCGTGTCGAGCCCGCGCCGAGAGCGGCATCTGCCCCGAGTGCTGAAGTCTCCCGAGGTGGAGGCCCTCCTGCGTCGCATCCCCGCCGGCACGCCGCTCGAGCTGCGCGACCGGGCGATGCTCGAGCTGGCCTACGCGGCGGGAATCCGTGCGGAGGAGATCGTGCGCCTCGACGAGGCCGACCTCGACCCCGACGCCGAGGAGCTCCGGGTGTCGGGCAAGGGCTCGCGCACGCGCATCGTGCCGGCGGGGGAGCCGGCCTGGCGCGCGCTCGAGCGCTACCGCTCCGCCGGGCGACCACACCTGCGCGGCTCCCGCCTCGACGAGCCGGCCCTGTTCGTGTCGCGACGCGGCCGGCGCCTCTCCACCTCCGACGTTCGCCGCCGGCTCGCCCGCTGGGTGCGCGCGGCCGCCCTGGACAGCGGGGTGTCCCCCCACACCCTGCGCCACTCGTTCGCCACCCACCTTCTCGAGGGCGGGGCCGACCTTCGCTCCATCCAGGAGCTGCTCGGGCACGCCACCATCAGCACGACTCAGACCTACACTCGAGTAGAGTCAAGCCGTCTCAGACGCGTCTACGCGGCGGCTCATCCCCGCGCATAGGGGCTGACGAGTGCCATCCCACCGCGTGGAGACAAGAGGTTGAAGACGGAGGCGAACTTCAAGGCGGTAGAGCTCAAGGAGCTCTGGCGCCGCTACAAGGGTGACGGAGACGAGAAGGCGCGCGAGCGACTCGTGCTGGCCTATTCGCCGCTCGTGAAGTTCGTCGCAGGCCGGATGTCCACGGGCCTGCCCTCCCACGTCGAGGAGGCCGACCTGATCTCCTACGGACTGCTCGGCCTGATCTCGGCCATCGAGCGGTTCGACCCCGGGCGCGAGATCAAGTTCGAGACGTTCGCCATCACTCGCATCAAGGGCTCGGTTATCGACGAGCTGCGCTCGCTCGATTGGGTGCCCCGCTCGGTCCGGGCCCGCGCGCGGGCAATCGAGCGGGCCAACGCCCTGCTCGAGCACAAGCTCCACCGCGCCCCCACCGACGCCGAGATGGCCGAGCAGCTCGAGAGCACGGTCGAGGACTTCCAGGCCTCGCTGACCCAGATCTCGAACTCCTCGGTCGTGGCCCTCGACGAGCTGTGGACGCTCTCGGACGCCTCCGGGGACCAGGTCTCGCTCCTCGACACCATCGAGGACCACGAGGCCGTCGATCCGGCGCAGGCCGTGGACAAGACGGAGATGCGAGACCGACTGGCCGACGCCATCGGCCGCCTGCCCGAGCGCGAGAAGCTCGTGGTGGCCCTCTACTACTACGAGAACCTGACCCTGCGGGAGATCGGCGAGGTGCTCGGCGTGACGGAGTCGCGTGTCTCGCAGCTCCACACCAAGGCCGTGCTGCGCCTGAAGGGCCGCCTGCAGTCCGACGCCTTCGAGGGCACGGTCTGATCCCACTCTCGAGGCTCCGGCGGCCCTCGGGGCGGTCGTTAGTGGGCCTTCTCTCAACGTCGCACCCGTTACGGCGGCCCCACCATGCTGCGTCCTCGGAGATCCGCCATAGCGCTGCTATGCCGGACTCCTGCGTCCTTGCCTGACGGCGTCTGGAGCTCGGCGTTTCCGGGCGAACGTTTCGAGGAGACCCACTAGCATCGAGCGGTCTGTGAAGAAGGAGCTCCGTCCCACCCATGAGCTTCTCTCCTGCGAGGTCTGTCAGCGCACCATCCTCAAGGGAGAGCGCATCGAGGCCTACCTCGCGCCCGGAGGGCAGCGCCACCTCGTGTGCGAGCTCTGCCTCGGCCGCGCCGAGCGTGAGGGATGGATCCGCGAGTCGGCTCACGCCGAGCAGCCGGCCACCCGGCGCGGACCGGAGCCGAGGCGCTCGGTGCTCGGGCGTCTGTCGCGGTGGTGGCCGTCTCCGGTCAACGCGCAGGAGACGGAGGAGTCTCGAGAAGAACCCGGCGCGGCGCAGCAGCCGGCGGTACCGGAGTCCCCTCACGAGGCTCCGGCGCAGGAGGCGCCGACGCCCCCCGCGGGGGACAACGGCGCCAATGGGGCGAGCGTGGGCGGCCGTCTGGCCGCGCCCTTCCGATCGGGGCTGCGGCGCAGCGCGCGCCCCGTGCGAGCGGTGCCCACCAATGCGCAGGTCAAGGTGGAGCGAGCGCTCGAGGTGTTCAACGCCTCCGAGCACCACCGCACGGTGGCGGGCCTCGCACGCACCCTCGGCGAGCCGTGGGTGAGCGCCCAGCCGAGCACCGAGGCGGGGAGCGAGGTCTCATTGGTGGTGGCCTGGGAGCTCTCCTGGTATCAGTTCCGCGTGGACCTAGGCGACGCACACGATCCCGTGAGCCTCGTGCGCAAGGGCCACGAGCTCTCCGAGCTCGAGGACGCCGCGCGCGTGTGGAACGGCACGGTGACGGGCGATGGTGGCCTCGCCGCCGCCGAAGAGGTACGTCCGTGATCTATTCGGTGGTGCCCCAGGCGCTGGCCGACGAGCTCTACGAGAAGCTCGTCGAGTACTACCGCGACGATCCGAACGTGCAGGTCATCATCGACCGGCGAGAGGGCGAGGGAGGGGCTCCGGGGCCGAAGGCGGCCGACCGCGACCGGCGCCGGCGCCGGGCCAAGGGCACGTTCCCGCCCATCGAGGGCCCGGCCGCCTGAATCTGAGCGCCGCCCCCCCGGCCGGCCCGGGCCGGCTCGTGGTGCACGTGGACGGTGGCGCGCGGGGCAACCCCGGCCCCGCCGCGGTGGGTGCCGTGGTGACCGGCGAGGACGGCGGCGTGCTTCTCGAGGAGGGCCGCTTCATCGGCCACGCCACCAACAACGTGGCCGAGTACCGCGCGGTGCAGCTCGGCCTCGAGCTGGCCTCGGCCCTCGGCGGGCGCGAAGTCGAGGTGGTCAACGACTCGGAGCTCGTGGCCCGCCAGATCGGCGGCCAGTACAAGGTCAAGAACGCCGCGTTGCGACCACTGTACGTCGAGACCATGGAGGCGCTCCGGGGCTTCGACGCGTGGAAGGTGCGCAACGTGCGCCGCGAGGCCAACGAGCGTGCCGACGAGCTGGTCAACGACGCGCTCGACGAGGCGCTCAGGCGCTGATGCGAAGGAGCACCGGTCGCTGGCTTCGAAGCACGCCCGGCTCACCAGGCGGCGGCGAAGACGAGGAACGTGGCCACCTCGACGAGCTTGCCGGTCGCGCCGAAGGTGTCGCCGGTCGTGCCACCGAAGGCGCGCGTCGCCGCACGCGTCGCCGCGCCGGTGACCAGGGCGCCGGTCGCGAGCGCCAGCGCTCCGGCGGCCCACCAGCCCAGAGCCAGGACGGCGGCGGCCGCGGCGAGCGTCGTGACGGCGCCGGGGATGCGCCCGACCCTCAGCAGCCGACCGAGGCCGTCCGGCCGCGCCGGCGTGCCCAGCAGCGCATGCGCCACCATCGACCAGCGGGCGAGGACGTGGCCCGCGACGGCGGCCCGCAGGGCGTCCTCGCCGTCGAGCGATCCCAGCGCCGAGACCGTAAGGACGATCGCGAGGATGAGCGCGACGGCCCCGAAGGTGCCGATCCGGGAGTCCCTCATGATCTCGAGCCGGCGCTCACGCGGGGCGAGCACGCCGATCGCATCGGCGACGTCGGCCAGGCCGTCCTCGTGCAGCGCGCCGGTGAGGACGATGGCCGCGGCCACGCCGAGGACGGTCGCGGGGGTCGGCGCCAGGCCGGTGGCCTCGGCGAGCAGCCGCACGCCGCCGAGGACGGCGCCGACGAGCAGGCCGACGGCGGGGAACCACAGGGCGCTACGGGCCAGGCCGCCGGGGGCCGGCGCCAGACCGGTGCCCGCCGGGATGCGGGTGAGGAAGCCGACGGCGATTCGCAGGTCGTCGAGCGCGGTCACCGCGCGGGGCTCCCGCCCAGCACCGTGCGCAAGGCGTCGACGAGCTCATCGTCGTCCGGATGCCCGCGCACGGCGATGCGGACGTGGTCGGGACACAGGCCCGGGAAGCCACCCGCCGGCCGCACGGCGATCCCGAAGCGCGTGCGCAGCGCCGTGCGGACCGCCTCGCCGTCCGGGAGCTCGACGAGCAGGAAGTTGGCGGCGCCGGGATGCACGTACACGCCCGGAAGCTCCGTGAGCCGCTCGGCGAGCATGCCGCGGGCCGACGCGACGTCGGCGGCGACGCTCTGCAGGTGCTCTGGCCGCTCACAGGCTGCGACGAGCGCGGCGAGGGCGAGGGCGTTGACCGACCAGGCGGGGCGCAGGCCGCGCAGGCACGCGGCGAGTTGCGGCTCGGCGAGCATGTAGCCGACCCGCAGGCCGGGGACCGCGAGGATCTTCGTGAGACTGCGAAGGACGACCAGGCCGGGTCGAGGGTCGCCGGCCAGGGAGGCGGCCTCGCCGGCGACGAAGTCCATGAACGCCTCGTCGATCGCCAGGACCCGACCGGGGCGGTTCAGGGCGGTGACGGCGTCCCGCGGATGTAGCACGCCCGTCGGGTTGGTCGGGTTGCCGATCACGACGAGGTCGGCGTCGTCGGGCACGGTCGCGGTGGCCAGCCGGTACGGCGGCGCGAGAACGACCTGCCGCGGCGCGCGCCCGCGCACGGTCAGGACGTCGTCCGGCTCCATGAACGACGGGTGGACGACCACCGGCCTTGCGGGCGTAAGTGCCTCGGCGAGCAGGGTGAAGCCCTGCGCGCCGCCGTTGAGCAGCACGACCTCCTCCGGCGCGCGCCCGTGGCGGCGCGCGACCGCGAGCGTGGCGGCCTCCTCGTCCGGGTAGTCCCCGATCGTCGCGAGGCCCTCACGGACCGCGTCGGCCAGCCACGGCGGCGGGCCGCCGGGCACCACGTTGACCGCGAAGTCCAGGCGGGCGCCGCGCGCCCAGTGGTCGCCGTGCAGCTCCACCGCTACCGCAGCTCGACCGACCGCCCGGCCACGACGAGCAGCACGCGGTCGGCGCCACGGCTGAGGGTCTGCGTGGCGTCGCCCAGCGCGTCGAGCCACCGGCGCGTGCCCGGGTGGGGCGGCACGGGCCCCCAACCGGCCTCCTCGCCGACGACGACGGTCTCACCGCTGCGGCGTGCCGCGAGCGCGGCGAAGCGGTCCACGTCCAGCGCGAGCGCCTCCACGGCATCGGCCGCCTCGTCGGTCCCGTCGTCCTCGAGGGCGCCGGCGCGCCATAGGACCTCACTCACCCAGCCGCCCAGCGAGTCGAGCAGGACCGTGGCCGCGTCGGGCGCGGCGGCCAGGGCGTCGGCGACGGCGACGGTCTCGACGGTCACCCAGTCCGCCGGACGGCGGGCGCGGTGGGCGTCGACCCGCCCCCGCATCTCCGCGTCCGTGACGGTCAGCGGCGCCAGGTAGGTCAAGCTCCCACCGGCGCCCGTGGCGCCGGCCGCGATGCGCTCGGCCGCGGCGCTCTTGCCCGACCGACGCGGGCCAAGGACGAGCGTCAGCGCCACGCGCACACCGCCGCCGTCACGCCGACCGCGGCGGCGGCGAGCAGCCACGAGGCGGTCGCGCTCAGCCGCACGCCGCGGCGCAGCGCCACGGTGTCCGGCCAACGGCCGTCGCCGAGCGGCGGTCGGGTCTCGGCCCGGTCGCCGTAGAGGTTCGTGCCGCCGAGCCTGACCCCGAGGGCGCCCGCGAAGGCCGCCTCGACGCGCCCCGCGTTCGGGCTCGGGTGGCGGGCGCCGTCGTGCCGCCACACGCGCACGGCCCCGGCGGGGTCCTCGCCGCACAGCGCGGCGGCGCCGACGGTGGCCGCGGCGGTCGCCCGCGCCACGGGCCAGTTGATTAGGTCGTCCAGGCGGGCCGACGCCCACCCGAAGCGCTCGTAGCGCCCGTCGCGGTAGCCGACCATCGCGTCGAGCGTGTTGACCGTCCGGTGGGCGACCGCGCCGGCCGGCCCGGCGGCCGCGGTCCAGACGATCGGGCCGCCGACGGCGTCTGAGGTGTTCTCGGCGAGCGACTCGAGTGCGGCGCGGGAGAGCTCGGCGCCGTCGAGATCCCCGGTGCGCCGTGCCACGAGCGACCTCGCCAGCGCCCGCGCTGCCGTCAGGTCGCCGGCGTCCACCAGGTCGGCCATCTGCAGTGCGATGCGGCGCAGGCTCGCGCCGCCGAGCGCCGTCCACGCGCACGCGGCGGTGAGCATCAACGATGCGCCGCGGCCGGCGCGGCGGTCGAGCCCGAGGGCGAGCGCGGCCGGCGGGACGACGAGGGCCGCCGCGTATAACGCTCCGGCGGCGCGTGTCGGCCGGTACAGCCGTCGCTCGGCGACGTGAGCGATCCGGCCGAGCCCTGCGACCGGATGAAGCGTCGCCGGGTCGCGCAGCGCGGCGTCGAGCGCCATGGCGAGCGCCAGGCCGGCGCTACGGACCATCGACGCGGGCCTCGGCGAACGTGGCCATCTCCCGGTGCAGCCGGCCCGCCTGCTCGATGAGCGGCAGCGCGAGCGCTGCCCCGCTGCCCTCGCCCAGCCGCAGGCGCAGGTCCAGCAGCGGCTCCTGACCGAGCTCGGCGAGCACGTCGGCGTGGGCGGGCTCCGCGGAGCGGTGCCCGGCGACGAGCCACTCGCGGCACGCGGGCAGCAGCCGCACGGCCACGAGCGCGGCGACGCCCGTGGCGAAGCCGTCCAGGACGACGGGCACTCGCCGCGCGTGGGCGGCATGGATCGCCCCCGCGAGGGCGGCGAGCTCCAGCCCGCCGACCCCGGCGAGCGCGTCGAGCGCGTCGTCCGGGTCGGGGCACTCGGCCAGGTGCCGCCCGACGATCGCCCGCACCACCGTCCGCTTGCGCTCGAGGCCCTGGGCGTCGAGCCCGGTGCCGCGACCGACGGTCCGCTCGGGGTCGGCGCCGGTCAGCGCGCACAGCAGCGCGGCGGCCGTCGCCGTATTGCCGATCCCGATCTCCCCGACGACGAGGCAGTCGGCCGCGGTCGCCTCGAGCAGGTCGCCGGCCACGCGCCCGCCCGCGTGCAGCGCCGCGGTCGCCTCCTGCGCCGTCATGGCCGGCGCGCGCGTGGCGTCGTGCGTGCCGGCCCGGACCCGGGCGTCGAGGCAGTGCGGCGGCGTGGGGCCGGCCAGGCCGAGGTCGGCGACGAGCA
>JBPCRE010000062.1:0-36314 GCA_050997195.1 Thermoleophilaceae bacterium
CACGGCCGCGCCCAAGCGCTCCACGACGACCGTCAGCGGGCGCTCGATGCTGCCTACGCGGCGACGCCCGAGCGGTTCGTCCGGCGCACGCCGACGCCGCCGTCGGTACCGGCGGCGGCGTGGATCACCAAGCCCGAGAGCGAGGAGCTCGCTCACTAAATTCGAACGCGAACCGTCTCATTCGACTTGACAGGCTCCGGCCCACCGCTCCTTCTAGCCGGTAGACACGCTGGCGGCCCCCTACTGCCGGTCGAATCTTGCTGGGCGATGGTTGGACCACTGGTCCCGGGACAGGGAACCCGCCACGCGCAAACCTGCATGAGGTGACCGAGGAAAGCCTGGGGCCGATTCTCCGCGTGCCGCTATATCAGGCGGTGGCCGCTCGCTTGCGCGAGCTGATCCGCAGCGATGGTCTTCGCCCTGGGGAAAGGCTGCCACCGGAGCGAGAGCTTGCGCGCCGGTTGGGTGTGAGCCGGACGTCTCTGCGCCAGGCCCTCACCGCGATTCACGTGATGGGGCTCGTAGAGATACGTCATGGCGATGGCGTCTTCGTGCTGCGCCCCGGCGAGGACATCATCCCGCCGATCGACGGGCAGACGGTGTACCAAAGCGTCCAGCTCGTCGCAGTCAACGAGGTACGGGAGGGACTCGAGAGTCAGGCCGCGCGGCTCGCCGCGCGGCGCAGGTCGAAGCACGACCTCGAGGCGCTAGCCCTTGCCCTCGGCGAGATGGCGAACGAGGTGGCGGTCGGAGGGGTAGGACTGCGGGGGGACCGACTCTTCCATACCGCAGTGATCGCTGCAGCTCAGTCGCCGATGCTTGAAAGCCTCCTGACGCAGCTCGTCGGAAGCATTGAGCGAGTCGCTCGCGCGTCACTCGAGCGCGCGGGCCAACCAGCTCGCTCCCTGGACACGCACCGCGAGATATATGACGCGATCGAGCAGCACGACGAGGCAGCAGCTCAGGAGCTGATGCTCAACCACCTGCTGATCACCGGAGAGATGACCCTCGACTCGGAAGTTCGCGATGTACGGTGATCGCGCTCTTCCGGCGCGGAGAGAGACACGGCGGAGCGCCAGATGCGACGGAAGGGGAGACGGTGCGGGGATCGTGGCCTTCGCGCACCTGGGCGTGGCGGCCGACGAGACCCTGAGCCGTCTGTCTTGGCTCATGGGCGCCGGTCCACTGGGCGTGCGGGTGCTGATGGCCTCCTCTGGACAGATCGGATGCCGGTGCTGCCTAGGTCCACCACCCCTGTTCGTCGGCGTCGATGCCGAAGATGAGAGCTTGGCGCCCGCGGTCTCGGCGGCCCTGCAAGGGCTCCCAGCGGGCGACGCGCTCGCCGTGGATGGTGCCACGGCCGCGCTCATGCAAAGCGTGGTGCTGGTCGGCGATCAGACGTGCCGAGTGACCGGGACGGTCAAGGTCACGGGCGAGGCTGACGAGCTCGTGCTCCTTCATCTCTCGGACCTCTCCCGGGGTCTCGTCTCCTCTCAGGGCAGCAGCGAGTCACAGCTCGTGACGACGGCTGTCTTCCGGCAAGCGAGTCCGGGCGAAGAGTCCGAGAGCCGCAAGGCCTTCGAGGCGTGCGTGGCTCGTATCGGCTGGCAACTCGTCTCGACGAAGCCACGGAGTGTTCCCGTGTCCGCCGGCGATCCTCGAGCAGACGTCCTTCCCCGATCTGCCGGTAGCTCTCGAGACATGCCCGTGATGGCGCCGGACCTGGTCCATGTCTGAGCGCCTCTACCTGACTCATGGGTGTTCGCTCTCGAACCTGCCTCTGTTCGTGGCCGTGGGCTCCGGGCTTCTCGCCGAGGAGGGCCTCGAGGTCGATGCGCCGCCATTCGATGCGATGGGCGCCACGGCCGAGGACTTGGCGAGCGGACGGGCCCCGATGGGGACGGCTGCCTTCAGCCAGCCTTTGCTCGACGCTGGACACGAGGACCCACCCGTGATCGTGGCCGGAAGCGGCCTGCGAGGCGTGTCGTTGCTCGCGCAGCCTGGCGTCGAAGCCGTCCAGGACCTCGTCGGGCGGGTCGTCGGGACCTTTCGCGCCGATCCACTCGAGCTCTTGCTTCATGACGCGCTCGCAGCGGCGGGACTCAGCTTGCGCGATGTCGCGGTGGAGGAGCTCGACAGTCAATGGCACGCGGTCGAGGGCTTTCGCTCCGGACGGCTGACCGGACTTACGGTCATAGAGCCGTTCGCCGGTCGGCTGCGACGCGAGGGCGCGGTGGAGCTCTCGGACGGGGTAGAGCTCTGGGGCGAGCGCTTTCCCGACACTGTGCTCGTTGCCAAGAGAGCCTTCCTCGCGGAGCGCCCGGAGACCGTGGCGAGGGTCATCCGGGCCATGTTGCGCGCGCAGTCTCTCATCGAGAGAGATCCACGCTCGGCACTCGTCCACGCCCGGCCCTACTTCCCGGGCTTCGCGGACACCGAGCTCGAGGACGGCCTTCGGCGCCAGCCTACGGAGGTCGATCTGCGTCCGTTCCTCGCACAGCTTCCGAAGAGGTGGTCGGGCCTGCAGAGTCTGGGGCTGGCCTCAGCCGGGACTTGGTTCCCCGCGCAGGCGGTGTCGCTCGAGCTGCTCGAAGGTGAGATCTCGAAAAGAGCGCAGCGATACCTATCGAGCCCGGACTCTCCGACAGCCGACGGCGGAAAGCTGACCGGAGACAACGCGAGCAGCGGGACGTCGCGTGCGATCTCCCCATCTACGGAAACGAACGAAGGGAAGGTCATGGCGTCCGACGACCCTCGCACGACAACCAGAAGCGCAGGGGGATCGGACGGACGCGCCGGTCCGCGCAACCGCATCAGCCGGCGAGACTTCATGGGAAGGGGAGCGGCGCTCGGCGCAGTAGCCACGATTCCCGCGTGGCTGCTCAGCGCGTGCGGGGCGGTCGGGGCAGGAGGCGTAGGCGAGCCCGGCCTCGTGCGCATGACCCACGGCACCGGCCTCTGCAACCTCGGCATCTTCGTCGTCAACGAGCGCAAGCTCGCCGAGCCCTCGGTGAAGATCGAGTTCGTCAACGCCCCCAACATCTCCGACATCTCAACGCTGTTCGGCGCCGGCCAGGTCGCGGCCTCCGTCATTCCCTATACGAACTTCCTCACCCTCGTCTCCCAGGGAGCACCGGTGAGGATTGCGTCCGGTGCGGGCGTGGAGGGTTGTGTGCTCGCCGCGGGGGAGGGCATCGAGGGCGCCAAGGACCTCCGCGGCAAGAGCATCGGCACCTTCCAGGCAGACACGCTGGAGATGTTGGCCTACGACTATCTCAAGCGTGCGGGGATGTCCTTTGATGACGTGCAGATGAAGTACCTCGACACATCTCCGGAGCTCGCCCAGGCGTTCATAGCCGGTGAGATCGACGCCATGAGCCACATCGAGCCCTACGCGACGCAGGGAGTAAAGGCGCGTCCCGGCGCGACCGTACTCAGCAACGGCACCGACATCTACGGCAAGGAGTACTCCGACTGCGTGCTGGCCACGAGCGACGAGCTCTTCGAGCAACGCCCCCAGGAGGTCAAGGCCCTTATCAAGGCTCTAATGCTCGCGCAGCGGCAGAGCGAGGAGGACCTGGCCGCCGCAGCGAAGCTGGCCACCGGCAAGTACTACAAGACCGACTACTCGAGCGTCCTCGACGCCGCGAGCAAGCAGAGGCAGAAGGTCGACCAGAGGGACCAGCCGAAGCTCATTCTCAACTCGGCGAGGAACCTTCAAGAGCTCGACTACATCCAAGAGGTTCCAGGACGTGAGATCTTCGATTTCAGCCTTCTCGAAGAGGTCATCGCCGAGAACTCCGAGCTCTACGAGTCCCTCGAGCTGAGCTGAGAGGATGGCGACTCAAGCGTCAACGAAGGTCGAGGTAGCCCGCGAGGGTCAGAGCGTGGACGCGCAGTCCGCCGAGAGGCCCGGGTGGATGGTCACGCTCGGCCGGCGGGCGCGGGCGGCGGCCTGGACGGTGGCCTCGATTGGACTCTTCGTAGGGATCTGGGAGGCGGCGTGGGCCGCCGGCCTCCTCAACCCGCTCATCCTCCCCGCCCCGCACATCTTCCTGGCTGAGATCCAGAATCAGGAGAGGTTCTTCGGCTCGACCGTGGGGGAGAGCTCTTCGGGCGGGAGCTTCCCGGCCCTCACCGCCATGCTGGCCAGCTCGACCCGTGTCCTCGCGGGTCTGGCGATCGGCTTCATCCTCTCGCTCGCGGTCGGCGTGATCATCAGCTACTCGCGCGTGACGCGCAAGATGACCATGCCGACGCTGACTCTGCTCGCCCCGATTTCGCCCATCGCCTGGCTGCCCGTGGCGATCCTCTTCTTCGGGATCGGCAACAAGCCGGCCATCTTCACGGTCTTCCTCGGCGTCTTCTTCGTGATGACCATCGCCACCATCAGCGCTATCGAGGGCGTCGACCAGACATACGTGAACGTCGCGCGCACGCTCGGCGCGACTCGGCGGCAGGTCATGCAGCACGTGGTTCTGCCCGCCGTCATGCCACAGGTCTTCGTGGTGCTCCGCATCAACCTGTTCGCGGCGTGGATGGTCGTGCTCATCGCGGAGGCGATCGGCGTGGGCAGTGGCCTCGGACAGATGATCATCGCCGCCCGGAACACCTTCAACGCCGACCTCTCGTTCCTGGCCATGACCCTGATCGGCTTCACCGGATATCTCCTCGACACGCTCCTCCGGGTCCTGCAGAAGCGTCTGTTTCCGTGGAAGCCGGCCAGCCGCACTTTCGCCACGTGAGCACCGCGACCGGCGCCGGGGTCCTCTGCCGGGGGGTGAGCAAGACCTGGGCCGAGGGCACCCCGAGGGCTCACGAGGCTCTCCGCGATATTGACCTCGAACTCGCGGTCGGGGAGATGCTCGTGCTCATCGGCCCGAGTGGCTGCGGCAAGAGCACGCTGCTGACCATCGTGGCGGGACTTGAGCATCCGTCGATGGGTCTCGTGGAGGCAGGTGGCTCACCGGTCACCGAACCCGGACCCGAGCGATCCTTCGTCTTCCAGGATGCCTCGCTCTTTCCGTGGATGAGCGTGGCCGATAACGTGGGCTTCGGGCTGAGGCTCCAGGGCGAGGGCAGGGCTGAGCGGCGCGGGCGCGCGACCGAGCTCCTCCGCCGCGTCGGGCTCGCCGGCGCCGCCGAGAAGCGCCCGGACGAACTCTCGGGCGGTATGCGCCAGCGCGCCGCGCTCGCCCGGGCGATGGCCATGGAGCCCAGCGTGCTGCTGATGGATGAGCCCTTCGCAGCCCTCGACGTTCAGACGCGGACGAAGCTGCAGTCCTATCTCCTCGACGCCTGGCAGGCCAGCGGAGCCACGTCGATGTTCGTCACCCACCACATCGACGAGGCCATCAGCTTGGCCGACCGGATCGCCGTGATGACCGCTCGGCCAGGACGCCTCAAAGAGGTACTCGAGGTCGGCCTGGAGCGTCCACGGGACGAGCGCGACCCGCGTTTTCACGATCTGCGCGACCGCCTGGTGGACCTCCTCCGTGATGAGGTGGACAGAGCCTTCGAGCAGCAGGAAGGCGGCTGAACTTGAGCACCGGCCCGGCGATGCGAGGCTCTGAGAACGACGCCATGGGCAGCCGGGAAGGACGCGCCCGCGTCGTGACCATCGCCGCAGTGCAGCTACCGGGGTGCGGCGTTGCCCTCGACGCGAACGCGCAGGTGGCGGCGGATGGGCTCGAGCGCGCTGCGTCGATGGGGGCCGAGATCGCGGTGCTGCCCGAGCTCGCACTCTGGCCCTACTTCTGCGTGAACGAGCCGGAGCGCTACCGCGGGTGGGCAGTCCCCGTTCCGGGGCCCCTGGTCGAGAGGTTCGGGATGCTCGCGCGCCGTCTCGAGATGGCAGTCGTGCTCCCCCTCTACGAGCACGACCCCCCTACGGGGCGCTTCCACAATGCGGCGGTCGTCATCGGCCCCGATGGCGAGCTCCAAGCCTCGGTAGACCGCTACGGGGTGGAGCGGCTCGTCACCCGCAAGCTGCACCTTCCGGCTGGGAGTGAGCCACCACCCGGCTTCGATGAGCCGGCACATTTCACGGCGGGCGACGGGCTCGGCGTGTATGAGGTCGCAGGCCTTCGCTTCGGTGTCCTGATCTGCTACGACCGCCGATTCCCGGAGTGCTGGCGCGAGCTGCGTGCCCTCGGCGCCGAGGCGGCGCTCGTACCGGTGGCCGCCAGTGGCGGCGACTCGACCGACTTCTTCGTCTGCGAGCTCCGCACGCATGCCCGCGAGAACGGACTGGTGGCCGTCGCGGCCAACAAGTGCACCGAGGAGCGGCTCGGCGACAAGCGCATAGAGAACTTCGGCGAATCCGTGATCGTGGGCGCCGACGGCGAGGTCGCGGCGCGGCGCTCGGCCGCAGGGCCGGGGACGGTGACCCTCGCGCTCGACCTCGAGCACCTCGAGGAGCAGCGAAATCAACTGCGCTACTTCCACGACCGGCGGACGGATCTGTTCCCCGGTGCCCAGGAGGTGAGCTGAGGTGTCCACCGTCGTGGCTGAGCGAACGCTGATCCAGGGCGCCCTGGTCATCACCATGGACGAGAGCACCGGCGCGGACCCCGTAGCGCGAGACGTGCTCATCGAAGGTGATCGCGTGGCTGCGGTGGAACCTCACCTCGAGCCCGGCGCAGGGGACACCGTGATCGACGGGCGCAGTCGACTGGTGATGCCGGGCCTGGTCAATGCCCACGTGCACTCGTGGGAAGCCCTCTTCAAGGGCCGCTACGACAACCTGCCGCTCGAGCTCTGGATGCTCTTCTCGTATCCGATCCTCGGACTTACTCCACTCTCGCGCCGACTCGTGTATCTGCGCACCCTGCTCGTCGCCATGGAGTCGCTGAAGAACGGCGTCACTTGCCTGCTAGACGACGTGATCGAGATGCCGGGTCAGAGCATGGATGCGCTCGAGGCCGTCTTCGACGCCTACGAGCTGGCCGGCATCCGCGCGAACTGTTCGGGCAACGTGATGGACCGGGCGTTCACCGACACACTGCCCTTCACGGACGAGCTGCTGCCGCAGGAACTCGTCCGGGCCGCACGGGCCGAGCGACGAACGTCGATCTCCGAGTACCTGGCCTTCAGCGAGGAAGCGCTCGATCGCTTTCACGGTCGCGCGGGGCGCCTGCGCTACGTGGTAGCTCCCTCCGGGCCGCAGCGCTGCAGCGACGAGTTGCTCATCGCAGCCGCCGAGCTGTCCGAGCGCCACGCCACGGCCTACCACATCCATGTCCTCGAGACGAAGGTGCAGGCGGTCACGGGGCAGGAGATGTACGGCCGAAGCATGGTGCGCCATCTGGACGAGCTAGGAGTGCTGAACGAGCGGGCGACCCTTGCGCACGTCATCTGGGTGGACGACGAGGACATTGCCCGTCTGGCCCGCGCGAGGGCCTCCGTGGCCCACAACGCCATCTCCAACCAAAAGCTCGGCGCCGGCATCGCGCCCTTCCGGAAGCTCCTCGACGCGGGGGTCAACGTGGCGTTGGGAAGCGACGGCATCTCGAGCAACGACACTCCGCGCATGTTCGACGTCATGAAGGCAGCCGCGCTGCTCCACAAGGTGACGTCCCCTGACTACACCACCTGGCCGAGCGCGCCCGAGATTCTTGCCGCGGCCACCATCGCCGGGGCGCGCAGCGCGGCGATCGGCGACGAGGTGGGCTCACTCGAGAGCGGCAAGCGAGCCGACCTGCTGATCCTCGACCTGCGCTCCCTGAACTTCACCCCGCTGAACGACATCCGCAACCACCTCGTGTACTGCGAGGACGGCTCCTCCATCGAGAAGGTCATGGTCGGTGGTGAGGTAGTGGTCGAGAAGGGGGCCCTGACGCGCCTCGACGAGGAGGCCGTCCTCGAGGAGCTGCGGACCGAGCTTCCGGCCGTCCTGAACTCCCACTCGAAGGTTGAGGAGCTGAACCGGGTCTTCGAGCCCTACTTCGCGGAGATACATCGTCGCTGCTGCGCTCGCCCCATCGGCACCGACCGCCACAGCGGGGACGAGCGCGCCCGGCTTGAGGCCCAGACCCCTCGCTCGGCGGGGAGCAGACCGTGAGCTACACCCCCTTGCGGGTGGACAGGGCGCAGAGCGCCGATCGCATCGAGCGGGATGTGGAGACTCTCGCGGGCAGCGCCTTCACGGACTCTCCGACGGCGATCTGCCGCTACGCCTACACCGATAGCTATCGCCGGACCGTCGAGTACTTCGCGGATCAGCTCGAGGAGCTCGGCTTCGAGACGTCCTACGACCCCGTAGGCACGCTGGTCGCCCGAAACCGTCCGCACGGGAGCCCGGTGTTCGGGATGGGTTCCCACTGCGACTCGAACCGCAACGGCGGCAAGTACGACGGCACGCTCGGCGTCGCCTGCGCGCTCGAGGTGTGCCGGCTGAACCGTGAGCACGGTCTCGACCTGCCTTTGCAGGTCATCTCCTTCCTCGAGGAAGAGGGCTCGGGCTTCGGGTCGATGCTCTTAGGGAGCCGCGTCATGGCCGGGCGGACGACCGAGGAGGAACTCCTCGAAGGGATCGTCAGCTCGGATGACGGCGAGGCCTTCTGGACTCACGCCGAGCGAGCCGGTCACCGTCCTGAGCGCTGGCGGGAGTCGGCGAGGGCGCTCGATGACACGATCGGCTGGATCGAGCTTCACATCGAGCAAGGCCGCACGCTCCAGGACCGGGGCATCCAGGTCGGCGTCGTGGACGCGATCGCCGGATACGTGCACGCGGAGGTCTCGTTCGAGGGTCGCGCGGACCATGCTGGCGGCACTCCGATGGGCACACGCAGCGACGCTGCGCTCGCGGCGGCTGAGACCATGCTCGCGGTGGAGCGCCTCGCCGAGGACGCCGGCGCGGGAACCGTGGGTACCGTCGGAAAGCTCGACCTCAGCCCGGGACTCATCAACGTGGTCCCCGGAGGAGCCCGGTTGACGATCGACGTCAGGGGCGTGGAGCGATCGGCCTACCGCGGAGTGCTGGACGAGGTGCTCTCCTCCGCAGGGCGAGCGGCGGATGAGCGCTCGCTCCGGATGGAGAGTCGCGAGCGCGTAGAGGTGCCGCCCACTCCCCTCGACGAGAGCGTCGTGACAGCCCTCGAGCGGGCTGCGACGGCCGGCGGGGTGACCTATACGCGGATGCCCTCGGGGGCCGCCCACGACACCATGTTCGTGGCCCAGCGGGTTCCGAGCGCCATGGTGTTCGTTCCTTGCCTGGATGGCATCAGCCACTCCCCGCTCGAGGACGCTGGCCCCGCCGACGCGGCGGTCGGAGCCGAGCTCATGCTGGGGGCGATCCTCGAGATCGTCACCGACCACACCGGATGAGTGTCCTCCCGCGCGCGGGGGATGAAGAGGAGCGGCTAGGGCCGGCGTCGACGCTGATCAAGGGCGGACGTCTCGTTACCGCCTCCGAGGATTTCGTGGCGGATCTGCTCATCCGCGGTGAGACGATCGCGGCGATCGGTGACTCCCTCGACGGACCCGCGAACAGGGTCATCGACGCCACCGGCCGCTATGTGATGCCGGGGTGCGTCGACCCCCACACGCATATGGATTCGCCACAGGCGGGCACCGTCTCGTGCGACGACTTCACCTCGGGCACCCTCTCGGCAGCGGCCGGTGGGACCACCACGATCGTCGACTTCTGCTTCCAGCAGCCGGGGCAGACGCTCGGCCAGAGCCTCGCTACCTGGCACGAGAAGGTGGCGCGGGCGAGGCCGGTCGTCGACGTGGGTTTCCACATCGCGGTGACCGACCTCAGCTACGCCGGCGCGCTCGACGAACTCGCCCGCCTGCCGGCCGAACAGGGAGTTTCGAGCTACAAGCTCTTCATGGCCTACAAGGGCTCGCTCATGGTCGACGATGGCACGCTCTTCGAGGCCATGCGCGTGGCCGCACGCAGTGGAGCGCTCGTGTTGGTGCACGCCGAGAACGGCGATGCGATCGACGTGCTCGTGTCCAGCGCGCTCGCGGAGGGCCACACCGAGCCGTGCTGGCACGAACTGACCCGGCCAGCTCTCACCGAGGCGGAGGCCACGAGCCGGGCAATTCACCTCGCCCGAATCGCCGGTGCGCCGCTCTACGTCGTCCATGTCTCGTGCCGTGAGGCGCTCGAGCCTCTTGTGCGCGCTCGGGAAGCCGGGTGGCAGGTGTGGGGTGAGACGTGCACTCAGTACCTCTTCGTCGACCGCAGCGCTCTCCATACGCCGGGCTTCGAGGGCGCCAAGTACGTCTTCACGCCGCCGCCGCGGGGGGAAGAGGATCGCGAGCGGCTCTGGCGCGCGCTCGACGGCGGGTCGCTGTCGGTTCTCTCCTCCGACCACTGCCCCTTCCGCTTCGCTGACCAGAAAGCGTTGGGCCGCGACGACTTCTCCCGAATTCCGAACGGGGCGCCCGGGGTGGAGAACCGGCTGCCCATGCTCCATCACTTCGGCGTAAGGGAAGGCAGGATCTCATTGAGTCGCATGGTGGAGCTTCTCAGCACCGAGCCTGCTCGACTGTTCGGTCTTGCTCCCAGGAAGGGCACGCTTGCCGTGGGTGCAGACGCCGATCTCGTCATCTTCGACCCGGAGCGGCCGCTCACCATGTCGGCACGCACCCATCACTCGAACGTGGACTACAGCCTCTTCGAAGGCACCCGGGTTCTCGGCGGCCCAGAGACGGTGCTGGTGCGCGGAGCCCCGGTGGTGGACGAGGGAGAGCTGGTGGCGGTACCGGGACAAGGGCGCTTCGTCAAGCGAGCTCGGTTCGGGGAGCCGCTTCCGGTACGGGGGGCCGCCAGCCCGGTCTAGGTTCGCTAGACCTGTGGCGAAAGGCCCTGCGTGCCGAGACCCTGCATGCCGCGGCGCCTTCGGCTCGCCGCTCATGCGCTCGGCGAGCCCGGACGAGCCGCGACCTCGATCCGCTCCCGCAGCCGCTTCGGCGCTCGCGTCAGGTAGGCGTCCTCGATCGCGCCGGCGATCTCGTCCCACTCCGCCTCCCGATCCAAGCGCAGGCCGAGCCAGCCGCGGTGACCCACGTAGGGCGGGACGAAGTAGTGCTCGGGCGCCGCCTCCACGAGCATGGCCTGGGCGCCCTCGGGCGCGGCGCACCAGAGGGCGAGGCGGCCATCGCCGTGATGGTCGTCGTGATAGGTCACGAACGAGTGCTTGCCCGAGATGAAGAAGGTCGGAGCGCCGTGGCTCGTCCGCTCGCTTGTGTCCGGGAGGGAGAGACAGAGCTCTCGCACGCGGTCGAGGGCGGAGGCGGGATCAAGGGAGTGCATCTCGGCGGAGCATTACCGTTGTTCCCATGATCCGCAGCCACCGCACCGCCGAGCTGCGAAGCCTCGCGTTCCATCGGCTCGTGGCCGGGCGGCTGGACGACGAGGTGATCGCCTCGGCGCGCGTGCGAGTCGAGGGATGGATCGCTCACGGCGGCCCGGTCCCGGCCACGTACGCTCGCCGCTGGCGCTCGCTCCTGGCCCGTCCACCGGCCTACCTCGCCGCTGCCCTCAAGGAGGACACCGAGGAGATGCGGGAGCTCCGCCAGAACACGCCGTTCGCCGGGACCGTGTCCCGCGAGGAGCGCTGGCGGATCGTGCGCGAGGTCCGCTAGCGAGCCCGTGCGCCGCGCCGATCTCGAGCACCTGATCCGGGCGAGCGCTCACATCGCCGACGACGAGGACATCGTGGTCGTGGGCAGCCAGGCCGTGCTCGGTGCCCACCCTGCCGCTCCCGCCTCCCTGCTCACCTCCGCGGACGCCGACGTGTACCCGCGCGCCCACCCCGAGCGCGCCGACGTGATCGAGGGAGCCATCGGCGAGGGCTCGCCCTTCCACGCCACCTTCGGCTACTACGCGCACGGCGTGGGGCCCGAGACCGCGAAGGCGCCCGCCGGGTGGGAGGATCGACTCGTGGCCGTCAGCGGTCCGCGCACCGCGGGCGCCACCGGCTGGTGCCTCGAGACTCACGACCTCGTGCTCTCGAAGTGCGTCGCGGGGCGGACGAAGGACTGGGGGTTCGCACGAGAGGCGCTGCGCCACGGTCTCGTCGACGCTCGAGAGCTTCGCCTCCGGGTCGAGCACCTGGAGGTGGACGAGGATCGGCGAGCTGCCGTCGAACGAGAACTTGGGGCGATGGGGGTGTGACATGGACGACGACCTCGGAAAGGCCCGGCTCACAGGGATCTGCCACGCGCTCCCGGAGGTCACCGCGGAGAGCCACGACCCACACGTGGCGTACAAGGTCCGCGGCCGCAACTTCGCCTACTTCCGGAGGATCATCACGGCGACGGCCTTGTGGCGCTCGTCTGCAAGGCTCCGCCGGGGGAGAATGCCGTGCTCGTCGAGTCCGATCCCGCTCGCTTCTTCATGCCGTCCTACGTCGGTCCTCGGGGCTGGATCGGACTACGGCTCGACACTGAGGCCGTGGACTGGGATGAGGTCGCCGAGCTCGTGCTCGACGGCTACCGCCTCGTGGCGCCGAAGTGGCTCACGAGATCACACGTCGACAAGCAGCCTTAGGAGGCCGCCGTGAGCGCAGACAAGGTCGGGTTCATCGGGCTCGGGATCATGGGCCGGCCGATGGCCCGCAACCTCATGGCCGGTGGCCACGAGCTCGTGGTGCACAACCGCTCCCGGGAGGTGGTGGAGGAGCTCGAGTCAGAGGGAGCCGAGGCGGCGGCGAGCCCCCGGGAGGTGGCCGAGCGCTGCGCGGTGACCATCACCATGCTGCCCGACTCCCCCGACGTGCGCGAAGCCGTGCTCGGGACCGACGGTGCCCTGGCCGGAGCCTCGAAGGGCGATCTGCTCATCGACATGAGCACCATCTCGCCGGTTGTGGCCCGCGAGATCGCCGAGGACGCCGAGGAGCAGGGAGTGGCTGCGCTCGACGCGCCCGTGAGCGGCGGCGAGACGGGCGCCGTCGAGGGCAAGCTCTCGATCATGGTGGGCGGCCGGGAGGAGACCGCCGAGCGGGCCCGACCGATCTTCGAGGCGATGGGCACGCCGACTCACGTCGGCGAGGCCGGCGCCGGGCAGGTGACCAAGACCTGCAACAACCTCGTGGTGGCGCTGGTCATCCAGGCCGTGAGCGAGGCGCTCGTGCTCGGCTCCAAGGCCGGCGTCGATCCGGACCGGCTCATGACGGCGCTGTCGGGAGGTCTTGCCGGCACCAAGGTCATGGAGGTCAAGCGCTCGAACTTCCTCGAGCACGACTTCGCGCCCGGCTTCCGGGTCGAGCTCCACAAGAAGGACCTCGGCATCGCCCTCGACACGGCCCGGCTGCACGGGGTGCCACTGATGCTCACCCCGATCGTCGACCAGATGCTCGCCGCTCTCCAGGTGGCCGGTCGCGGCCGCGACGACCACTCGGTCCTGCTCGCCGCCGTCGAACGGGCGGCGGGTCACGTCATCGGGAAGGCCGACGCGGCCGCCAGGTAGGGACCCCGGACGGCTCCGAGCGCCGTTCTCGGGGGCTACCTCTAGGCCCGGCCCTCGGCCTGGAACTCCCGCAGGAAGCCCTCGAAGAGGCGGCGGTGGCCCTCCTCGTCGCGAAGGATGGCGATGACCATGTCGTTGGTCACCGGGTCCACTCCCTCGGTGACCTCGATGATGTGGTTGTAGTGCTCGATGGCGCCCGTCTCGGCCTCGATCACTCCGCGGATCACGTGCACGAGGTCGGTCTGATGCTCGGGGGGCTGGAGGGAGCCCTGGACGGCCTTGAAGTCGTATGAGCCGGGCACGACGCCGTAGAGCTCCTTGATGCGCGCGGCGAACTGCTGAGCGTGGCCGAGCTCCTCCTGGATGTCCTCCTCGAGGCTCTCCTTGATCTCCTGTCCGAGGAGGCCGTCGGGATTCGTCGAGTTGGTGATGTAGCTGATCACCGTCTCAAGCTCCATGAAGTACGCCGTGGACAAGAGTTGGAGGATCTGGTCGCGCTCGGCGCTTCTCTCGTCGGCGAGGATGCCCTGCTTGGGCGGGGTCTGTGCGGGGGGGTTCGTAGTAGCCATGTCCCCAACCCTACCCCCTCACCCGAATCTCGAACCGTCCGGGCGCCCGTCTACCTTGCTCGGGCCAATGGAGCAGCCCGCGCTCATCTGGGAGAACACCCTGGTTCGCGACCTCATCGACGGTCAGGCGGTCGACTCGGTCTTCGTCGTACGCGAGCTTTCGCGGCGCCAGAAGAAGAACGGCGAGGCCTTCCTCAAGCTCCGGCTCGGGGACGTGACGGGCACGGTCGAGGCGGTCGTCTGGGATCGCGTGGAGGAGATGGGGCCTTGTTGCGCCACGGGCTCGATAGTCCGCATCGCGGGCCGCTTCTCGGTCGACCCGAAGTACGGCGCCTCGCTCACCCTACGCACCGCCCGCGCCGCCGAGCCGCACGAGTACGACGAGGCCGATCTGCTCGACGGTCCGCCCATGGCCTGCCAGCGGATGGAGGCCGACCTCCGCTCGCTCGTGGCCACCGTGCAGAGCCCTCCGCTGCGGGCGCTGCTCGAGGCCTTCTTCGCCGAGGGCTCCGACGTGTGGAAGCGCTGGCGCGAGGCGCCGGCGGCCAAGCACTACCACCAGGCCTATCGCCACGGGCTCCTCGAGCACTGCCTGTCGGTGGCGCAGGGAGTGAGCGCCATGGCCTCCACCTTCCCGGGAATCGACCGGGACGTGGCGGTGACCGGCGCCCTCCTGCACGACATCGGAAAGATCGAGGCCTACGCGGGCGAGGGCGCCGCCATCGAGATGACCGACGCGGGCAAGCTCGCGGGGGAGATCCCGCTGGGCTACTACACCGTGCGCCGGCGCATCGAGGACCTTCCGGGCTTCCCCCCCGACACGGCCCAGGCCGTGCTCCACATCATCCTCTCCCACCACGGGCAGCTCGAACACGGCTCCCCGGTCACCCCCTGCACGCGTGAGGCCACGCTCGTGCACATGATCGACAACCTCGGAGGGCGCCTCGGCTCCTTCGACCGCATCGAGAAGTCGCTCGGCACGGGGGAGCGCTGGTCGGGCTACGACCGCGCGCTGTCGGGCTCGGCGTACTTTGGCTCGCGCGAGGAGGATCAGGCAGCGGCCTGACCCTCCTCGCTCGGAAGCCCCCCGCAGTGCCGTAGAGGCGCCGCGCGTCTGCGGTCAAGTAGGACCCCGTAACGGCCGATGCACCGGCATGTTCGTTTCCATGACGACCGGGCAGGCACTCGGGACCCTGAAGGTGCTGGCGCTCGTGCTGGCCATCGGTCTCGTACCCCTCGCGGTGGCCGTCGCGTGGGTGGGCCAGGAGTCGCAGGCAAGCGATGAGGCCGGAGTCGATCGAGAGCTCGGCTTCGAGGCCAGGGAGCAGGCCGTCGCACTCGAGCGCTCCTTCTCCGAAGCGCAGAACGTCACCCTGCTGTTGGCGCAGAACCGTGCCTTCCGCCGCTTCTACGAGCGTCCGGGCGGGCGGATGGCCAAGATCCGCGCCGGTGGCCGGGAGCTAACCGAGGTGGAGGGTGCGCTGGCCTACCTGGAACGCATCTATCGGTCGGGTCTCCGAGGCGTCCTTCATCGACGCGAGCGGAGAGGAGAATGCTCGCATCGCCGGGGGGCGAGCGGTCCCTTCGGACCGGCTCTCGACGGCGGAGGAGCGCAGCCCGTTCTTCGGCCCGACGGAGGCGCTGGCCGCCGGCGGAGTCCATCAAAGCCGCCCCTATGTGTCGCAGAGCACCGGGCGTCCGGTCATCTCCAACTCCAGCCCCGTCATGGGTCCCGGCGGATCCCGCGAGGGCATGGTGCACTTCGAGCTCGCGCTGGAGAGCGTCCTTCGCTCGGGGGCCGAGTCCAGGAGTCGCTTCGCGGTGTCGGTGGTGGACGCGCGAACCGGGGGGCTCGTGTTCGACGAAGGCATGATCGCGCAGGCGGGAGCGGGCCGACGTCCCGACCGGGCGCTGTCCGCCCTCGTGGCCGACAGGAACGAGGGAACCGGCGAGATCCGCGGGGAGCGCTTGGCCTACCGGCGGCTCCCTCGGGGCCCTAGCAACGCCAACGAGTGGCTCGTGCTGGTCAGAGAGGCAAAGCCTTCCTCCGCCACGAGCACGGGCGCCCTGGAAGCCCTCGCCGTCATGGTGGGCGCGCTGCTGCTCGTGGGTCTCGCGCTCGCCCGACGCTTCGCCCGGGTCTCGGCCGAGGTGGCGGAGCTGAGCGCCTCCGAGGCCGAACTTCGCTCCGCGGCGCTGAGCGACAGCCTCACCGGGGTTCGCAACCACCGCGCCTTCCAGGAGGACCTGGCTCGCGAGGTGCAGCGCGCGGGGCGGTCCGGCAACCGGCTGTCCCTCGTGATGATCGACCTCGACGGCCTCAAGGCGGTCAACGACGCCCTCGGCCACCAGGCGGGTGACGAGCGCATCAGGTCGCTCGCCATGTGCCTGCTGAAGACCGGTCGGGGCGGAGACACCGTCTACCGGGTGGGCGGAGACGAGTTCGCCGCCATCCTCCCGGGCGAGCGGGCCGGAGGCGCCTTCCAGTTCGCCCAGCGGCTCACGTCGAACCTCGCGGAGAGCGGGTCCATGAGCGTGTCCTGCGGGGTCGCCGAGGCCGACCGGTCGACGACCCGCGAGGAACTCTCGCGGCGCGCCGACCTGGCGCTCATCGCCGCCAAGCGCTCCGAGCGCCGCATCCTCGTCTACGCGCCGGGCCTCGAGCCGGAGCAGAGGGCCACCGACGCCGAGGCCGAGCAGCACCACGTGGAGACGCTGGCCACGGCGCTGGCTCGAGCGGTGGACGCCAAGGACTCCTACACACGCTCGCACTGCGCCACCGTGTCGGAGCTGTGCACGCTGATCGCCGTCGAGCTCGGGCTCGAGCCCGAGTGCGTGGAGAACGTCCGGCTGGCCGGCCTCCTGCACGACGTCGGCAAGATCGGCATCGCGGACGCCATCCTTCAGAAGCCGAGCCGTCTGAGCGAGGAGGAGTTCGACACGATGAAGACCCATTCGCGCTCGGGTCACGACATCGTCTGCGGGGCGGAGCTGCCCGACCACGCCAGATGGATCCTCCACCACCACGAGCGCATCGATGGCCGCGGCTACCCCGATGGCCTCGCCGGCCGCGACATTCCGCTCGAGTCGCGCATCATCCTCGTGGCCGACGCCTTCGAGGCCATCACCGCCGACCGCCCCTACCGCAGGGGGCGCGGGGTTCGCGAGGCCCTCGCAGAGCTCGACCGCCACGCCGGAACTCAGTTCGACGCCTCGTGCGTCGAGGCCCTCGGCCGCAGCCTGGGAGAGCAGAATTCGACCCTCGCCGCGACCGGCGTGCCGCAGCACGTCGGGCTGATCGGCTCCCCTCTCTTTCCGCCTCGTCCGACTGAGCCGGCTGCGACGGGATCGGTGGATCCAGGCTGAGCCCGCAAACAGCGAGATTCGCCTTCCGCGACCGGCGGGGGGTGAAGGTCGAGCCGCCCGGGCTTCCTATCCTCGGACGCCCGCATGGCCAAGGACACCGAGAAGCTCATCCGTCAGCTCTCGCTGATCTCGTTTCTCATGGCCCTGCGCCGGCCGGTCACCGCCCTCGAGATCCGGCAGGAGGTCGAGGGCTACTCGGGGATGAACGAGGACGCCTTCGCGCGGCGCTTCTACGCCGATCGATCGGAGCTCGAGTCGCTCGGCATCGAGCTCAAGGTCGAGAAGCCGGCCGAGGGCTACTACGAGGCGGAGAACTACACGCTGCCGCCGGAGAACTTCTACCTGCCGGCCATCGAGTTCTCGGACTCCGAGCTCTCGTCGCTGCGCACCGCGCTCTCGCTGCTCGACGGGGAGTTCGCCTACGCCGAGCCCCTGCGCCTCGCCCTCCAGCAGCTCTCGTGGGGGCGACCCTCACCCCTCGCCGCGCCCGAGGAGCGCTCGGTGGCCCTCGGGGTCACCGCCGCCGCGGGAGGACGGGAGCTCTCCCAGCGGCTCTCGAAGATCGAGACGGCCATCTTTCGCCACAAGACCATCGTGTTCGACTACTACACGATGGGCCGCGACGCGCAGGAGACCCGCAAGGTCGATCCCTACCACCTGCTCTTTCGCGGCGGGCAGTTCTATCTCGTTGGGCGCTCGCACGAACGCGAGGCCGTGCGGGTCTTCCGCCTCTCGCGCATCCGCGGGAAGGTGGCCTACTCCTCGAAGGCCGAGCACGACTTCGGCCGCCCGTCGGACTTCGATCCGCGGGTCTACGCCACCCGGACCGACTGGCAGCTCGGCGAGTCCGTGGGCACCGCGCGCGTGTGGCTGTCGGACCGCATCGACTGGCTCGTGGAGCGCCACTTCGGCCACGCGGGGGAGATCCGCCCGGCCGCCGAGGTCGAGGACGCTCCCGACGACGGGATCGTCTTCGAGACCCCGTACGCGGCCCCGCGCCAGCTCGTGTCGTGGGCACTTGGCCTCGGTGCGCGCGCCCGCGTGCTCGGCCCGGCGGAGCTCGTCGAGGAGACGGAGCGACGTCGGGCCACGGTGATCGAGCGCCACGCGAGTCCGCCGGAGCTCGCGCCCTCCACCGGCGAGGCCCCGGTGGCCCGCGCCCCGGTCGAGGACGAGCGCCAGCCTGAGAGCACGGCCATCCGGCCTGAGCGCTTCGCGCGCCTCGTGACCCTGGCGGGGATCCTCATCGAGGCAGCACGGCAGGGCGAGCGGCTGCCGCTCACCGACCTCACCGGTGCGCTGCAGATCTCGGAGGGCGAGCTGCGCGAGGACATGGACGTGCTGAACGTGGTGAACTTCGGCGGAGGCTCCTACGTGCTCTACGCCGAGGTCGTGGGCTCGCACGTGGAGATCGACCCGGAGCCCTACGGCGACAACTTCGCCAAGCCCGCCCGCCTTCTGCCCCTCGAGGCCAAGGCGCTGGTGGCCGCCATCGAACTTCTCGGAGACCACCTCCCGGAGGGCTCGCTTCTCTCGGCGCGCGAGAAGATCGTGGCCGCGCTCGGCCAGGACCCGGCGCGCGACGGCCTGAAGATCACCACCGCCCGCGGAGACGACTCGGCGGTGGCCCGGGTGGTGAGCGAGGCGATCGACGGGCGGCACATGCTCCTCATCGAGTACTACAAGGAGAACGAGGACGCGTTCACCGAACGTCGCCTCGAGCCCTACCAGCTCCTGAACGGCCAGGAGGGCTGGTACGTGCACGCCTTCGACCCCGATCGCGACGCGCCGCGCTCCTTCCGCCTCGACCGCATCAAGTCGGCCACCGTCTCCGAGGAGGCGTTCGAGCCTCGACCCGGGATCCATCCCGACGTGCAGGGATGGCCGCGCACCGGCGAGGTGCCGGCCTCGCGCAGGGCACGAGTGTGGATCTCGCCCGAGCGGGCCCGCTGGGCCCGGGAGGACCGCCGCGTGGTCGAGGAGCTCACCGACGGCTCGATCGTCGTCGAGCTGGCCTACGCGGGAGAGGACTGGCTGGCGCGCGAGATCCTCAAGGAGGCCGGCGACGCCGTCGTGCTCGAGCCCGAGGAGGCCCGCGTCGCCGTGCTCGAGGCGGCCGGCGCGCTGGTGGGCGCCGCGACCCGCTAGTCCCTCATCCTGGATCCGTCGACCAATAGGGTCTCCGTGCTGTGCCCTCGCGCCGCGAGCAGATCAAGATGCCCGACGAGGAGCTCGATTCCTTCCTGGCCGAGGAGCGCGTGGTCACGGTGGCCACCATCGGTCCGAACGGCCGGCCGCACCTGATGCCGTTGTGGTACGTGCCGGAGGGAACGGTGCTGAGCGGATGGACGTTCGCCCGCTCGCAGAAGGCCAAGAACCTGGAGCGCGATCCTTACGCCACCCTCCAGGTGGAGGCCGGCGAATCCTACGAGGAGCTCCGCGGGGTCATGTTCGAGTGCGACGTGGAGCTCGACCACGACACCGAGCGGGTGACCCAAGTCGGCGTTGCCCTGTTCTCCCGCTACGGAGCGAGCGAGGAGCCCGATCCCGCCGTCCGCGAGATGGTCGAGAAGCAGGCGCCGAAGCGCGTGGCGCTGCGCTTCACACCCACGCGCACGGTCACCTGGGACCATCGGAAGCTCGGCGGCACCTACTGATGGAGACGCTCAAGGGGCTCATCCTCTCCGGGGGGAAGGGCACCCGCCTTCGACCCATCACCCACACGAGCGCGAAGCAGCTCGTGCCGGTGGCCAACAAGCCGGTGCTCTTCTACGGCATCGAGGCCATGGCCGAGGCCGGAGTCACCGACATCGGGGTGATCGTGGCCCCCGAGACGGCCGAGGAGATCCGCGAGGCCGCCGGTGACGGCTCGGCCCACGGCGTCTCGCTCACCTACGTCGAGCAGGACGCCCCGCTCGGGCTCGCGCACGCGGTGCTCACCGCCGAGGAGTTCATCGGCCGCAGCCCCTTCGTCATGTACCTCGGGGACAACCTGCTGCGCGACGGGATCGTGGCCCTGGTCGAGGCCTTCCGCGGCGGGGAGCCCGACGCTCTCATTCTCCTCACCCCGGTGCCGGACCCCGAGCACTACGGCGTGGCCGAGCTGGTGGACGGACGCGTGGCGCGGCTCGTGGAGAAGCCACCCGACCCGCGCACCGACCTGGCCCTCGTGGGGGTGTACATGTTCGGCCCCTCCATCTTCGACGCCGCTCGCGCCATCGAGCCCTCGGCGCGCGGCGAGCTCGAGATCACCGACGCCATCCAGCACCTGGTGGACTCCGGCGCGCGCATCGACCCGCACGTGGTGCGCGGATGGTGGAAGGACACCGGGCAGGTGCAGGACATGCTGGACGCCAACCGCCTCGTGCTCGACGACCTCGAGCACCGCCTCGAGGGCGAGCTGATCGACTCGCGGGTCGAGGGGCGCGTGGCCGTCGAGCCCGGCGCGCGGCTCGAGCGCACCACCGTGCGAGGGCCGGCGATCATCGGTGCGGGCTCCCGGATCACCGACGCCTACATCGGCCCCTACACCGCCATCGGAGAGGGCGTGACCATCGCCCGCGCGGAGATCGAGTACTCGATCGTGATGACGGGGTCCACGGTGGCCGACCTCGAGGGCCGCATGGAGGCGAGCCTCATCGGCAAGAACGTGCGCGTGGGCCGCTCGCCCGCGCTTCCGAAGGCCTATCGCTTCGTGCTGGGCGACAACGCGGAGGTGGCGATCCTTTGATGCCCGTGGCGCCGGCGAAGATCTCGTGAAGCTGCTGGTGCCCGGAGGGGCGGGCATGCTCGGGCGCGACGTGGCCCGTGTGGCCTCCGCCGCGGGTCACGAGGTCGTGGCCCTGACCCGCGAGGGGCTCGACGTGACCGACGCCGCCGCGGTGGCCGAGCGGGTGGCCGCCGAGGCCCCCGACGCCGTTCTCAACTGCGCCGCCTACACCAACGTCGACGGGGCCGAGGCCGACCTCCGATCGGCGATGGAGGGCAACGCCGAGGCGGCGCGACACGTGGCCGCGGCCGCGGCCGCGGCGGGCGCCGCCGTGCTCTACCCCTCGACCGACTACGTGTTCGACGGGACCAAGCGCGAGCCCTACGTGGAGTCCGACCCCACCCGGCCGCAGACCGTCTACGGACAGTCCAAGCTCGCCGGCGAGCACGAGACGGCGTCCGCCAACCCCCGCCACGTGATCGCGCGCACCTCCTGGCTGTTCGGCACCGGGGGCCGGAACTTCGTCGAGACCATGCTGCGCCTGGCCGGCGAGCACGCCGAGGTCACGGTGGTGCGCGACCAGGTGGGCTGCCCCACCTACACCCCGCACCTGGCCGAGGCCCTCGTGGCTCTTCTCGCCGCCGAGTCCTACGGCGTGCACCACGTGGCCGCCCGCGGTGAGTGCTCCTGGTACGAGTTCGCCCGCGAGATCTTCCGGCAGGCGCCGGTCGAGTGCCGGGTCGAGTCGACCACGAGCGCGGAGTTCCGCCGCCCGGCCCCGCGCCCCGCCTACTCGGTGCTCGTCTCCGAGCGAGACGACGCGGTGCTCCTACCCGCGTGGGAGATGGGCCTCGCCGACTATCTCGCCGAGCGAGCGGCCGTCGCGTGAAGGTCCTCGTGACCGGCGGCGCCGGGTTCATCGGGTCGACCTTCGTCCGCCTGGTGCTCGACGCCCACCCCGAGGATTCCGTCGTCGTGCTCGACAAGCTCACCTACGCCGGTCGGCGCGAGAACCTGACCGAGGTGGCCGACCGCATCGAGTTCCACCTCGGCGCGATCGAGGATCGAGACGCGGTTCGCGAGGCGATGGCCGGATGCGACGTGGTGGTCAACTTCGCCGCCGAGTCCCACGTGGACCGCTCGATCGCCGACCAGGACGTGTTCGCCCGCGCCCACGTGATCGGCACCTCCGTGCTCCTCGACGTGGCTCGCGAGCTCGGCGCGTCGCGCTACCTGCAGGTGTCCACCGACGAGGTCTACGGCTCCATCAAGGAGGGCTCGTTCACCGAGCAGTCTCCCCTCGACCCCTCCTCACCCTACTCGGCCACCAAGGCGGCGGGCGATCTGCTGGTGAGCGCCCACGTGCACACCTACGGCATCGAGGCCGTGATCTGCCGGGGCTCGAACAACTACGGCCCGCGCCAGTACCCGGAGAAGCTCATCCCCCTGTGCGTGCTGAACGCTCTCGCCGGGGACCGGCTGCCCGTCTACGGCGACGGCCGGCAGGTGCGCAACTGGCTCTACGCGCCGGACTTCTGCCGAGCCATCGACCTCGTGCTGCGCGAGGGCCAGGCCGGGGAGGTCTACAACGTCGGGGGCCCCGACGAGACCGAGAACCTCGACGTGGTCCGGCGGATCGTCGAGCTCGCGGGCGCCGACCCGGACCTCATCGAGTTCGTGACCGACCGGCTCGGCCACGACCGCCGCTACTCGCTCTCCTCCGAGAAGGTGCGCGCTCTCGGGTGGGAGCCGGGCGTGCGCTTCGCCGACGGTCTGGCTTCCACCGTCGAGTGGTACCGAGAGAACCGGGCGTGGTGGGAGCCGATCCGCAGCGGGGAGTACCGCGCCTACTACGAGCGCCAGTACGGGCGGGCGCTGGGCGGGCTGAGAGCGCCGATGGGGCGCCGCTAGCCTCGAACGGGTGCCCACGGTCCCCACTCCCGCGCTCGAGGTCCGTGGGCTCACCAAGCGCTACGACGACGGCACCACGGCCCTCGAGGGACTCGACCTGAGCGTGCCCGACGGCGCGTTCTTTGGATTGCTCGGGCCGAACGGCGCGGGCAAGACGACGCTGATCAGCGCGGTGTGCAACCTCATCCGGGTCACCGCCGGCGAGATCGAAGTGTTCGGCCGCCCCTCGCATTCGCTCGAGGCCCGCGCCTGGGTCGGTCTCGCCGAGCAGGACGTGAACCTGGATCGCTTCCTCTCGGTCGAGGAGACGCTGATCTACCACGGCGGCTACTTCGGGATGCGCAAGATCGAGGCCCGCGAACGAGCCCGCGAGATGATCGAGATCTTCGACCTGACCGCGAAGACGCGCACGCGCACGCCGAAGCTCTCCGGCGGCATGCGCCGGCGCCTGCTGCTGGCCCGCGCGCTCATGCACCGCCCGCGACTGGTGATCCTCGACGAGCCCACCGCCGGCGTGGACTTCGAGCTTCGCCACGAGCTGTGGGACTACATCCGCCGCCTGCACGACGAGGGCACCACCATCCTGCTCACCACGCACTACCTCGAGGAGGCCGAGGCGCTGTGCGAGGAGATCGCGGTGCTCGGCGACGGACGGCTGCTCGCCCGCGACACCGCCGAGGGGCTGCGGACCCGCTACGACGCCCCGACCCTGGCCGACGTCTACGTGAAGGCGCTCGGGCGCGTTCCGGTGGAGGAGTCTCCCGAGGCGCTCGGACGCGAGCCCGGCGAGGCCGCGCCGGTGGCCGCGGCGTGACCGGCGGCCGTGGCCTCTACTGGCTGGCCAAGCGCGAGATCCTCCGCGTCGGGAAGACCTGGACGCAGACCGTGCTCGCCCCGGTGGTCTCCTCGATCCTCTTCATCCTCGTGTTCGGCCTCTCGCTCGGGCCACGCATCCGCGAGATCGCGGGCTTTCCGTACGAGATCTACATAGTGCCCGGCCTGATCGCCATGGCCATGATCCAGGCCGCCTACAACAACAACTCCTCCTCGATCTTCCAGGCCCGCTACGACCGCTTCGTGCACGACGTGCTCTCCGCCCCCATGCGCCCCTGGCAGGTGAACCTCGGCTTCAACGTGGGCGGGGTGTTCCGCGCGCTCCTGATCGGCGCCCTCCTGCTCGCGCTGTCGATGCCGATCACCGGCGTGCGGGTGGCCGAGCCGCTCGCGCTGGCCGCCGCCGTCGTGGTGGGACTCGTGCTCTTCAGCGCGGTGGGCACGGTGATCGGGATCTTCGCCGAGACCTTCGATCACTCGACGTTCTTCGTGAACATCGTCGTGCTTCCCCTGGCCTTCCTCGGGGGGGTCTTCTACTCGGTCGAGCAGCTCCCCTCTCCCTGGGAGGAACTCTCCATGATCAACCCGATCTTCTACCTCGTCGACGCCATGCGCTTCGGCATCCTCGGCGCGAGCGACGTGAGCCCGTGGCTCTCGCTCGCGGTGGTCACAGGGCTGGCGGTGCCCGCCTTTGCCTGGTCGCAGTGGCTGTTCTCGAGCGGGCGGCGGCTCAAGGCCTGAGCGCCGGCGGGCACGGGTCGCGCCAAGCGGGCCACGCCGGTCATCATCGTCGTCATGGGATCCCGGTCGGCCTCCGCCGCCTCCGCCCTCGAGGAGCTCGAGGGGCGTATCGTCGTGTGTCGGGCGTGCCCGCGCCTCGTCGAGTGGCGCGAGCGGGTGGCCCGCGAGAAGCGAGCGGCGTTCCGCGACGAGGAGTACTGGGGCCGCCCCGTGCCCGGGTTCGGCGATCCGGCGGCACGCCTCTACGTCCTGGGCCTGGCGCCGGCGGCCCACGGGGGCAACCGCACCGGCCGGGTGTTCACCGGCGACCGCGCGGCCGACTGGTTGTGGACCTCCATGCACCGGACCGGTTGGTGCAACCAGCCCACCTCACGGCATCCGGGCGACGGCCTGCGCGTGGACGGGGCCTTCGTCGGCGCCGCGGTACGGTGCGCGCCGCCGGCCAACAAGCCGACGACCGAGGAGCGCGACCGCTGTCTGCCCTTCGCGCAGGAGGAGCTCGCGCTCCTGCGCGAGGTCCGCGTCATCCTCGCGCTCGGCAAGTTCGGCTGGGACGCCGCCTGCCGGATGCTCGGCGTGCGGCCGATCCCCCGCTTCGGCCACGGGGCCGAGCACCTCCTCCCCGACGGGCGCACCCTGCTCGGCTCGTTCCACCCGAGCCAGCAGAACACGTTCACCGGCAAGCTCACCGAGGAGATGACCGATACGGTGTTCGTCCGGGCGCGGGAGCTCGTGGGTTGAGCGTCCTACAGTCGTCCCGCACCCCGGCCTCCTGCCGCACGCGCGCGAACTGCTCCCGGCGGGCCGCGCGCGCCCCGCCCCGGCGCAGCGTGGAGGGTGTAAGCGATCTGACCACGGGTATGTTCGGAGCCAGGAAGGGGGTAAGAGAGTCCCATGGTCGACACCCGCCGGGCCTACGACGATCTGTCCTCGATCTACACGCCGATCATGCTCGGCGTCGTCGGCCTCGTGCTCGTGCTCGTGGTCTTCGCGGCGATCCGCTTTCGCGACCGGGGAGACGGACGGCGGCCGTGGCGTCGCCGCGAGGCGCCGCTGGTGGAGGGGCTCTACGCGCTCGTCCTGGCGGTCGTCGCCGCCGTCCTCGTCACGATCACCTTCCGCACGGAGACGGGCGTCGACCGCACCTCCGAGCCCGCGGGGCTCGAGGTGCGCGCCACCGCGGCCAACTGGCGCTGGCGCTTCGACTATCCCCGCTACGGCGTGTCCGAGATCGGCGGCACGGACACTCTGCCCACCTTGCTCGTGCCCACGAACACCAACGTGCGCTTCTCGCTCGTCTCCGTCGACGTGATCCACGCGTTCTGGGTCGAGGAGCTGCGCTTCAAGCGCGACGCCTACCCGGAGCGGCCCACCACCTTCGACCTCGTCTTCTCCCGCCCCGGCCGCTACACCGGGCACTGCGCCCAGTTCTGCGGGCTCCGCCACTCCTACATGAACTTCAACGTGGAGGCCCTCGAGCCGGCGGCCTTTCAGCGGGCGATGCGCGAGCGGGGGAGCAGGCCGCCGGCGTGAGCACGCTCGCTCCACAGGAGCCCCCCGCCCCCCGACTCGACCCGATCGGCGCGCTCGCCGGCACCGACCACAAGCGCCTCGGCGTGCGCCTGGTGGTCACCGCCTTCGCCTTCTTCCTCATCGGGGGGGTGCTCGCCCTGCTCGTGCGCACCGAGCTCGCCGCTCCGGGCATGCAGGTCCTGAGCGAGGACGCCTACAACCAGGTCTTCTCCATGCACGGGTCGGTGATGATCTACCTCTTCGTCACCCCGATCGCCCTCGCCCTCGGCGTCTACCTCGTGCCGCTCCAGGTCGGCGCCGCGGAGATCGCCGCGCCGCGGATGGCGCTGCTCGGCTACTGGCTCTACCTGCTCGGCGGACTGGTGGCCCTCTCGGGGTTCTTCACCGCTCACGGCGCCGCCAAGTCGGGCTGGGCGGCCTTCGAGCCCCTCTCCGACGAGCCCTACTCCCCCGGCAGCGGGATGGACCTCTGGCTCGTGGGGGTCGTCCTCGCCACCCTCGGCACCATCGCCCTCGCCGCCTGCGTGCTCGGAACGCTCCTGAGCCGACGCGCGCCCGGGCTCACGCTCATGCGCATGCCGGTGTTCTCCTGGTCGATGCTGGTCACCTGCCTGATGGTGCTTCCGGCCTTTCCGTCGCTCGTCCTGGCCTTCGGCCTGCTCTACGTGGACCGGCGCCTCGGGGGCGTCTTCGAGGGAGCGGGCGGGGCCACCGCCTACCAGCAGCTCTTCTGGTTCTACGGACACCCCGTCGTGTACGTCATGTTCTTCCCGTTCGTGGGCGCGGTGGCCGAGACCATCTCCACGTTCTCGGGCCGGCGCTTCTTCGGCTATCCGGTCACGGTCGTGAGCCTGCTCGTGTTCACCGCGCTGTCGATGTCGGTGTGGGCGCACCACATGTACACCTCGGGTCAGGTGGAGAACCGCTACTACGCGCTCACCTCCACGGCGCTGCTCGTGCCCGCCGGCGTCGAGTACTTCGGCTTCCTGGCCACCATGTGGGGCGGTCGCATCCGGCTCAAGGTGCCGATGCTCTTCGCCCTCGGCTTCGTCGTCCAGTTCCTCGTGGGCGGGGTGACGGGCATCTTCGTGGGATCTCCGCCGCTCGACTACGCGGTGCACGACACCTACTGGGTGGTGGCCCACTTCCACTACACGCTGTTCGCGGGCAGCGTCTTCGGGCTCTTCGCCGGCTTCTACCTGTGGTTTCCCAAGGTCACCGGGCGGATGCTCGGCGAGCGCCTCGGCCACGGGCACTTCTGGCTCATGACGATCGGGACCAACCTCACGTTCCTGCCCATGTTCTTCCTCGGAGAGGCCGGCATGCGGCGCCAGGTCGCGAACTACGAGGCGGGGCGGGGGCTCGAGGGCCTGAACCAGCTGGCCACGGCCGGGGCCTTCCTCATCGCCCTGTCCATCCTGCTGTTCCTGGTCAACGTCGCGCGCTCGGTCCGGAGCGGGCGGCCGGCCGGCGACGATCCGTGGGGCGGACAGACGCTCGAGTGGGCCACGAGCTCCCCACCGCCGCGCCTGAACTTCGATCGCCCGCTGCCTCCCATCCGCTCCTACGCGCCGCTGCTCGACCTCCGTGAGGAGGCCGAGGACATCGGCGACGCGGCGCTGGGCCGTGCCGTGCGATGAGGCGCTCGGCCCTTCCCAATCTGGCGTGGGCGGCGCTGCTGGCCGCATCCACGGGGCTGCTCTGGGCGTTCACGCCGACGTGGGTGCCGCTCGCGCTCCTCGGCGGCTCGGCTGCGCTCACGCTGCTCGTCGGCCTCTACCTCACGGCGCGGCCCGCGCGCTCCGAGGACGAGGACGAGGAGCGGGACATTCCCGACGTGAGCCTGGCCACCGTGGGGCTGGCGGCCGGCATCGCCGTGGCCGGCCTCGGGCTCGTGGCCGGGGCCTGGCTCGCCTACATCGGCGCCGGGGTGGCCGCCTTCGGGGCGCTCGGGCTCCTCCGCGAGCGGCGGGTGCGGGAGTGATCGCCGCCGCGGCGGGCGCGCCCCTCTCCCCCGGCTTGCTCGGGGGCTGGCACCTCCATCCGGGCCCCACGGTGCTCGGCGTCGGGTTCGCCATCGCCTACCTCGTGGCGGCCCGCCACGCCTCGCGATGGCCGCGCGGCCGCACCGTGAGCTTTCTGGCCGGCGTGTCCGCCCTGCTCCTCGTGCTGCAGTCCGGACTCGACGCGCTGGGACCGCTGCTCCTCTCGGCGCACATGGTCGAGCACGTCGCGCTCATGCTCGTCGTGCCCCCGCTGCTGCTCGGCGGCGCCCCGCTCACGCTGGCGTTGCGCACCCTTCGCGGCGTGGCGCGGCGGGAGCTCGGGCGGCTGCTCGCCTCCCGCCCGGTGCGTCTTCTCGGGCATCCCACGGTGGCCGTCGGCGTGTTCGCGCTCGTCGTGGTCGGGGCTCATGCGCCCGCCCTGTACGCGGTGAAGGACGGCGTGGCCCACGCCTTCGAGCACTCCGTGCTGCTGGGCGCCGGGCTCATCCTGTGGTCTCCCGTCGTGGCCGTCGATCCCGTGCCGCACGCCCCCTCGTGGCCGGCGCGCGTGCTCATGCTGCTGGCGGCCATGCCGGCCATGAGCGCCGTCGGGGTGTGGCTCGGCACGGCCGGGCAGCCGCGGTACCCGGCCTACATCGAGCCGGCCAGGGCCCTCGGAGTCTCCGCGCTCGAGGACCAGCGCACGGCCGCCGCGGTGATGTGGGTGGGCGGGAGCCTGGTGCTGGCCGCCGCCCTCCTCGTGCTCGTGCCGGCCTGGATGCGCGCGGAGGAGCGGCGCACCCTTGCCCGCGAGGCGCACGCAGACGCGGCCCGCGAGCCCGCGGTGGCCGGCCGTCTCCCGGGAGGGGTGCGGTGAGGCGCGGCGTGCTCATCGCCCTCGCCGTGCTCTGCGCCGCCGGCGCCCTGGCGGCCTCCGCGCCGGGCGCTCCGGCGGCCCCCGGTCCGCCGGCGGCAGGCTCCGGATCGCAGCAGGACCCCGTGGCTCGCGGCCGCGGCCTCTTCGTCGAGGCGTGCTCCTCGTGCCACGGGCTCGACGCGCGCGGCGTCCCAGGGCGCGGGCCCAACCTGCACGGAGCGGGCGCCGCGGCGGCGGACTTCTACCTGTCCACCGGGCGGATGCCGGCGCCGGTGTCCGACGCCGAGCCGCTCCGTGCGAAGCCGGCCTACGGACCCCGGGAGACCGCGGCGCTGGTGGCCTACGTGGCGAGCCTCGGCCCCGGCCCGCCGGTGCCCGACGTGCAGCCCGCGCGGGGCGACGTGGGCGAGGGGCTGCGCCTCTACACCGACCGCTGCGCCGGCTGCCACCAGATCGCGGGGGCGGGCGGCATCGTGACCGGCGCCTCGGTACCGAGCTTCAAGGCCACCGAGCCGCGCCAGGTGGGCGAGGCGATCCGCGTCGGGCCCCATCTCATGCCGAAGTGGAGCGAGCGGGCCATCACGCCGAGCGAGGTGGACTCCATCGCCGCCTACGTCGAGCTGACCAAGGACCCGGTGGACGCGGGAGGATGGGGCATCGGCCACATCGGGCCGATCCCGGAGGGAATGGTGGCCTGGCTCCTCGGTGGGGTGGCCCTGCTCGTCGTGATCCGCCTCATCGGGGAGCGCATGCCGCGGTGATGCGCCCCCTTCGCCGGCTTCTCTCCCCGCGGCGCTCGGGCCGCGAAGCCGCCGGGTCCTCGCGCTCCGCCGGAGGCCCGGCCGAGCCCTCAGGCGAGAGCGAGGCCCGCCGAGACCTCCCGAAGGACGCGCGCTCCGAGCTCCTCGTGGCCCTCCTGCTCTTCGGAGCCGCGGCCTGTGCCGTGGCGTTCATCGCCCTCTTCTTCGCCTGGGACGACACCCAGCTGCTCGGTCTCGCACTGGGCTCCGCGCTGGCCCTGCTCGCCGCCGCGGCGGTGCTCGCCGGCAACCGCGTGGTGCCGCAGGAGACGCTCGTCGAGGAGCGGCCGGCGCTCGAGCAGGGGCGCGAGGAGGAGGAGTGTGGCGTCGAGGAGACCGCGCGCGCGGGCGGCGAGGGCATCTCCCGCCGGCGCCTGATCACCGTGGGGGGCGCCACGGCGGGAGTGGCGCTGGGAGGAGCGCTCATCGTGCCGGTCATCTCCCTCGGCCCGGAGGCGAAGAGGCTGCTCGACGCCACGCCGTGGGCGCGCGGCCGGCGTCTCGTGGACGAGCAGGACCGGGCCGTGCGCGCCGAGGACGTCGAGGAGGGCCTCTTCCTGACCGCCTTCCCGGAGGCGTCCCCGAAGGCCCAGCTCGGCGCACCGCTCGTGCTCGTGCGCGTCCCGCCCGACCAGCTCGAGCTCCCGCCGGGGCGGGAGGGGTGGGCGCCGGAAGGCATTCTCGCCTTCTCGAAGATCTGCACGCACGCCGGGTGCGCCATCGCCCTCTACCGCCACCCCAAGTACGAGCCCACCTCGGAGCCGCCCGCGCTGGTGTGCCCGTGCCACTACTCAACGTTCGACGTGCGGCGCGGCGCCGCGGTGGCCTTCGGCCCGGCGGCCCGACCGCTGCCGCAGCTGCCGCTGGCCGTCGGCCCGGGGCGCGCGCTCGAGGCCGCCGGCGACTTCTCGGGCAGGATCGGGCCCTCCTACCTCGGGGTGCGCAGATGATCGCGCGATTCGTGCGCGGGACGGACGAGCGCCTGGGCGCCTCTCCGCTGTTCTCCAAGGCGCTCCGCTACGTGTTCCCCGACCACTGGTCGTTCCTGCTCGGGGAGATCGCCCTCTACTCGTTCGTCGCGCTGGTGGCCACCGGCGTGTACCTCACGCTCTTCTTCGAGCCGAGCCTGTCGGAGACGGTGTACACCGGCTCCTACCTCCCCCTCCGCGGAGAGACGGTCACCGACGCCTATGCCTCGACGCTCAACCTCTCCTTCGACGTCCCCGCCGGGCTGCTCCTGCGCCAGACCCACCACTGGGCGGCGGTGGTGTTCGTCGTGGCCATCGTGCTGCACCTCATGCGGATCGTGTTCACCGGCGCCTTCCGCAAGCCCCGCGACGTCAACTACGCGATCGGCGTCACGCTGCTCGCGGTTTCGTTGGTGGAGGGATTCGCCGGCTACTCGCTGCCGGACGACCTGCTCTCGGGCATGGGCCTCGCCATCGCCTACGGCGTGGCGCTGTCCATCCCGCTGATCGGCGCGCAGATCGGACAGGGGTTCTTCGGTGGCGAGTTCCCGGGCGTGGCGCTCTACGAGCCCCGCCTCTACATCGTCCACGTGCTGCTCCTGCCGGTGGTCCTCGGGGGGCTCATCTCCGCTCACCTGGCCATCATCATGCGCCAGAAGCACTCCCAGTTCCCGGGCCCCCGCCGCGCAGAGGGCAACGTGGTGGGCAGTCCGTTATGGCCGAGCTACGCGCTGCGCTCGATCGGGCTGCTGCTGGCGGTGTCCGCCGTCCTCGTGCTGCTCGGCGGCCTCGTGCAGATCAACCCGATCTGGCAGTGGGGTCACTACGACATCTGGCAGGGCACGAACGGCGCGCAGCCCGACTGGTACCTCGGCTGGCTCATCGGGTCGCTGCGCATAATGCCGCCCCTCGAGATCACCGCCTTCGGCTGGACTCTCGTGCCCAACCCGTTCTTCGGCGGCGTGCTGTTTCCCACCGTGGTCTTCGCGGTGCTCTACGGCTGGCCCGCCGTCGAGCGGCGCCTGACCGGGGACTACGCGCGCCACGACCTGCTCGAGCGCCCGCGCGACAACCCCTGGCGCACCGCCTTCGGAGCGGGCTTCTTCACGTGGGTCGCCTTGATCTTCATCGCCGGCTCGGGGGACCGGATCTACGTGTCCTTCGGCATCCCCTACGAAGGCCAGATCTGGTACTTCCGCATCGCCGTGCTCGTCCTGCCGTTCGTGGTGTTCTGGATCACCCGGCGGATCTGCCTGGCCCTTCAGGCCTCGGAGAGCCACCCCGTCAGGGGGTCGGCCGGAGGCCGGGTGCGCCGGGCCCCGGACGGAGGCTTCGAGCGGCTGCCGGAGCGATGAACCGGCGGGTGGGTGCCGTGGTGAGTGCCCGCAGCGGCGCGCTCGCGGCCTCGGCGCTCGTGCTCCTGGCGGGCTGCGGCCAGTCATCGACGGAGCCGCCGGAGGACGTCCGCCGAGCCACGGAGTCCTTTCTCTCGGCCTGCGCGGCAGGCGAGCCCGGGGCCTCCGCGGAGCTCGTCGCCGGAAGCGCGCGCGCCCGCTACGACGAGGGCGCGACCGTCCCCGAGAGCTGCGAGCAAGTGCTCGGACTCGGCCTGCCGGTATCGCCGCCCGAGGCCACGGCCGAGGCCCTCCGGCGCACGCGCATCACCGCCGTAGCGGTCTCGGGTGAGGACGCCACGGTCGAGGTCAGTGCGGGCCGGCGGCGCTCCCGGCTCGCGCTGGGTCAGGAGCGCGGCGACTGGCGCATCTTCGGCCCGTCCGGGCCCTGAGGACTCGGGTGCCCTCGACCAGGCATTCACCCGGCCGGAGGGCGGAGGAGAGGCAGCGCTTCGGTCATGCCACCGCCGACGGGCGCACCGGCGCCTCGGGAAGGGTCCGTTTCCTGGTGGCCCTCGGCTTTCCCGCCTTTGGCCTGGCGGCCGCCTCCACGGTCGTCTCGACATACCTCCCGGTGCTCGTGGAGCGGCTCTCCGGGCCCCTCGCGGCAGGGCTCTTGATCGGCGGAGAGGGCGTGGTCGGGCTGTTCCTGCCCGCGCTCGTCGGGTCGTGGTCGGACTCCACGCGGAGCCGGCTCGGGCCCCGCCTGCCCTTCGTCCTCGTGGCCACGGCCGTGGGCGCAGCGGCGCTCGTCCTCCTCCCCTTCCTCGGCTCGGTGCTGGCCGTCGCCCTGGCCGTGCTCGTCTTCTACATGGCCTACTTCGCCTACTACACGCCCTACCGCGCCCTCTACTCCGACCTGGTGGAGCAGGACGTGCGCGGGCGCGCCGTGGGGCTTCAGGGCACGTGGCGGTCCGTGGGCATGCTGGGGGCGATGGCCGGCGGAGGGGTGCTGCTCGGGCTGTGGCAACCGCTGCCCTTCCTGGCCGGTGCGGCCGCCCTGACGTTGGGCACGGTCGTCCTGTACGGGGGCGTGAGCCACGAGTCGAGGCGCTGGGGCGCGAGGAACGAGGAGTCCGGAGGGTCCTGGCGCCTGCTGCGCGACCGAGCCGACCTGCGCCTGCTGTTCGCCGCCAACTCGCTGTGGGAGTTCACCGTGGCCGCGCTCAAGACCTTCGTCGTGCTGTTCATCACGGTCGGCCTCGGCCGCTCGCTCAACTTCACCTCGCTGGTGCTCGCAGCGGTCGGAGTGGCCGCCGTCTTCGCCGCGCCGTTCAGCGGCTGGAGCGCCGACCGCTTCGGGCACGCCCGGGTGCTCAAGCTCGCGATCCTGCCGTTCGGGCTCGGCCTGACGATCCCGCTGTTCACGGTCTCGGCGTGGGCCCTTCCGCTCGTCCCGATCGTCGCCTTCGCCGCCGTGGTGCTCATCACGGTGCCGTACTCGCTGCTCATGGGACTCATGCCGCCGGACGAGCACGGCGCGGCCTCCGGCCTCTTCGGCCTCAGCCGCGGCGTCGGGACGCTGCTCGGGCCACTCGTGACCGGCGGGGCAATCCAGCTCCTCCAGCCGGTGCTCCCGGCGACGAAGGGCTACAGCGCCCTCTTCGCGGTGACGAGCGCCGCCATCCTGCTCAGCTATCCCCTCGTGCGGGGCGTCGAGCGCCGGATGCAAGAGGGCGCGAGATGAGTGTCTGGCAGTGGCTGCTGCTCGCAGCGTTCGGCACGCTGATCCTCTACGCCCTCTTCATCTGGTGGCTGCTGATCGCCGGGCGGCGCGAGGACGCCCGCGCGCTGGCCGGCTTCATCCCCGACTGCCTGAGGCTCTTTCGCCGACTGCTCGCCGACGAGCGGGTGCCCCGCCGGCGCAAGCTCGTGCTCGTCGCCATGATCGCCTACCTGGCCATGCCGTTCGACCTCGTCCCCGACTTCATCCCCGTGGCTGGACAGCTCGACGACGCCATCCTCGTGGCAGTCGTACTGCGGTCGGTCCTGCGCGCCGGCGGCCCGAACCTGCTTCGCGAGCACTGGCCCGGACCGCCCTCCTCGCTGAACGCGATGCTTCGCCTCGCCTACGGGCGCTCCGTCTAGACCGCGCTCGAGCTCCCCGCGGCGGCCTCGAAGGGTTCGACCCCCTGGGATAGGATGGCCTGGGCATGCGGGGGACGCCTCCTGAGAGTCCCCGAGGGGCGCCCGGCGCGCCCGGCGGCCAACCGAACACCGTCCGCGTCCTCGAGGACGATCCCGACCTCACCGAGGGACTCCCCTCCGAGGGCCTCGATGAGCTGCGCCGTGCGGCGGTGGCCATCGTCCTGACCCACGAGCGGGGCACGTGGCCGCTGCGCCAGCAGCTCGGGGCCCAGGGGGGAAGCCTCGGCCTGCTTGTCCTCGACGGCCTTCTCACGCGGAACGTGCGCCTCGCCGGCACGACCGCGACCGAGCTGCTAGGGCCCGGCGAGCTCCTGCGACCGTGGGATGACGACGAGTTCCTGTCGGTGCCCGTCGAGGCGTGGTGGACGGTGCTCGAGCCGACGCGCCTGGCTCTGCTCGACCGCCGCTTCCTGGCGGCCACCGCCCGGTGCCCGGCCCTCGCGGGCAACATCGTCGGACGCTACGTGCGGCGCTCACGTTGGCTGATGCTGCAGCTGGCGCTCCATCACCACCGGCGCGTCGACACCCGGCTGCTCGTGCTCTTCTGGAACATGGCCGACCGGTTCGGCCGGATGACGCGCGCGGGGGTCGTCCTTCCCACCCGTCTCAAGCACGAGTTGCTCGGGAGCCTGGTGGGCGCCCAACGACCCTCGGTGACCACCGCGCTCGGCACGCTCGCGGAGCGCGGTCTGGTGCAGCAGATCGACGGCGGCGGCTGGCTGCTGCACGGGGAAGATCCGCGCGAGAGCCTCAGCAGTTACCTCGAAGAGACGAGCAGCGGGTAGGCGTGCTTCTCGGCGTGAGCCGAGGCGACTTCTCGGCTTGGCGCGCCGGGGGCGCACGCCGCGCGGGCACCGCTCAGCAGTCCGCTCGCGCCGACCCGGTGCGCCCTTCGCGCCCCCTCGTGGCCAGCGCCCGACGGGCTCTCCCTCGAGCCAGGTTGGAAGAGCTCCACGGGCCGGGGCGGGCGAGGTCGGCGGTGACTCCAGCGAGGGCGCACCGGGAGACGCTCGGCGGCAGCGCGGCGAGGGCAGGCACCGCGTCGGCGCTGAGCCCGGACAGGTACTCCGCGTCGATCCGGCCGGTGCGCTCGTAGCGCTCCACGTTGCCGCTCGCCGCCATGCCGTCGGGGTTGGCCAGGGTGAAGAGCACGAGGCTTCCCGCGGTGAGGGCCACGGCCGCCCGGGGCAGCGCCGCGCCTCGCCCGAGGGCGCCGGCGCCGAGGACGAGCAGGAAGAGCGCCCCGAGCCAGAGGGCGAAGGCGTAGCCGGCCACCCGAGCGCGGGTGAAGCCGAAGGCGGCCTCGTAGAGGCCGAGACGGTGCAGGGCCGAGGCGAGGATCGCGAGGGTGAGCACGCACAGCCCACCGAGGAGGGCCTTCAGGAGCGTCTCGTGTCGAGGAAGCGGCCGGTGGCTCAGCCGCGGGGCGGTAGCGACAACGACCAGGGTGAGCGCCGCAGCCACCACGAGCTGGCCGAAGCCCTCCCGCGCGTACTCCGCGTAGGTGAGGCCCGCGGTCTCGAGCACGCGAGCGGCTCCGCCCGAGATCGTGGTGGCCTGCACCGCCACGAACGCGGCGAACAGTCCGTTGAGAAGTGCGAGGGGAAGGATCCACTCGAGAGGGGTGAGGCGGCGCTGACCGGAGTCCTCAACCGTGGCGGCGCGCAGGTCGATTCGCGGCAGCCCGCCGGCGAACCCGCCGGCGCCGCCGGGGCTCCGGGCGAATCGCGGTCCGCTCAACGCCAGCGCGCCGGCCAGGCAGGCGGCGAGCGCGAAGACGGCCGTGCGGGCCACTGCCATCTCGGGACTCCACTCGGGCGTGAGATCGGGCGCCAGCCGGGCAAAGGCCTCGTCGGCGCTGGCGAAGAGCGCCCCGAACACGGCGACCAAGAGCGAGCCGATGGCCAGCGCCCGCACCGCGGGCACAGCGTGGCCGAGCCGCGCGCGGTCCACGCCCCGGAGCGTCGAGATCGCGAGGAAGCCGGGGGCCCGCGGAGCGTGCGCGAGCACGGCCGCAAGGCCACGCGCCACCGCGGCGGGCGCCCGACCACCGGCC
>JBPCRE010000073.1:0-7263 GCA_050997195.1 Thermoleophilaceae bacterium
TCCTGGCGACCCTTCCCCGTCGAGCTCCAAGCAGAGAACGGCGATGGAGGAGCTCCTCTCGAGGTGATTCTCTTCGTCGAGGACGGCTGGTTGTCGTACCTCGAGCTTGTCTACTACGACAGGATCCCTCCGAGAGGATTCCCACCGCCCGAAGAATTCGACGTCGTTGTGCGCTCACTCGCCGTCGACGGGATTTCTGCTGGGTCGGCCAAGTTGGACATTCTCGGTGTGCCGTAATCCGAAGGCCACCTGCACGTCGAGGGGGCTCAGGGCCAGCACGACGAAGGTGTTTCGCCATGTCCGCGTAGTTGGGGTCCCCGAAGAACAGGTAGCGGAGGATCTGGTGGGTCAGGCCGATGACCGCCCAGGTCATGAACACCGCCCACCCCCACGGGCGCATGCGGAAGGCGCCGAGAGCCGCCGCGAGGGCCCCGACTCCGAGCGCGAGGTGAAAGACACCGTCGGCCAGCCGTTCGCCGCCGGGGTCGCCGCGAACGGCGAGCACGCCGTAGGCCGCGCTGTACACGGCGACCGCGAGGGCCAGCACGGCCACGAGGGTGACCGACAACGGCCGCTTTCGGCGTGCGGCTTGAGCGCTCACGCGCGTCATCTTCTCACCGCTGCCGAACGTCTCCCACCGGAGGGCGCGCGGTTCTCGTGCGGTGGACCTGGCGTACGCTCTCCGAGTGGGAACCGCCACCCGCGTGCCGCCCCGGGGTCGCTATCTCGCCTGGGAGGCCGGGCAGCTCGCCGGCGTCTCCGGCAGCACCCTGGGCCAGTGGGCGCGATGGGGCTACATCAGGAGCTCGGTGAGCACCGGCTCGCCGCACCTCTACAGCTACCAGGACGTTGCCGAGGCGATGGTCGTGCACGAGCTGCTCGACCGCGGTGTGACCCACCGCGACATCAGGCGGGCGATCGGCGAGCTCGGCGAGTACGGCGACTGGCCGCTGAGCGACGCACCGCTCGCGACCCTGTCGGGCGCCGGCGCGGCGCGCGTCGTCGTGCGCGCGGAAGAGGCGACGTACGAGGTCAGCGACCGCGGCTGGCAACGGGTCGTCGAGGTCGAGAATCTGGAGGCCATCCGCGGGCAGCTCAGCCGAGGAGGCTGGGTCGTACGCCTCGATCCCGAGCTGCAGCACGTCGAGGTCGATCCCGAGCGCCTCGGCGGACGCCCGAGCGTCCGGGGCCGGCGCATAGCCGTCGAGGACGTCGTGGAGCTGGCGTCCGTTCCCGGTGGCGTGGAAGAGCTCGTCGACGGCTACGACCTCACCCACGACGAGATCGCCGACGCTCGCCGGTGGTGGCGCGCGGTCGAGCTCCTCGAGGCGGCGTAGCGGTGGCGGGCGCACCCGCTCGGACGCTGGTCATCGACGAGAGCCTCGACAAGCGGCTGGCCGTGGAGCTCGCCCGCCGCGGAAGGCCCGCGAAGAGCGTCTCGTCGCTCGGGCTCCGGGGCAGCTCGGACTCAGATCTCCTGGACCGTCTCGATGCTCAGCTCGGCGCCTGGGTGCTCGTTACCGCCGACGACCGGATGCCAGAGGGCCAAGCTCGCGCGCTTGCGGCCGGCAACGGGGCGGTGGCCACCATCGGCCCCCGCGGCGACTCCGCCGCGTGGCCCCTGGAGGCCTACCGCCACGAGGTCGTCCATCGTTGGGCCCACGCCATGCATGCCCAGCTCCCGGGCACCGCCCGCCGTTACGGCCTGACCAACCAGCGCGCCTGGCGGCCACGGCTCGGGCGGACGCGCGGGCGCTGAGCCGGATGCGACGGCGCGCCCCGCCTACCGCGGGCGTGCGACTACGCAGACGGCCGGCCCGGTCCCCACCTGCTCGATGAGCACCGAGCCGATCGCGAAGCCGTTCTCGTCGAGCCTGGAGACGAGCGCAGCGGCGGTGGCTGCGGCCCTGTCGGCTTCGAGCGGCTGAGCGACCACGTGGAGCGCGCCGCCCTCGACGAGGTGGCCCCGGACCACGCCGAGCTCTCGGTCGGGCCGCCCGCGGAGAAGCGGCGGGAAGTGCACGGCGAGGATCAGCGTGACCGCCACCGTGGCCGCACCCGAGCTCGAGCACCCGGTCCTCCGGCTGCACGTCGAGGTGCTCGACCGCCCAGGCCAGCCGCGCCGACGCCTTCGGGACCACTGCCCTAGGGATAGGGCTTCTCGCCGGCCGCGAGCATGTCGACGTACTTGACGATCCGACGCGCGCGGCCGTCGAGTGCGGTCGCTGAGACTTCGAAGCAAGCCGCCTTCCATCACAGCGAAGGCCGATACGATCGCGCTGCTCGCCACCGGTCTATCAAACGTCCATCGGGACTTTCTCGACATTGGCGCACAGTCATCGGAAGCGCGACCGGCCGTACTACTTGTTCATCTACCAGCCCTAAGGTGCCCGCGGAAGCTGGCGAGCGTCAGGAACGGTGGATTCAGGCTTAGTAAAGCGTCCCGGGCCCCGGAGGCTTTAGGCCCGCGGGCCCCGGCGCGCCCTGCCGCTTTCGACTGAGCAGGTCCTCGAACAGTGCACTCGCGTCGCTGAGATCGGCGCTCACAGCCTCGAGGATCGGCCCGGCCGGCTCGGCCTTTGCGGGGATCGCCTTGAGGCTCTTGTTGACCGCCCTCAACCCGGCGAGAGCGCGGGCGAGCGTCAACGAGATCTTGAGCAAGTACAACGCGAGCACGAGAACGGTGAGCAGTACTACGACGATCGTCACGACGATGGCAGCTGTCATTGCACTCCTCCCATGACCTACAAGACCTTGTCGAGCGCCGCGCCATACCGCGATGCGCCGGAGCCCGTCTGCCCTACCAGGCTTCGCGTCTCCGGGAGCGCGTCGACCGCATCGAGGAGCGCGACGATCAACTCGGCTTCCGCCCTTAGGGCGTGTACCGCGCTCTCGATCTCCTCGACGGGTTCCAAGACCCGCCTGAGTAGCAGGACTACGACGGGAACGATCACCAGGAGCAGTACGGCGCTGCCGATCCACAACAGGATCATGGCTCTCTCCCGGCCCTCATCGTCCAGCGCTCGGGAGTTGCTCGGCCTTATCGCCCAGGCCCCGGAGCACCTCGACTATGGCTCGCAGCCTTTTGTTGATCACCGGCGCGCCCACGTTCAAGATGCCGAGATCCCTCCCGATTTCCGACACGTCGCTTCCGAGCATCGCGAGCTTCTCGGCGATCGCGCGCAGGCGCCCGGCCAGCAGGTGAAGGAAGAGAGCCAGCACGGCGACGAGAGCGACGATCTCGACGAGGGTCAAGACCGTGAGCAGGCTGGTACTCATCGCTTCGCCAGCAAGTCGTCGTGAATCAGGGCTTCTTCCTTGATCGCGTTCAGCACGGCCGCTGTCGTCAGGAGGTCGTTGACCTTGGCGGTGTTGGACTTGACATCCGCTCCCGGCTCGATGAGCGAATCGACGGCCGCATCGATGCCTCGAACCAAGAAGTAGAGCGCCGTCAGGAGGCCGGTCACGGCAATGAGCACAACGACTCCGCCGACAAGGGTTGCGGCCCATATACCGGTGTTCATCTCATCCTCCCAGGGCCGTTCGCGCAGCCCTCGCCGCGTCGAGGAAGCGCGTGGCGGAGGCGTTCACGCCGTCGACCCCATGGAGCGGAGCGGTGGCTTCGCGTATCCGCCGAAGCGAGTCGCGCGCCTCGCGCGCTTCGGTGCGGATCAGGGAGGCGGTGATGATGAGCGTGGCCACGAGCACCACGACGATGACCACCACGACCAAGCCGAGTGAGATCCCCACAATCCAGCCGATCATGCTCTCCGCCCCCAACGCACCGTGCAATCCCCCCTTTAGGCCCAGCCCTACTCCCCAACCACCTGCTCACCGACGATACGACTGACGGTGACCCGACCGAACGCGGCGAGCCTAACACGCCGCCGCCGTACGTGCCTCGCTCCTCCGGGAAGTCGGCCACCGGCGCGACGTGAGCTTCGACCCCGGTGCCGAGCCTCGGCGAGATCGTCGGGTCGCTGCAGACCGGGAGCCCGGTCGTCATCGGCCGCGCGGTCGAGATCCATTCCGTGAAGCGGGTGCTCTCGGAAGGGGCTGGGGACCCGCTCCTCGAGCGCTTCCTCGCCCACCGCGCCGCGCATCAGCTCTTACCGAGAGCTTTGGCGGGTATCGCGTACCCCGTGGAGGGACCTGGATGAGGGCCGGTATTCCGAGCTCGCGGCCGCCGAGCTGCGCCGTGTGGGCGTTGCCCCGGACGTCCTGATGGCCTCCGCCGACGGCGCTCCCTGAGCAACGACGTATCCTGCCTGTCATGGAACGAGAAAGCAGCGCCGAGGAGGAGTCCGACCAGCTTCCCGAGAACGCGCCCACCGGCGAGGTTCCCGAGGACGATGCCAAGAGCGCCCGACCCGAGGCCGAGGAGACGCCGGGCGTGCCCGGCGAAGAGGGACAGGCCACGGGCAACCCGCGAAACGCGGGCTGAGGCAAAGCCCCCCGGGGGCCGAGGGCTAGCTCATCGCTTCCCGGTCGCCGGCGCCGAAGCTGTGCGCCCGCTGTCCCGAGCGAGAGCGGAACACGCTCGCCCGGCGCTGACGGATCGTGCGCTCGATGAGGTGCGAGCGGGCGGCGCTGGCGGAGCTGCAGGCGCACGGCTTGCGCGGTGTTCACCTACTGGGACTACCGCGCAGGGATGTTCCATCGGGACCTCGGCATGCGGATCGATCTGGTCCTGGCCGGCGCGACGGTCGCCGGCCGCGTTCGGGCGGCATGGGTAGACCGCCAAGCCCGCAAGGGCAGCGGGCCGAGCGATCACGCACCGGTGATCGTCGACCTGGACGAGGCGCCGGACGGGGGCATCGGGCCGGTCGTGCCGCCGCCCTCGGCTCCGGCGGCCAGGCCCGGCCCGGCCGCGCTGCCGCAGTCGACGTAACGGTCCGCCCCCCGAACACCCGACGCGCTCAGGGCTCGATTCGAGCTCTCGTGAGTCCGCGCGGTCCCCTTACCGTGGGCGGTCGCGATTGCGCGAGGGCTGCACGCGCTTGGGCTCTCCCGGCATCTTCGGATAGTCGGGGGGATAAGGCATGTCCGCGTGTCCCTCGGAGGCGTCGTTCTGGTAGAGGTCCAGCAGCGGCTGCAGTGAGTGAGCGGCGTCGTCGATCGCGGCGTGGCGATCGCCTACCTCGGCGAAGCGCGCCGGCATCGTCGCGACCGTGAAGTCCTCGGGCGCTACGTCGGGGAGCTCGTCCCACGTGAGCGGTGCGGAGACCGGGGCACCCGCCTTCGGCCGTACGCTATAGGCCGACGCGATGGTGCGATCGCGCGCATTCTGGTTGTAGTCGATGAAGATGCGCTCGCCCCGCTCCTCCTTCCACCACCTGGTCGTCACCTCGCCTGGCAGACGCCGCTCGAGCTCACGCCCGAAGGCGATCGCGGCGTGGCGGACGTCCGTGAACGTCCAGCGTGGCGCGATCCGGACGTATACGTGGACACCTCGGCCCCCCGAGGTCTTCGGAAAGCCGGTGTAGCCGAGCTCGTTCAAGAGCACGCGTGCCTCGGCGGCGACGCGCACGGCGTCGGCGAAGTCCGTGCCTGGCTGCGGGTCCAGGTCGATGCGCAGCTCATCCGGATGGTCTACGTCGTCGCCGCGAACCGGCCACGGGTGAAAGGTGATCGTGCCCATCTGGGCCGCCCAGCCGACTACGGCCACCTCCGTGGGACAGATCTCATCCGCGTGGCGACCCGACGGGAACTCGATCCGGGCGGTCTCTAAGTAGTCCGGAGCTCCGCGTGGGACGCGTTTCTGAAAGAAGGCGTCGCCGCCGCCTTTCTCGCGGGTCGAGACCACGATGCCGGGGTGCACGCCCTTCGGCCAGCGCTCAAGCGTCGTCGGCCGCCGCGCGAGCGCGCGCATGATGCCGTCCCCCACGGCGAGGTAGTAGTTGACGATGTCGAGCTTGGTGACCGCGCCTGAGCGCTCGGTCATCGGGAAGATCACGCGATCGGGGCTCGACACGCGCAAATCGCGCCCACCGGCGTCGACGATCGTGGCCTCGGCCGCGGCCATGCTCGGAGTTCTACGGCAACCAGGCCCGGCGCACACCCGCGGGCCACCTAGGTTGCAGCATCGTCGACTCAACCGCTGTCGCAGGCGGAGCGATCAGCTCGCCACCTCGACTTATTCCAGCACGAGGCCTACCTCAGCGCGCGCGTGCCGCGCGTCCGCTGCCCCGAGCACGGCGTGCGCCAGGTCAGGCTCTCGTGGGCGCGCGCGCGCTCGGGCTTCACGCTGCTGTTCGAGGCGCTCGTGATGACGCCCTGCAAGGAGATGCCGGTCAGGGCGCTCGCCTCGCTGATCGCCGAGCACGACACGCGCGTCTGGCGCGTCGTCCACCACTACGTCGAGGCGGCCCGGGCCGCGCAGGAGCTCTCGGGCGTGCGCCGGGTGGGGCTCGATGAGACGAGCTTTCGCCGCGGCCAGGACTGCGTCTCGGTCTTCGCCTACCTCGACCGCCCACGCGCGATCTTCGCCACGCCCGGTCGCGACCAGAGCGTGGTCGAGCGCTTCGCGGAGGACCTCGAGGCCCACGGCGGCGGCGCCGAGCAGGTCACCGAGATCTGCCAGGACATGTCGGAGGCCTTCCTGGCCGGGACGCTCAAGCACCTGCCCGAGGCGGAGATCACCTTCGACCGCTATCACGTCAAGGCGCACGCGCAGTAGCGAGGAGCCCAAGATCGCCGCTTCCGCGAGCTCGGCCGCCAGGTCTCTCTGAGCCGCCCTGGGTCTGTGTTTGACCCGGCGAACGCCAGCGGGGTGGATCGGCAGTATGATACCCAGCCAGTTGCGGGACTTCCCGCACGTACCTACAGGCGCGATGTAGTCGCGCAAAACTCGCCCCCACGCCCATCGGGCTGCGCGCGCGGGCGGAAGGGAGGGTGTCTTATGAGCGCTTTTGCCATCGTCTTCATCGTCCTTGGCGTCCTACTGTTGCTGGTCTTCGCCGTCGTCGTCTTTATTCAGGTTCCAGAGATCCGGAGGTACCTCAAGGCGAGGTCGATGTAGAGCCGGGTAGGCGACTCGCCACAGCCTCGAGTGTCGCGGCCCGAGTCCGGCTCACCGAAAGCGGGGCCGGGACATGAGCGCGGCTCGCGATTACGCCGGCCGACTGAGTCGCTTTGCAGAACCCGTCACCGTGATGGGGTGCGAGGAGAGCTTCCAGAAGGACAGCGACGACCGTTGCCGGCTGCGTACCTGGGGCAGTCATTCGCCACAGCGCGCGGGAGACTGCGTGGTGGCTCAGCCGG
>JBPCRE010000121.1:0-8520 GCA_050997195.1 Thermoleophilaceae bacterium
GAGCCCCGGCATCGGGAAATGGCGTCGGTTGTTGGTCACGAGGGTCAGCGACTGCTCGAGCGCCGTGGCGGCGAGGATGGCGTCGATCAAACCGGTTCCGTGACTGGCGCCGAACTCGCGACGCAGGCGGCCGGCGTGCTCAGCGGTCGGCAGGGCCAGCGAGACGATGCGGAAGTCGCCGAGCAGCCGTGCCACCGCGGGATCGTCGCCTCTCGCCCCCGCCCGAAGCTCAGCCGCCGTAACCACCGAAAGGTGGCGCCCAAGTCTCTCCGCCGCACGGTCGATGCGCTCCGGGACGGCGGTGTCCCCTCGCAGGGCGTCGATCAGCACGTCAGCGTCGACCAGCGCGCCCGGCATCAGTATCCGAGGCGGGCGGCGCGGCGGTCGAGCTCGGCGCGCGTGTCGTCGTCGCGCCCCTCACGGGCCCACCCGCCGACCCACTCGTAGGCCACCTCCGCCAGGGCGCGTTCCCTGCGCTGCTCCTCGGCCAGGTATCGCTCGAGAGCATCCCGAACGATCTCCGCCATGCTGCGACCGTCTCGGGCTCGCAGCCGATCGATGCCCTCTCGGAGCGAGTCGTCGAGGTAGATCTGCGTCCGCCGGGCGGCCATGAGCGCAAGCATACATCGTTCGGTGATGTACGTTCCGCTGTTGTGGGCGCGGGCTCGGTGGGCGCCTGCCTCGACGTCGCAACAGCCCGCCGGTTTCACGCGCGCGCGGGCTGCGAGGTCCCGTGCGAGATGGTGGGAGCGGCGGTAGTGTCACCCAAGTCGGGCCGTGAGACGGCGCGGCCCACCGAAGGGAGAGACATGAGCCACCGCAAGTACGAGGTCGGCAGCTACGAGGACATGGTCGCCGCGCACTCCTGGGAGGTGCCCGAGCGCTACAACATCGCTGAGGACGTGTGCGACAAGCACCCGCGCGAGAAGCTCGCGATGCTCTGGGAGGACCATCTGGGCACCGAGCGCCGCGTCGAGTGGGGCGAGCTCCAGGACCTCTCGCGGAAGTTCTCGAACGTGCTGGAGGCCCACGGGGTGGAGAAGGGCGACCGGGTGGCCACCCTGCTCCCCTCGCTGCCCGAGACGGCCGCGGTGTTCCTCGGCACCTACCGCTCCGGCGCCATCCTCCTCTCGATGTCGGTGCTCTACGGCAACGACGCCATCACCCACCGCCTGCGGGACTCCGAGGCCAGGGTGCTCGTGACCGACACGGCCAACCGCCACCGCATCCCCGATGGGCTCGCGGAGATCGTGTTCGTGCTCGACTCGCCCGACGGCGGCGAGCGCGAGGAGGGCGATTTCGACCTCGCCGCGGAGCTCGAGCGGGCGGCGGCGCAGTACGACGGAGCCGGCACCTCCGCCGAGGATCCCGCGCAGCTCTACTACTCCTCGGGCACCACGGGCGCCGCCAAGGGCATCCTCCACGCCCACCGCTATCTCCTGGCCCACGAGGAGTTCGAGTTCTGCCACGACGTGCGCGACGGCGAGCTCTTCCACGGGATGGGCGAGTGGGCGTGGGCGGCGGGGATCGCCCCGCTGCTCGGACCGTGGCGCTACGGCGCGACGCAGCTCGTGTTCGCTCGCAAGGGCGGCTTCGACCCCAAGGACCAGCTGCGCTTCCTGGTCAAGTACGGCGTGCAGAACCTGTTCACCACGCCCACCGCCCTGCGCGCCATGACCGCGCTCACCAACGCCGGGCAGGACTATCCGCTGCCCGACCTGCGCATCGCGTGCTCCGCGGGCGAGCCGCTGAACCCGGAGGTCATACGCTGGTTTCGCGAGCAGTACGGGATCACCGTGCTCGACTACTACGGCCTCACCGAGTCCTACCCGCTGTGCGGAAACTTTCCGACCGTCGAGGTGCGCGAGGGCTCGATGGGACTTCCCATGCCCGGTTGGGAGGTGGCGCTCCTCGACGAGGACGAGCGCCCCGTGGAGCCGGGCGACCGCGGAGAGATCTGCCTGCGCGCGCGCTCGAACCCGCACTATCCGCTCGGCTACTGGAATCGTCCGGAGGAGACCGAGGAGGAGTTCGGCGGCGAGTGGTACCACACCAAGGACGCCGCCCAGCAGGACGAGGACGGCTACGTGTGGTACGCCGGCCGGGCCGACGACGTGATCATCTCCGCCGGCTACCGCATCGGGCCCTTCGAGGTGGAGTCGGCGTGCGTAGAGCATCCGGCCGTGCTCGAGGCCGCCGCCGTGGCCTCACCGGACGAGAGCCGCGGCATGGTCGTCAAGGCCTTCATCGTCCTGGCCGAGGGCCACGAGGCCGGCGAGGAGACCGAGAAGGAGATCAAGGGCTTCGTGCGCGAGCACCTCTCCGCCTACGCCTACCCCCGGGAGATCGAGTTCGTCGACGACCTGCCGAAGACGCTGACCGGCAAGATCCGGCGCATCGAGCTGCGCGAGGCCGAGGCCGAGCGCAAGAAGGCGGCGCAGGCGGGAGGGTGACCTCAGGCCGGCGCTTCGCCCCCCGTGGCCACGTGCGCGTCCACCGGGGGCGCCGGCGCCGGAGCAAGGTCCCGAGCCCGCACCAGCACCAGCACCAGCACGGCACCGGCGAGGGCCACCGCCGCGGCGATCACGAAGACCTCGCCGAGCGCGCCGGCGAAGGCGTCCCGGGCCGCGAAGCCGAGCGTCTCGCGGAGGCCGGGCGGCACCGAGGCGATGGCCCGCTCGGTCTGGCCTGAGGCCACCATGTCGCCGAGGGCCTCGGCGCGCGAGGCCGCCGGCGTGGCCGCCATCGCCTCGGCTACGCCGGAGGTCACTCGGGCCTGAAGGATCGCGCCGAGTCCGGCGACGCCCGCGGCCACGCCGATCTGCCGGAAGGTGTTGGACGCGCCCGAGGCCATGCCCGACTGTTGGGGTGGGACCACCGCGAGGGCGGTGCGCGCGAGGGGCGGGTTGACGAAGCCGAGCCCCGCGCCCGCCACGACGGAGCCGGCCAGGAGCACCGTCCAGCTCGAGTCGGCCTCCGTGCCGGTCATGAGCAGCAGCCCGACGGCCACCAGGAGCAGCCCTCCGGAGAGCAGCGCCCGAGCGGGAAGCCGGTTGGAGAGCCGGCCGGCCAGCGGCGCCGCCGCCAGCGAGGCGACGGCGAAGGGCAGCAGCGCGAGCCCGGTCTCAAGAGGTGAGTAGTCGAGCACGTTCAGCAGGTACAGCGTGATGTAGATCGTGCTGGCGATGATCGAGGCGTGCATGGTGAAGGCCGCCAGCGCCGCGCCCGAGAAGCTCGGCTTGGCGAAGAGCGCGAGGTCGAGCATCGGCTGGCGCTGCAGGTGCTCGGCCAGGAGGAACGCCCCGAACAGCGCGGCCGATCCCGCGAGCAGCGAGATCACCAACGTGCTGTCCCACCCCGCAAGGTTGCCGCTGGCCAGGGCGTAGAGCAGGAGCAGCAGGGTCCCGCCCAGCGTGAGGAAGCCGAGCACGTCGACACGCCGGGCCACCGGATCGTGCGACTCGGTCACGTGGCGCGCCGCGACGAGGATGGCGATCACCCCGAGGGGCGCGTTGGCGAAGAAGATCCACCGCCAGCCGAGCGCCTCGGTGAGAGCGCCGCCCATGAGGGGTCCGACGGCCACGGTGGCGGCCACGACCGAGGCCCACACGCCGAGCGCTCGGCCGCGCTCGGGCCCGGTGAACTCCGAGGCGATCAGCGAGAGTGAGGTGGCGAACAGGGTGGCTGCGCCCACTCCCTGGGCCGCGCGACCCAACGAGAGGAAGAGCGGCGAGGTGGCCAGCCCGCAGAGCACGGAGGTCACGGTGAAGAACGCGAGCCCCGCGACGAAGACTCTCTTGCGCCCGAACCGGTCGGCGATGGCTCCGGCGGTGAGCAGAACCGAGGCGAGCGTGAGCGCGTAGGCGTTGATCACCCACTGCGAGTCGGCGAAGTCGCCGCCGAGGTCCTCCCCGATGGCCCGCAGCGAGACGGCCGGCATGGTCACGTTCAGCAGCAGGAGGAACGTGCCCATGCAGACGGCGGTGAGGGTCCAGGCTTGACGGCGAGCCATGGGCCCTCCTTCTAGGGCGTGCGGAGATTCAGCCTACAAAGCGGCCTCAGGCCGCTTCGCGCAACCCGTCGAAGAGCGCCGGAGCGCTTTCGACCGAGGTCACCCGAGGAGCGCCCTCGAGATACCGCTGCCTTCTGACGATCTCCGACAGTGCGCCGGCGGCCGATCGCAGCTCGCCCTTGGTGTGCGAGGCCATCACCGTCAGCCTGAGCGCCGACGCGGCCTCGGAGGGAGCCGGGGCCGGCACGAGCAGGCCGTCGCGCAGGGCCAGGTCCGAGGCGGCCAGCGCGCTCTGAGCCGAGTCGAGCCGGACGGGTTGGATGTGGGTCTCCGAGACGGGGCCTACCTCTCCCTCCATGATCAGCGTCTCGCGCAGCACCCGCGCGTTGCGGGCCAGGCGCTCGACGCGACTCGGTTCCGCCTCCACGATCTCGAGAGCGGCGAGGGCGGCGGCCACGGCCGGCGGAGGAAGGGCGGTGGAGCAGGTGAGCGTGCGCGCCGTGTTGGCCAGCAGACGGGCGCTCTGAGCGTCGCAGCACGCGTAGGCCCCGTAGCTGCCGAGCGACTTCCCGAGCGCGCCCACCAGCACGTCGACCTCGTCCTCCAGTCCGGCGAGAGCTGCCGCCCCGCGCCCTCCCGGCCCGAGCGCACCCACCGCGTGCGACTCGTCGACCATGAGCCGGGCGTCGTGCCCGTGGGCGAGATCCACGAGCCCCGCCAGCGGCGCGAGGTCACCGTCGGTGGCGAACACGCCTTCGGTGACGATCAGGCTGCCGCGACGGCCGGCCTGGCGGAGGCCCGACTCGAGGTGGTCGAGGTTCCCGTGGCGGTAGGCGAAGGAATCCGCCCCGGCCAGCCGGCAGCCGTCCACGATGCTTGCGTGACAGAGCTCGTCGTAGAACACCACCTCTCCCTCGCGCGCCAGTGCGGGCACCAGTCCCAGCCCGGCGAGGTACCCCGACCCGAAGAGCAGGCAGCGCTCGGTGCCGTGGAAGTCGGCGAGCCGCTCCTCGAGGCGGCGGTGCACGGTCATCGTGCCCGACCCGAGCCGCGTCCCTCCGGCTCCGGCCCCCCAGCGCATGGCCGCCTCGGCGGCGGCCTCCCGGACCCTCGGGTGGTCGGCCAGGCCGAGGTAGTTGCTCGAGCAGAGCAGCAGCACCGGTCGCCCGTCGAGCAGGACGTGCGGACCCTGAGGCCCGGACACGAGGCGCATGGAGCGGTAGAGGCCTCGAGCGCGAAGCTCATCGAGGCGCTCCTCGATGTCGGTGACCACGGCTGGGACGCTAGGGAGGCGCTCGGACGAGTCCCTGATGCTGATGAACCTGGGTATTGCTCCCTGGATATACTCACCCGATGTCCAAGGTGATGGTCTCCATCCCCGACGACCTGCTCGAGGCGCTCGACGCGGAGGCCGCCCGCCGAAGGACGACGCGCAGTGCCATGCTGCAAGCGGCCGCGCGCCGAGAGCTGGGTCTGTTGCGCCGCGAGCGCGGCGCCGTGCTCTCGGATCTCGACGATCTCAGCCGTAGCTGGCGCGGTCCACTCGACGCCGCCGAGCTCGTTCGCGCCGAGCGGCTGCGCGACGGGTGACACCACCGGCCGCCGCCCTCACTGGATGGGTCGTCGACGCGAGCGTCGCACTCAAGTGGTTCCTGCCCGTTGACCGCGAACCGGACGGGGCGCTGGCGCGCTCGGCTATCGAGCGGCTGACCATGGTCACCACCGCGCTGGCGATCCATGAGGTAGGGAACGTCCTGACGCGGCGGTCGGGGTGGACGGCGGATCAGATCGCCGCGGCATTGGGTCTGCTGCTCGAGATCTGCGGTGAACCGGTCGATCTGACCGTCGACGACCACCGCGCGGCGGCGCAGCTCGCGCTTGAGCACGACCTGACCTTCTACGACTCCTCGTACGCGGTGATCGCCCGCCGCGTTGGGCGCAAGCTGCTATCAGCCGACCGCGACCTGCTCGATCCGGGCCTCGCGGTCGATCTGCGAGGTGCCCTGGGCTGAGCCTGACCGCCTCTACGTCAGCGGTCCTTCCACTCCGGCGCGCGCTTCTCCGCGAAGGCCCGCACGCCCTCCCGGAAGTCCTCGGAGCGGAAGCACGACTCACGCAGCCGCACCAGCTCCTCCTCCGCCTCGGTCGGGAGCGCCGAGGCCGCCCGCCGCAGCGTGCGGATCGCGCGCTTGTTCCCCGCGAGCGAGAGCGGGGCACCCGCGGCCGACTCGGCGGCCAGGGAGAGCGCCGCTCGACCTCGACCACCTGGTTGAGGAGGCCCATGCGCTCGGCGCGGGCGGCGTCCACGGTGCGGCCCACCAGGAAGAGCTCGTTGGTGTTGGCCACTCCGCACACCTCGATGAAGCGGCGGAGGCCCGTATGGGAGTAGATGAGCCCGATCTTGACCGGCGGCATCCCCAGCCTGACTCCCCCCGCCGCCAGGCGCACATCGCAGGTGACCGCCAGCTCGAGCCCGCCCCCGATGGCGTGGCCGTTCAGGGCGGCGATCACCGGATAGGGATAGGCCTCGAGCGCCTCGATGGCCTCGGTGAAGGGATGGGCCACGAGCCTCTCCGCCGCCTCGGAGAAGGCCGCGTCGTCCTCGAAGTCCCCGATGTCGTAGCCGGCCGAGAACACCGGACCCTCGCCGGTGAGCACGAGGCAGCGTGCGTCGAGTCGACCGAGCTCGGCGGTCAGCGCGTCGAGGATCTCGTGGTCGAGCGCGCCGCGCTTCGCCGGGTTGGCGATGGTGAGGCGAGCCACGCCGGGCGCCGGCTCGTCCACGCGGAGCTTTCCAGAGGCGAGCTCGCGCACCTCGGAGGACGGAGCGCTACTCAAGGACGACGAGCGTGTCGCCCTCGGACACCGCCTGGCCCTCCGCGCAGACGATCTCCTTGACCTGGCCGGGGTCCTCGGCCTCGACCGGCATCTCCATCTTCATCGACTCGATGGTGACCAGCGTGTCGCCCTCGGCCACCTCCTGACCGACCTCGCACTCGATCTTCCAGACCGTCCCGGTGATGTGGGCCTCGACGTCGGCCAAGCGTCCTCCTGTGTCGCGGGTGCGCCAGGATACCCGCGGTGTACCCGCGGTGCTTCCCTTCGCCCGCGGCTTCGGGATGGAGGTGGGGACGACGGTGGACGCCCTGCGGGCCGGCCATCGCCTCCGCGAGGTCGAGCTCGACCTTTCGCACCGGGTCACCGGCCGCACGCTTCGGGGCTTCGCATCGCGCGCGCCGGTTCCGCGACGTGCTCGGGGCGTGGCGAGCACGTCGGGGAGCTCCAACACCGGTCCGCCTGGCGCCGCACGGGAGGGCGGACGGGTAACGTCGAGGCCCTTCCGGTGAACATGCGAAAGAGTCCGCGGTGAAGCGGACCGAGGGCTTGAAAAGGGGACGGGCACATGAAGGCGCAGCAGTACAAGGAGACGCGGCCGGCGGAGCACTTCACGCCCTTCCACGAGCGCACTCGGCGCCAGCGGGCGGGATGGACCTACGAGCTCACGCGCATGGCGCTGACCCCCTACCTGCTGCTGCTCTTCCGCGCCCGCTGCATCGACTCTCACCAGGTCCCGGACTACGGCCCGGCCATCGTGGCGCCGAACCACTTCTCGTTCCTCGACCACTTCTTCGCCGCCATCTTCCTGCGTCGCAAGATGCACTTCATGTCCAAGTCCCAGCTCTTCAAACCGCCGATGCAGTTCATCTACACCCACGGCGGGGTGTTTCCGGTGATGCGCGGCCACGGGGACCAGGAGGCCTTCGTCACCGCGCGCACCATCCTCGAGCGCGGCGGCGTGGTGACCATGTACGCCGAGGGCGGGCGCTCGCGCACCGGCGAGCTCGGCGAGCCCAAGGCGGGCATCGGCCGGCTGGCCCTGGAGACGGGCGCGCCCGTGGTGCCCACCGCCATCGCGGGCTCGGCCAAGGTGCGCGACTGGAAGCGACTGCAGTTCCCGAAGGTCACCATCCAGTACGGCACCCCCTTTCGCTTCGAGCGCGTCGAGCACCCCACCCGTGACCAGGCGATGGCCGCCTCGGAGGTGATCTTCGAGGAGATCCGCAGCCTCTACGGGGGGCTTCAGGAAGGCGGGCGTCGGCGGGCCGTTCGGGCGGCCCGGGCGGCGCGGCGTGGGGCCCGGGCGGGCGCCCGGCAGCCGGCCACCGAGTAGGCCGGCCCCGCCGGGGCCCCGCCTACTCCACGAGCTCGCGCTTCAGCACCTTGCCCGTCGCGTTCCGCGGCAGCTCGTCGAGGAACCGCACCTCGCGGGGCACCTTGAAGCGGGCCAGGTTCTCCTTCACGTAGTCCTGTACGTCCCGTTCCGAGAGGCCCGTGTCCCGGGCCACCACGAAGGCCGTGAGCGCCTGGCCGAAGCGCTCGTCCTCGACGCCCACCACGGCCACGTCGCTCACTTCCGAGTGGCGGGCCAGCAGGTCCTCGACCTCCTGGGGGAAGACGTTCTCTCCCCCGGACACGATCATCTCGTCGTCGCGGCCCTCGACGAACAG
>JBPCRE010000246.1:0-5486 GCA_050997195.1 Thermoleophilaceae bacterium
AGGTACACGTCGTCGCGTATGCCCGCGGGGAGCAGCCGGCAGGAGAGGGCGAAGGTGCGCGCCACCCGCTCGGTGGTCTCCCGGGCCTCGGCGAGCAGCCCCGGCTCAGGCCGCGAGCGCGGCACGGTCCTCCTCGATCAGCTTGGTGGTGACCTCGGCCCCGAGCAGCACCCCGGGAATCCCGGCCCCGGGGTGGGTCCCCGCGCCCACGAAGTAGAGGCCGGCGAGCGCGCGATCGCGGTTGGGCTGGCGGAAGTAGGCCGACTGGTGGAGGGTCGGCTCGACGGAGAACGCGTTGCCGTCCACCGCGCCGAGCTCGGTGCGAAAGTCCTCCGGGGTCATCGTGTGCTCCACGCGGACCGAGGCGTCGAGGCCCTCGAGGCCGAACGTGGTCTCGAAGTCGCGCACGAGCGCGTGACGAAGCTCCCGAGCGGCCACGCCCCAGTCTATTTCGGCGCGGAGGTTGGGTACCGGGAGAAGGACGTAGAGCGAGTCCCCGCCCGCGGCCGCCATGCCGGGCTCGGTGCGGGCCGGAGCGTGTACGTAGGTCGAGAAGGTCTCCGGCATCTCGTAGCCGCGCGTGACCTTGGTGATGAAGTCGCGGTATCCGCCGCCCACGAGCAGAGTGTGGTGGAGAAGCTTGGGGAAGGGTCGATCGGTTCCGAGGAAGAGCAGGAAGCAGGACATCGTGGGCCTCAGCGGGCGCAGGGGCGCTCGCCGGCCGACCAGCTCGTGGGTGGTGAGCACGTCGGCGTTCGACACCACGACGTCGGCGCGGATGCGCTCGCCGCCGGCCAGGCGCACTCCGCGCACCTGCCCGGCGGAGTGCTCGATGGCCTCGACCTCGACCCCCGCGCGCACGTCGAGCGTGCGAGCCATGGCCTCCACCAGCGAGTAGGTCCCCCCATCGGTGTACCACACCCCCTCGGTGATCTGGAGGTACACGAGCGCCCCGTAGATGGCCGGCACGCGGTGAGGATCGCCGCCGATGAACAGCGAGTGGAAGGAGAAGGCCTCGCGCACCCGAGGATGCTCGAAGTGGCGTGCCACGAAGTAGGAGAGGGGCTCGGCGGCCCGCAGGTAGAGCATGGTCGGAAGGAAGCGCGCGAGGTCCCGAGGACGCAGGAAGGGCTGCCGGCCGGCGGCCAGGATGCCCTTCTCGTAGATGGGGCGTAGCGCCTCCATGAAGCCGTCGAAGGCCGCGGCGTCGCGGGTGGAGAACCGGGCGATCCCTGCCTTCATGGCCTCACGATCGCCCGAGAAGTCGAGGGAGCGCTCCTCGCCGGCCCAGAAGATTCGGTAGAAGGGGTCCAGGGGGCGCATGGTGACCTCACGGCCGAGGTCGAGGCCCCCGGCGGCGAAGGTCTCCTCGAGGACCCAGGGCATGGTTATGAGCGAGGGCCCCGTATCCCAGGTGTAGCCGCCGTCCTTCAGCTGGTAGGCCCGCCCCCCCGGGCCGTGGCGGCGATCGAGCACCGTTACCTCGTGCCCCGCGCCCTGCAGGCGCAGGGCGGCGGCGAGGCCTCCGAGGCAGGCACCGATTACCGCGACCTTCAAGGGGACGCCCGCCCTCGGAGGCGACGGTCATGGGTCCTGCGGAAGCGCCCGGTGGCGGCGGCGCTAGCTCCCAGCAGGGTCACCGTCATACCGAGCAAGGGTACGGCGGGCACACGAACGGCGGATGAACGTCCACCTTTTCTCAAGCCGGGAGGGGCGGAGGCCGATGAAGGGGAAGTTGGAGAGCTTCTAGCGCCTCTAGAAGGAGACGTATCTTGAACCGTCACGGAAGACCGGAGAGCCTTAAGAGCCGAGATCGCACCCACCGCGCTGGGCTGGTGGCGTTCCTCGCCGTCCTCACGGTCGTGGCCTGGGCCGAGGTGACTCCCAGCGCGAGCTCCGTCTCCGTGGCCGCTCCCACGGTCGCGGCCGATGACGGCGATGTCGTCGCCGGCCGCTCGGGGGCGACGACCACCGTGCGGGTCCGGATGTCGCGCCGCGGACGGAAGCTGGGCTCTCGGCGCGCCCGGGCCGCGGCCACGATCTTCTCCCCCGGCGTGACCACGACCTTCTCGATCGTCCTTCGCACGGATCGAGGCCGTCGAGCGAGGTGAGAGTCCCGCTCGGGATCCGAATCCTCGAGGGCGCCGCCCTCGTGGCCTTCGCCGCCTTCGCACTCCACCTGGCGGTGGGCCCCGCCGGCCTCGACTCCTTCTTCGCGGATTGGGTGTACAACGCGATCATCCTGGCCGCGGCCCTGCTCTGTGCGGCCCGAGCCGCCGCCGATGCCGCCGAGAGAGCGCCGTGGGCTCTGCTCGCGCTGGCGCTGATGGCGTGGCTCGTCGGGGAGGTGCACTTCTCGACGGTGCTGCGCGGCGTCGACCCCACGCCCTTCCCCACCATCGGCGACGCCGCGTTCATCCTCTTCTACCCGGCTACCTACGCGGGCATCGCCCTGCTCGTGCGGGAGCGCCTCGGAGGGGTTCCCCGAGGGGTGTGGATCGACGGGGCGATCGCCGCGCTCGGGGTGGCCGCGATCGGGGCCGCACTCCTGCTCGGCCCCTTCGTGGAGCGAGCGAGGGGCGAGAGCTCCGCGCTGGCCGCCGCCACGAACCTGGCCTACCCGCTTGGCGACCTCGTGCTGCTCGGCCTCGTAGCCGGCGTGTTCGCCGTCACGGCGTGGCGGCCGGGGCGCGTCTGGCTCGCCATCGGCGCGGGCCTCATGACCGCCGCGCTGGCCGACGTCACCTTCGTGCTGCAGAGCGCGCGAGGGGCCTACGTGGAGGGCGGGCCGCTCGACGCCCTGTGGCCGGGCGCCCTGCTGCTCATGGGGGTGAGCGCCTGGATGCCTTCGCCGGCAGGGGCGACCGTGAACCCACAGGGTCCGCGCGTGATCGCGATGCCCGCGGCCTGCGCCGCCGGGGCTCTGGCCGTGCTCGTGGCCGGGTCGTTCGGAGAGCCCGTCCCCCTCGCTCTCCTCTTGGCCACCGTGACCTTGGCGCTCGTCGTCCTGCGTATGGCGCTGAACCTCTCGGAGAACACCCGCCTGCTGGCCGAGAGCCGCGAGGAGGCGCTCCGCGACCCTCTCACGGGGCTCGGCAACCGACGCCGGCTGATGGCGGACCTCAGCAGCCGAATGGGCTCGAGCACGAGCCAGCCTGGCGCACTCGTGCTCTTCGACCTCGACGGCTTCAAGGCCTACAACGACGCGTTCGGCCACCCGGCCGGCGACGCGATGCTCGCTCGCCTCGCCGCGGGACTGCGCGAGTGCGTCGGCTCGCAGGGTGAGGCCTATCGCCTGGCCGGGGACGAGTTCTGCGTCATCGTCGACGTAAGGGGAGATGAGCTCGACACCCTCGTCGACGAGGCGCGAAAAGCGCTCTCCGAGCGCGGAGCGAGCTTCTCGATGAGCGCCTCGCGCGGGGTGGCGCTCCTTCCCGAGGAGGCCGACGAGCCCTCCGGCGCCCTGCACGTGGCCGACCAGCGGATGTACGCGGACAAGGACTCGCGTCGGCGGCCGGTGGCGGCCGTGCGTCAGGCGAGGGACCTGCTGCTCCAGGTCCTCCACGAGCGCCAGCCCGAGCTCGAGGATCACGTGCGCGAGGTGGCCGAGCTGGCCTCGGCGACGGCGCATCGGCTCGGCCTGCATCCCGGTGCAGCCGACGAGGTGGCCCGTGCCGCCGAGCTGCACGACGTGGGCAAGACGGCCATTCCCGACGTGATCCTCCACAAGCCCGGCCCTCTCGACGAGGAGGAGTGGGGCTTCATGCGCAGGCACACACTGCTCGGTGAGCGCATCCTGGCCGCGGTGCCCGCCCTCCGAGGGGTGGCCGCCCTCGTCCGCTCGAGCCACGAGCGCTTCGACGGGCGCGGGTACCCCGACCGTCTCTCCGGCGCCGAGATTCCGCTCGGCTCCCGGATCCTCTTCGCCTGCGACGCCTTTCAGGCGATGACCAGCGACCGCCCCTACCAACGCGCCATGACCCATGTCGAGGCTCAGGTGGAGCTTCGCCGCGGCGCCGGCACGCAGTTCGATCCCGCCGTGGTGGAAGCCCTCGTCGAGACGTGGCGAGGGGGCCCGGAGGCGAGGCTCTCGGGAGACTTCAGCGCGGGGGCGTACGTCGAGCTCTCGGAACCGCGGCTGCCGAGGTTCGGCGGCGAGTCGAACGCGCTGCGCCGCTAGGCAATCCGCGGCGCGGGAACGAGCCCAAGCGCTCGCCGCGCCAGCGCGCGGACACGCCCGAGTGACTCATAGAGCTCGGGGGCGCCCTCGCAGAGGACGCGGGCCACGCAGACGCCCATGACCGGAGCGCTCGCGGAGCCCAGCACCCCGCGGCCACCGATCAGCGCCTCGTGAATCTCGTCGGCCAGGGGAGCGAGGTCCATGGGTGCGGCCACGTACCCAGCGCCCAGATAGGAGGCGCCCGCGAACGGCTCCCCGCCTCTCCCGAGCTCCACTCCGTCGCGCACCACCGGGAGCCCACTCCTCAACAGCGCGGTCCTGCTCGAGAGCCGGTCGAAGGCGAAGCGCTCGCCGCGCGCCACGCGGCCGGCGGCAAGGGCATCCCAAGCGATGAGCGTCCCGGTGGCGTCGAGCTCGAAGCGAGTCTCGAGCGCCAGGGACGAGCCGGCGAAGGGGATGACATGGTGGGGAAGGTGCTCGAGCACAGCGCCGTCGGCCACGCGGAGCACCGTCCGTCGGCGCGCCGGGGAGCCGCGGTAGGCCTGCGTCGCTCCCTGGTCGAGCAATGTGGCCCGGGCGCCCTCGGCCAACTCCACGCGTACGTCGAGTCGGTCGCCGCCGAGCACTCCTCCCGCAGGGTGGGTCGTCACGACGAAGGCGGTGCCCGAGGCGTCCGGATAGCTGGCCCGGACCGACCCGAGCGGGGCGTGGAAGTGACGCTCGGCGATCACCGTCCGCGACCCCCGCGAGCGAAGTCGGAGGCGCAAGAGGCCCTCGCGGAGCGGCGGCGCGACTACCGGCCGTCCTCCCGGGGATGGAGGGAGCCGCCGTGGGCATGGCTGCCTTCGCCCGCGTGGCGGTGCTCGACCTCTGGTCGCGCGTCGGATATGGCGGGCTCCCATCGACGGTGCCGGGCGGCCCTCTCCACCCACGACTCCACCTCCTTCATTCCGTCTCCACGGGTGACGGAGGCCATCACTACCGGGGCGCGTCTCCGCAGCCGTCTGGCGTCGGCCTCCATCACGGCCAGGTCCGCGCCGACCATCCGAGCCAGGTCCACCTTGTTGACGACCAGCAGCTCCGACCGCGTCACACCGGGACCCCCTTTCCGTGGCACCTTGTCCCCGCCGGCCACGTCCACCACGTAGATCGATGCGTCGACCAGCTCGGGGCTGAAGGATGCGGCGAGGTTGTCGCCACCGCTTTCGACGAAGACGAGCTCGAGGGGCCCTTCTCGGCGCTCGAGCTCCTCGACGGCCAGGGCGTTCATCGACACGTCGTCCCGGATGGCGGTGTGGGGGCACCC
>JBPCRE010000272.1:0-4492 GCA_050997195.1 Thermoleophilaceae bacterium
ACGCGGCAACTCCATCACACCCGGAGCCCCTCGGCCGCAGCCATTCGAGGCGAGATCAAACCGAAATCACTATGATGACCCCTGCGAACAGGCAGGCGGGGTGCCTTCGACTGCTGTCGGAAGGCGCCCGTATCGTGTCGACCTTTCCCGAGCAGGGGCGGGTTGCGGAGGGCCCTTCGGGCCGCACGGCGCCGCCCTAAGCGGGGAGTGGATCGGATGCGACAAGTTCATGTGGGCCTTCACGTCGGGCATACCGCCTGGGCATGGAGCCGGCCCGCCGCCAAGATCCTCATCGGCGCTCGCGCCGAACCTCCCTAGCCGCATTCCTAGCGACCCGGGCCCGTGGCGGCCGGGGGACAGCAGATCTCGCCCGCGTCGGCCTCGTGCCCCGCACGGGCACTTCCGTAAGCGACCTCGCGGGCTTCGTCCCGCTACACAGGAGCTGACGCCTTTGACGACTCACGACATAACCCAGGACCGACGCGGCCTCGCCACCAAGCTCGCGATCCATTACCCGGAGCGCGAGGTCGAGCAGGACGAGGAGTGGTGCGAGGTAACCGTGGAGGGCAAGCGGCGCCGCATCCGCTTTCACGACTACCACGAGGTCTACGAGATCCCCGGCCTCTACGAGCAGATCTTCTACGACAAGCTCAAGTGTGCCTCCCCGCAGACGGTGCGGGGCCTGCTCGAGCGGACCGTCCGGGAGGACGGCCTCGACCCGTCCGTCCTTCGGGTTCTCGACGTGGGCGCCGGCAACGGCATGGTGGGCGAGGAGCTGACACGGATGGGTGTCGAAACGCTCGTGGGCGTCGACATCATCGAGGAGGCAGCCGAGGCCGCCGAGCGCGATCGCCCCGACGTCTACGAGGACTACCACGTGGTGGACCTCACCGAGCCCGGGGAGGATGTCCGCAGGGAGCTGGGCGGCAAGGGCTTCAACTGCCTGGTCAGCGTGGCCGCCCTCGGCTTTGGAGACATCCCGCCGCTGGCCTTCGCCGAGGCCTACAACTACGTCGACACCCCGGGCCACATCGCCTTCAACATCAAGGAGGACTTCCTCCATCACGGGGACTCCACCGGCTTCTCGCGGCTCATCCGCCGGATGCTGAACGAGGGCGCCCTCGAGCAGCGAGCGCAGCATCTCTACCGCCACCGCCTGTCGCTCGCCGGAGACCCGCTGAACTACGTGGCCATGGTGGCCGTAAAGCGGGCCGACGTGAAGCCGGAGTGGGTCGAGGACGCGGACCGAGGCGACTGAGCTCGGACCTCAGCCTCCGAGCGCGAAGCGCCGCTCCAGGGCGGCCCGCACCGCGCCGGTGAGAGCCGCCACCCGGGCTGCGGGTGGCGGCGGGGGTGTGACCCGCGGCGGGTCACCCACCACGGCGCCCGTGGGCGGCCGCGGCGAGAGGCCGAGGGGGTAGGCCTCGAAGCGGATGCTCCCGAGGGCGAATACCACGGGCTCCCGCTCGGGCCCCAGCGCTCCGGAGAGGCCGCGGGCGAGGATCTGCGAGCGGGCGAGGAGGCCGTAGGCGTGCTGGCGCGCCCGTCTGGTGCCACGGCCTCCGCCGGGCCCGGACCCCTTGGCGAAGCGCCGAGCGAGCGCCGAGGACGTCCGGCGCAGGGCCTCGGCGCGCACGCCGGGGTCGGCCCGGGCCGCGGGAGCCAGTAGGAGGTCGAGGGCGCCGTCGAGGAGCTGTCCGGTGAGCAGGTTGATCGGCTCCTCCACCCGGGCGGGTGAGGCGCCGCGCCTCATCCGGGCGTCCACGAGTGAGAAGGCGCGCGAGATCTCGACGTCGAGGCGTCGGTCGCGGGCGCCGGCCCGTGGGGACAGCGGCGCGTAGGTGGCTCGAGCCGCTGCCAGATGCCCGCGGGCGTCCTCCACCGCGCGCAGTCCGTAGAGGTCTGAAGCGGCCACCAGCCGGGCCCGAACGTCCTCGGCGCGGGTGAGGGCGGCCACGGCGCGCTCGCCGTGGCGCTCGGCCGCCGGGCCGCGCGGTGGGGCCTCTTCCTCGCTCTGACCGCAGGCGCCCGCGAGGAGGGCGAGGAGTAGCAGGGCGATCAGGGCGCTCGCGCGGCGGTGTCTCGACGGGGGAGGGCGAAGGCCCGGCGCCGAGGCGATGCCGCGCGTCGGCGCGAGCGCGCGCCGCACCTACGCCGCGCTCTGGCGCGCCCCGCCCCGCAGCGCCCGAGGCACGACGAAGCGTATGCCCGAGCGCTGTTCGTCGATCGAGCAGGTCTTGTTGTCGATCAGCCCGACCCTGCGGGCGGCCGGGATGAGGTCCATCTGATTGACGTAGCCCTCCTGCCCGCGCCTGCGGGTCACGAGCCACAGGTATCCCTCGTCGCGGAGCCGAGGGCGAAGGCGGGCAAGCACCGCCTCGGCCTCCTCGGCGGAGTGGACGAGCACCAGGGCGCCGTCGAGCAGGCCGGTGCGCACGGGTCCCCGACCGAGCGCAACCTTCACCTCTCGACGCAGCTCGGCACCCACGTCGCCGCCCAACTCGAGGCGCACGCCGGCCTCGACGCCCAGCTTCTGGATGGTCGTGCGGTGGCTGTAGTCGTGCTCGGGGGCCATGGAGAGCGAACCGATTATGCCGGACGCCCCACGGGGCCGGCCGCGGGGCTCGAGAATGCAGTTCTCCTTCGGCTCGGCCGCCGGCCGCCGTGCGATACTCGCCGCCGTGCCCGTCGAGGGAATCATCACCGCCATGGTCACCCCCTTCGACGGCGCCGGGCGTCTCGACGAGGACGGGGCCGCGACCCTCATGCGCCACCTGTGCGCCAACGGCTCGGACGGCCTTGCCCTGGCGGGGACCACGGGCGAGGGCTCGACCCTCGACGACGACGAGAAGGTCCGGCTCTGGGAGATCGGCGTGGACGCGGTGGGGGGCGAGGCCACGATCGTCGCGGGCACCGGCTCCAACGACACGCGCCATTCCGTCCACCTGACGGAGCGGGCCGCCGCGGCCGGGGTGGACGCCGCGCTCGTGGTCACCCCTTACTACAACAAGCCCAATCCGCGCGGCATCCTCGCCCACTTCCGGGCGGTGGCCGCGGCCAGCGATCTCCCGGTGATCGTCTACAACATCCCCTCGCGCTGCGTGATCGACATCCCCAACGAGCTGCTGCGCGAGCTCGGCGAGATCCCCAACGTGGAGGCCGTCAAGCAGGCTCGATACGAGAACCTCGAGCGCATCGAGGGGATGACGCTCCTCGCCGGCAACGACGACCTGCTCGCGCCCGTGCTCGAGCTCGGGGGGGCGGGGGGAATCCTCGTGGCCTCGCACCTCGTGGGCCCCGAGATGCGACGGATGATCGACGAGCCGGAGGAGCGCCGCTCCATCGAGCGGGAGATCTCCGGCGTGGTGCGAGCCATGGGCGTGACCTCGAACCCCATCCCGGTCAAGACCGCCCTGGCCATGCTCGGCCACGACGTGGGCGGTCTGCGGCTCCCCCTCGTCGACGCCTCGGAGGAGGAGGCCGCCGCGGTACGCGCGGCACTCGAGGGCCACGGACTCCTCGCCACGGTGTGAGCGGCGCCCTGCGGGTCCTGCCCCTCGGGGGGCTCGGCGAGATCGGCAAGAACATGACGGTGGTCGAGTACGAGGACCGCATCGTCGTGGTGGACACGGGGCTCATGTTCCCCACGCCCGACCAGCTCGGGATCGACCTCGTGCTTCCGGACTTCGCCTACCTGCGCGAGCGCGCGGCCGACATCGAGGCGATCGTGCTCACCCACGGTCACGAGGATCATGTGGGCGCCCTTCCCTTCGTGCTCCGCGAGATCGGTGAGACCGCCGTGCCGGCGATCTACGGCGGCCCGCTCACCGTCGAGATGGTGCGCTCGAAGCTCGAGGAGCACAAGATGAAGAAGGTGCCGCTGAAGGCCATCGAGCCGGGCGACGAGGTCGACGCCGGACCGTTCGCGCTTGAGATGGTGAAGATGGCCCACTCGATCCCGGACGCCTTCGCGGTGGCGCTCACCTGCGAGCTCGGCACCACGCTGCTGACCGGGGACTACAAGTTCGACCAGACCCCGGTGGACGGCGAGCCGGCCGACGTGGCTCGGCTGGCCGAGCTCGGCCGCGAGGGCGTGCTCCTGCTCTGCGGCGACTCGACCAACGTCGATCGCCCCGGAATGGCGCTGTCGGAGTCGAGCGTCGGCCCTCAGCTCGAGCAGGTGTTCTCCCGCCTGAAGGGCCGGATCGTGGTCACCTCCTTCGCCTCCAACGTCCACCGCGTCCAGCAGGTGGTCGACGCGGCGGCGGCCACCGGACGCAAGGTGGCGCTCGTGGGGCGCTCGATGCGCAAGTACGTGAACATCGGTCGCCAGCTCGGGCACATCGAGGTGCCGGACGGGATCCTCGTCGGCCTCCGCGAGATCGAGAACCTGCCCGATCACAAGCTGGTGGTCATCTCCACCGGCTCCCAGGGGGAGCCGCTCTCGGCCCTGCGGCGCATGGCCCATGGCGACCATCCGCAGGTCAAGCGC
>JBPCRE010000064.1:0-8852 GCA_050997195.1 Thermoleophilaceae bacterium
GCCTCGCGACGACTCGCCCACTCGGCCGACCCGGTTCACATGGCCACCACACGCGCCCTCGCACCAGCGGCCCGCCTCGAGCGAGCGCTCGAGTGGAATCGCTTCGCGAGCGAGCTCAGCCGGGCACCGCATCGGAACCGGTGAGCACGACCGAGCCCGGGCCCAGCGATCCGCTGCGCATCTTCTCGACGCTCGCCGCGGGTGGCGTCGAGTACCTCGTGGTCGGTGGGGTCGCCGGACAGGCGCACGGCCTGACGCGCACGACCCAGGACGTCGATGTGATTCCCGCACCCGGGATCGAGAACGCCCGACGCCTGGCCGCAGCGCTCGACGAGCTGGGGGCCCGGCTGGCCGGCGTCGACGCCCACCTGCTCGGCATAGACCTCGATGCCGAGACGCTGGCCGGCGGGGCGAACTTCACGCTCGCCACCGGGGCCGGTGGCCTCGACGTCTTCGGCGAGGTTCCCGGCGCCGCCCCCTATGACGAGCTGACCGCCCGGGCCGAGGTTCTCGATGTGCGCGGCGTCGCCATCCCGGTGGTGAGCCGGGAGGACCTCCTCGCCATGAAGCGGGCGAGCGCCCGGCCGCAGGACCTGGCCGACATCGCCGAGCTGACCGAGCCGGCTCCGTAGGCCGCGGCGCGGCCTCACGCTCGAAGCCGGCGATCCGTGGCGGCCTACCGGCGGGCCCTCGCGGAGCGAGCGCTCATCTAGGCTCGGGCGGTGGCCGAGCCGGCGCTCCAGCAGACCAAGCAGGACTGGGAGGACCTCGCGGAGGTGGATCCCTACTGGGCCATCGCGGGCAACGCGAAGCTCAAGTACGGCGGCTGGGACGAGGAGGAGTTCCTACGATCCGGCGAGCGCGTGGTGGCCGACGTCATGGAAGCGGGGGCGCGCTTCGACCGTCCGCGCGAGCACCGCCGCGCGCTCGACTTCGGCTGCGGCTACGGCCGCCTCACGCGGGCGCTGGCCGGGCGCTTCGAGGAGTGCGTGGGGCTCGACATCTCCGAGCGCATGGTCGAGGGGGCCCGCCGCCTGAACGGCTCGGTGCCGAACGCGACCTTCGAGGTGAACGAGGAGAGCGACCTGTGCCGCTTCCCCGACGGGCACTTCGACCTGATCCTGGCCAAGTCGGTGCTCGGGCACTCCCCGAGTCGCGCGGTGGTGCTCGGCTACGTGGCCGAGTTCGTGCGCTGCCTCGCCCCAGGCGGGCTCGCCGTGCTCCAGGCCCCGAACTCGATGCCGCTGCGCCAGCGCGTGCAGCACCACCGCCGCATCTACCTGGGCCTCCGGCGCCTCGGGCTGCGCCCGGACTTCCTCTACCGGCGCCTTCGCACCTCCCCGATGCAGGTGATCTTCGTGCCCGAGCGCGAGGTGCTCGCCTTCCTCGGCGCTCGGGACGTGACCGTGCTGACCACCCACGACAACGGCAAGCGCCCCGTGCCGAGCACTACCTACTACCTCACGCGGTAGCCAGGATGGCGACCGTGCGCGCGCGGCGGCCCGCCCCGGCGCCGATCGCGGACCACCCGGGAACGACGAGGGACCGCCTCCTCGCGCTCGTGCCCGTCCTCTTGGCCGTGCCCGTGCTGGTGGGCATCGCCGTGTCCATCGGGCATCTCCTCACGACGGCCGTGCCCGACGCTGACTTCCTCGCGACGGTCAACAACGACGCCGAGGCGCTGCGGGCCGGAGAGCCGCTCTACCGCGATCCCGCCGACGGGTACACGGGGATGCTCTACACGCCGCTCCTCCCGGCGGTGGTGGCGGCGCTCTTCGCCGTCGAGCTGTGGAGCGGCTGGGCGATCCTGATCGGAATCCTCAGCTCGCTGACGCTGCTCGGGCTCGTGGCGCTCGTGGCGTACCGACCGCCCGGACGGGGCGCCGTGGCCCGTGTGCTCGGCGCGGGAGAGGCCCTCGGCATGGGCGCCCTGGCCTGGCTGCTCGTGGCCTGCGTGCAGATCAGCGGGCTCTACAGCGGCCGCATCGACCAGCCCGCCTGGGCGCTGGCCCTCACGGGGCTCGCGCTGGTGCCGGCCGCCATGGGCGGGGGGCCGCGGGCCCGAATCGCGCTCGTGATCGCGGTGCTGGCGCTGAGCGCGGGGTTCTGGACGCGCCAGAACACGGTCGTCGCTCCGGTGACGGCCGTGCTCTGGTCGGCGTTCGCGGCGCGTTCCGGCGAGAGCGGTGGGCGCACGGCGGCCGCACTGGCGGCGGCCCTCGCAGGACTGAATCTCGCGGTGCTCGGCGTCCTCGCCCTGCTCACCCGCGGCTGGGAGCCGTACTTCAACTTCGTCGTGCCCGGACGGCACTCGTTGGGCGACCTCGGGCCGCTCGGACCGGCCAACCTCGTGCGCTACGCCACCGAGCTGCTGGGCGTGACCGTGCTCGGCTTCGGACTGCTTGTCGTCCTTGTGCTCGTTCTGCGCCGGGAGGCCCTCGGCGCCGCAGCGAGCCGGGCGCGCCGGCGCGTCGCCGAGGGCTCCCGGCGGCTGCGCGCCGCCGCGGTACTGGCGGCGGCCGGGCTCGTCGGGATGGCCGCCGTCGGCGGTCCGTACCTGCTCACCGTGGGTGCGGGCCGCCCGCTCGACACCGGTCTCGAGGCCGTCGCGCTGGGCGGCCTCATCCTCACCGGGGTGGCGGCCGGATGGCTCGCGATCGCCTTCGCGGTGGTGCTCGAGCGCTCGGGCACCGCCGATCGGCGCCGCCGGCTCGCCCGCGCCGGTCTGCGCCGATCGCCGGTGCTCGTGCTCTGCGCTGCCGCGGCCCTCTTCTCCTTCCTGAAGCTCTCGGCGCTTCCGGTGGCGAACGGTGGCCTCGGCTGGCTCGTGCTCAGCATCGGAGCGTCGGTAGGGATCGGGAGCACGCTCGCCGCCCTCGTCGAGGCGTGGATCCGGATGCGCCGGTGGCGAGGAAGCGATCCTCGGGTGCCGCTCGGAGCGGGGGATGCCGCCGTGGGCTACGAGCGCCCCGAGCCGCGGGGCGTGCTCCGCCACGCCGCCCGGTGGGCGACCGCGGAGTCCTACCGCGCCCGGCTCGTCGGGCTCTTCGCGGCCTTCCTGGTGCTCGACGTGCTCGCCACGTTCTACATGCGCCAGAAGCTCGGCGGCGACGACCACTATTACATCGGCGTGGCCTGGACGCTCGGGCTGCTGTGTGCGTCGACCTACCGGCGGGCGCGGGCCTCGGTGGCGGGCGCGCGCCTGGCGCCGGCGGCGGTGTTCGCTCTCTTCGTCCTCTTCGCCCTCGCCTCTCCGCGGCAGGGCCCGAACGCCTTCGACGTGGGCCGCGGCACCCTGGTTCGCGGCGGCGAGAGCCTGGAGCCCGGCGCGCTGGCCGCGTACCTCCCGGCCACCGGCCTGATGCCCGCCGTCAGGCCGGACCTCCCCTCGGAGGAGCTCAGGGCCTACGCCGCAACGCACTCGATCTACGACTCGCGGTCGACCGATCCGCTCCTCGACACCCGTGGCGCCCTATATCCACACTTCGACAACTGGTACGGCCTGGTGGCGGCCGGCGGGCAGCCCGGCTACCTCATCAGGGCGCTGGTGGAGCGCCGCTTCGACGCGGTGCGGCCGTTCGACGAGGGCAAGTGGAGCGAGGAGTTCGCCTCGGGACGCGGACGATTCGAGTCCGATCTCATCTGGAAGCTGAACCGCGTGATCGACGCGAACTACGGCGATCGAGGAAACGCCCCGGAGGACTTTCGCGAGCGGCGCCCGGGTCGCAACCGCGCATCGTGGATGGCCCGCTGCTTCGGTCCCTTCCGCCTGGCGGGATCGACGTGGCGCATCAACCACGGCGGCGGCTTCTGGTGCCGGGGCCTCCGGGGGGTCACCCTCACCCTGGTCCAGACCCGGGCGGCGTTCTCGGACGTGCGCACCGAGGAGCCGGTGCGGAGCGCTCGCGGGGCGCTCGTGGTGGCGCCGCCGCGCCGGGGCGGCGCCTTCGAGGTGAGCCTCGAGCCCGAGGACGGGGCAGCGCTGCGGATCCGGGGCGAGGCAACGAGAACGGGACGCCTGCGTCTCCTCGCGACCGGACTCGGGCGGCCGCCGACTCGGTGGACGGTGCCGCCGGGCCGCCCGGTGCGGCTGCGCTTCTCCGGAGCGCTCGGCCCGCGGCCGATCGGCATCGAGGCGGGCGGCCGCCGGATCGCCGGCGTCCCGACGCGGGGGCTCGAGGACGGGGCGGTGCTGCGGCTCGGCGGATCGCGCGGCAGTCGGGCGCGTTTCGCCCTCGAGCGCCTCGAGCTGCGCTGACCCGGGCCCGCGACGAGCGCTTCCCTACCGCGAGCGCGCCCGCAGCAGGCCGGTGACCATGCCCCAGTAGGCGCGGAGCGCCCAGCGCACGGGTCCGAGGGCGGCGGGCCGGCCGAGGTAGGGCGAGGAGAGGTCGGGGGTGAGCCCCCGCGCGAAGGCGGCGGACGAGATCCGGCCGGCCCCCTGGATGGCCCGCCGCTCGCGCAGGAGCCGGGGCAGGGCACGGAGGGTGTCGGCCGCGGCACCCGCCTTGGCCGCTCCCCAGCCCCCGGACACCGCGACGGCGAGCACCGCCAGCTCGGTGAGAAGGAGCGCCGGGGCGAGCAGGGCGAGGAGCGGACCTGGGTAGGTGCGGATCACCGTGGCCCAGCGGTTGCGCTCGAGCATCCGCCACTTCGACGCGCCCTTCAGGAAGGCATAGTCGTGGTCGACCCGGGCGCGCGGCTCGATGCCGATGCTCTCTCCGCCCAGACGCAGCCGCAGCGAGAGGTCCACGTCCTCGCAGTACATGAAGAAGGCGGCCGGGAAGCCCCCCGCGCGGCGCCACACCTCGCGGGGCAGGGCGAGGCAGGCCCCCGACACGAACCCGACCTCGTGCGGACGGGTGTCGACGGCATCCATCGGCCGGCCCGACTCCCCCGCCCAGGCGATGCCCGTGAAGTGCACCACGCCGCCGGCGGTGTTCACGCGCCGGCCGCCGTCCATGGTGACGAGGCCCATCCACGCCGCCCACGCCGGGCGCTCGACCAGTGGACGCCTTATGGCGTCGGCGAAGCCCGGAGCCACGGCGGCGTCGGGATTCAGGAACAGAAGGAGCTCTCCGGACGCCCGTTCCGCGCCCTGCCCACACGCCGCGGCGAACCCGACGTTCCGAGCGTTCTCGACGAGGATCGCGTGCGGCGCCGCCCGGCGCACGGCATCGACGGTGTCATCGGCGGAGGCATTGTCCACCACCACCAGCTCGTCGCCGGGCCGGAGCTGATCGAGGAGCGGCGGGAGCGAGACCGCGATGGCCGCACGGCTGTTGAACGCGACCGTGATCACCGACAGCCGGACGGTGCTCGAGGGCTCCACGCGCCGAGCGAGGATAACCGCGGCCCGTCGGCGGCGGCCCCGGCGTGCTCGTTTCCGTCCCCCACGGTCCTCGACTGGCTTGCCCAGTGGGTCTTCTCGAGACGTTCGCCCGGAAACGGCGAGCTCCAGACGCCGCCAGGCAAGGACGCAGGAGTCCGGCATAGCAGCGCTATGGCGGATCTCCGAGGACGCAGCATGGCGGTGTTCTGGGGCCGCCGTAACGGGTGCAACGTTGAGAGAAGGCCCACTAGGCGATTATCTTCGCCGCGGTGCGGCCCGACGCCGAGCCGGATCTCCCGCCCGTGCTCTCGGGTCCACCACCGACCCTCGCGGACCGGATCGCCGACCTGGCGGGGCTCCTGGTGGTGGCCGCCGTGCTCGGCGTGGTCTTCGTCGCGGTTCGGAGGCTCCTAGCGAGGCGCGCCGGCGGTGTCTCCGGAGCTCCGGACGCGCGTGGCCTGCCGAAGACCGAGGTCCTCCTCGCCGCTCTCGGCGGCGCCTTCCTCGCCGTGGCGGGGCGATGGCCGCTGCCGCTGCACATGACCTCGGAGGTGCCCGCCGAGCTTCAGGACCCCATCCTCCAGGCGTGGCAGGTGGCATGGGGCGGCCACGCCCTGCTCACCCAGCCCCTCGACCCCTTCCAGGCCAACGTGCACTGGCCGCTGGAAAACGCGCTGGCCTACACGGACGGGCTGCTCGGGTTCGCCCCGGTGGGCCTGCTCGGGCAGCTCGGGGCGACCGCGGCGCTGGTGGGCTACAACGGGCTCTACCTGCTCGCGTACGCGCTCGCCTTCCTCGGTGCCTATCTCCTGGCGCGGGAGATCGGGGCCCCGCCCGCCGCGGCGGCGCTCGCCGGCGTGGCCTTCGCCTACGCGCCGTGGCGCATCGCCCAGGAGAACCACATGAACGTGCTCTCGAGCGGCGGGATCCCCCTGTCGGTGTTCCTGCTGGCGCGGGGCTATCGCCGCCAGGTGGCCGGGCTCGTGCTCGGCGGGTTCGGGGTGGCGATCGGGCAGGTCTCGCTCGGCTTCGCGCTCGGCCTCCAGTTCGGGTACGCGCTGGCGGCGCTGGCGGTGGTCGGCGCCGCGGTCTGGCTCGCCCGTGGCCGGCCCGCGCCCCGCCGGGCGGTGGCGGCCGCGACCCTGCTCGGAGCGGGCCTGCTGGCGGCCGGCACGCTGCTGCTCGCGAGCCCCTATCTCGAGGCCGTACGCGACAACCCGAACGCCCGCCGCTCCTACGACCGCGTGCGCGAGCTCTCTCCCGCCCCGCGAAGCTTCCTGGCCGCCCCGGCCGAGAGCCTCGTATGGGGGGGCCCGACCGCTCCCGCCCGCGCGGGACTGATCGCTCCGGGAGAGCAGACGCTCTTTCCCGGCCTGCTCGCTTCGGTCCTCGCCCTGGTGGGGCTGCTCGCCGGTCGGGCACCGCCGCCGGTGCGCCTCGGGCTCGCCGGGGCCGCGGCCGTGCTCGCCGTGATCGCGCTGGGCGCGGGCCTCGCCGACGGTGCGCTCGGGTACCGGTGGCTCTACGAGCACGCACCCGGGTGGGACTCCGTCCGCACGCCCGGACGGCTCATGACCCTCATCTCCCTCGCGCTGGCGCTGCTCGCGTCCCTCGGCGCGGGGCGACTCCTCGACCGCGTCGGAGCACGGGCGCGCGGCCCCCTCGCCGTCGGCCTGTGCGCGCTCGTGATGCTCGAGGGGTTCAACCTCGTGGACCTCTTCCCGGTGCCTCCACCGCCCCCGGCCCAGCGGGGCGCCCCCGCCCCCCAGCTGCACGCCCCCTCCGACCTGACCTTCAGCCAGATCTACACGTTCTGGTCGGTGGACGACGGCTTTCCGGTGCTCCTGAACGGGGGCGGCTCCACGCCCGACACCGTGCTCGACGCGGTCGAGCGCCCGGTGGCCCGCCATTTCCCCGACGCCGCCACCGTGACCGCCCTGCGCCGGGCCGGCGTGAGGAGCCTCGTGTTCCACCCCGATCTCGCGCGGGGAACGCGGTGGGAGGGCCTCGAGCGCCGTCCGGTGCGCGGTTTGCCGATCAGGCGTCGACGCGGCGGAGGCGTGGTGGTGTACGAGATCGATCCGGGCGGAGGCTCCGAGAGGTAGCCTCGCCCTCGTGGTGGTCCTGCTCACCGGAGCCGCCGGCTTCGTCGGCCGGCACGTGGCCACCCTGCTCGGCGACCTCGGTCACGAGGTGATCGGCGTCGGCCGGCGCGCCGCGACCACGGCGCGCGCGCCGGAGACCCTGACGGGCTACCGGGCCCTCGACCTGGCCGACGAGGTCGCGGTCGGCCGTCTCGTGCGCGAGGTCCGCCCCGAGCGGGTCCTCCACCTCGCCGCCGACGCATCGGTGGCCGCCTCGTGGGGCGATCCGAAGGGCACCCTCGATCGGAACCTGGCCGGCGCCCACGCCGTGCTCGCGGCGGTGCGCGAGCACGCGCCCGAGGCCGGAGTGCTCCTGGCGTGCTCGGGCGAGGAGTACGGCGCCGTGCCCGTCGATCGGCTTCCGGTGAGGGAGGAAGAGCCACTGCGCCCGCAGAACCCCTACGCCGTGAGCAAGGCCGCCGTCGACCTCCTCGGAGGCTTCTTCGCCGACGCCCACGGCCTCCGGGTGCTGCGCGCGCGAGCCTTCAACCACGCGGGGCCGGGCCAGAGCGACGCCTACGTGGTCTCGAGCTTCGCCCGCCAGGTGGCCGAGGCGGAGGCGCGCGCGGAGGCCGGCGCGGAGCCCGGGACCGTGCTCACCGGCAACCTCGACGCGCGCCGCGACGTGACCGACGTCCGCGACGTGGCCCGCGCCTACTGGACCGCTCTCGAGGTGGGGCTCACGGGCCCGGTGAACGTGTGCAGCGAACGCGCGCCCCGCGTGGCCGATCTGCTCGTCGGACTGCTCGAGAACGCCGGCACCCGCGTGGCCCACCGCACGGATCCGGCCCGCTCGCGGCCGAGCGAGGTGGCCGAGGTGCGAGGCAGCGCACGGCGGCTCAGCGAGGCCACCGGCTGGCGCCCGGAGATTCCCCTCGAGCGCACGCTCGCCGACACCCTCGACTGGTGGCGCGAGCGGGTGGCGACGGCGCCGGAGCGGGTGAGCGCGTGAGCGAGCGTCCGCGGGCCCTCATCACGGGCATCACCGGCCAGGACGGCTCCTACCTCGCCGACTCCCTCCTCGAGAAGGGCTACGAGGTGCACGGCATGGTGCGCCGGGCCTCCACGGAGACCTTCCAGCGCCTCGCCCACATCCGCGACGACCTCGTGCTGCACACGGGCGACCTGCTCGACCAGCACCCCATGGGCGACGTGATGCGCGCGGGCCAACCCGCCGAGATCTACAACCTCGCGGCCATGTCCTTCGTGGCCGCCTCGTGGAACCAGCCCGTGCTCACGGCCGAGTTCACCGGCGTCGGCGTTACCCTCATGCTCGAGGCCATGCGCGAGGTGGTGCCCGAGGCGCGCTTCTACCAGGCCTCCTCCTCGGAGATGTTCGGCCGCGTGAAGGAGGTGCCCCAGACCGAGGGCACGCC
>JBPCRE010000068.1:0-14008 GCA_050997195.1 Thermoleophilaceae bacterium
TTTCTCTCTGGGTTTCGTCTTTTCCCCGTTCGTTGCGGGCCGCCGGTTTGTTGCGGCCCGCCCTCCCCCCTGCGCTCCTGGCGGTGGCCGCGGCCACGCCGGTCGGCCTGGTCTCGGTGCGCTTCCCGAGGTTTTGGACGGGTGCTGTGGAGCGGCTTGCCTACGGCGCGAACGCCCTGCCCGGCGTGGTGGTGGCGCTGGCGCTCGTGTTCTTCGCCTCCCGCTTCGCCGGGCCGCTCTACCAGACGATCGCCGTGCTCCTGTTCGCCTACGTGGTGCGCTTCCTGCCGCAGGCCCTGTCCGGGGCGCGGAGCGCGCTCGTGAGCGTGAACCCCGCGCTCGAGGAGGCCGCCCGGGGGCTCGGACGCGGCGCCCGCGGCGCGTTTACGTCGGTCACCCTGCCGCTCGTGGCCCCGGGCCTCCTGGCCGGCGCCACGCTCGTGTTCCTCAGCACGCTCAAGGAGCTGCCGGTCACCCTGCTGCTGCGACCCATCGGGTTCGACACCCTGGCCACCGAGGTGTGGAGTGCCACGTCGGTCTCCGCCTTCTCCCGCGCCGCCCCGCCGGCGCTCGCGCTGATCGTGCTCGCCGCGCCGATCGTGTTTCGCCTCATCGAGCGCACGGACGAGCGCGACGCCCGCGGCGAGGCCCTCGGGGCGGCCTGACCCACGTGCGAGGCCAGCCCGTCATCATTGCCAACGTGGCTCTCACTCCGCTCGAACTCGCCCGGGCGCGCCCGTGAGCGTTGGCCTCGACGCCGTCTCGAAGGCCTACGGCTCCGTGCGTGCGGTGGAGGACCTCTCCCTCGACGTGCGTCCCGGGGAGCTCTTCGCGGTGCTCGGGCCCTCGGGGTGCGGCAAGACCACCCTGCTGCGGCTGCTGGCCGGCTTCGAGCGGCCCGACAGCGGCGAGATCTCGGTGGGTGGCACGAGGGTGGCCGGCCCCGGGGGCTTCGTCGCGCCCGAGCGGCGGCGCATCGGGATGGTCTTCCAGGACTACGCCCTCTTCCCTCATCTCTCCGTGGCGGCCAACGTGGCCTTCGGCCTTCCGCGCGGCGAGCGGGGGCGCGCGCGGCGCACCCTCGAGCTCGTGGGGCTCCAGCACAAGGCGGAGCGGTTTCCCCATCACCTATCCGGCGGCGAGCGACAGCGCGTGGCCCTGGCCCGGGCGCTCGCGCCCGAGCCCGCCGTGGTCCTCCTCGACGAGCCGTTCTCGAGCCTCGACGCCAGCCTGCGAGCCGACCTTCGCCGCGAGGTCGAGCTCATCCTCCGCGACGCGGGCGCCACCGCCGTGCTCGTGACCCACGACCAGGAGGAGGCCCTCTCCCTGGCCGATCGCCTCGGCGTGATGCGCGACGGGCGCCTCGTGCAGGTGGGAGCCCCCGAGGAGGTCTACGCGCGGCCGGTGGACCGCTGGGCCGCCGGCTTCCTCGGTGACGTGAACCTCCTCTCCGGCGTGGCCCGGGGCGGCGCGGTGCAGACCGAGCTCGGCTCGCTCGACCTCTCCGGTGGCGTGTCCTCCGCGGAGGGCGCGGTGCGCGTGGCCGTCCGGCCCGAGCACCTCGAGCTGCTGGCCGGCCGGACCCCGAACGCCGAGGTGACCTCGCGGGAGTTCCGCGGCCACGACGTGCTCTACCGCCTTCGCCACGAGGGTGGGCGCACGGTGCTCGTGCAGCTTCCCTCCCTCGAGCTCCACGCGGTGGGGGCGCGCGTGTTCGTGCGGCCCGCGCGCGCGGCGCGCGGCGCGCTGGTGGACTGACCACGGACTCGGCCCGCACGACGGGCCGCGTGTTCACCAGACCGACACCGAGCGGCAACGACTCGGTAACGCCGGCGCTGCGGCTCGGGCCTAGCGTGGCCCCGGTCCCCGCCCGAGGAGTCCTCTTGCCCGCTCTCGTTCGCCCACCGGCCCCTGCCCGGCTCGCCGCAATGCTCTTCGCCGCCCTGGCCACCGCCGCGGCGCTCCTCGCCCTGCTCGCCCCAGGGGCGACGGCGAAGTCCGGGGATAAGTCGCGGCCGGGGGAAGAGAAGGCCCCGGCGGCAGCGACCGCCTCGTGCGCTCCGCGCGCCGAGTTCCTCGGGTTCTCCGACGCCCTGAACAAGGCCACCTTCGAGGGCACCCGCGTGGGCGGGCTCTCGGCGCTCGTGCGCGACGCCGACCGCGGGGTCTACTACTCGCTGGTGGACAACGGTCCCACTCCGGCGGACCCCGCGCGCTTCTACACCCTGCGGATTCCGCTCGAGCGAGGTCGCCTCGGGAACCCGGAGATCCTCGACGTGACCACGCTCCGCCGCGCCGACGGCACTCCCTTCACCGGCGCGGACCTCGACGGCGAGGGCATCGCGCTGACCCCCGACCGGGAGCTGCTCGTGGCCTCGGAGACCGAGCCCTCGATCCGCCGGTTTTCGCTCGACGGCGAGCTTCTGGGCGAGCTCCCCGTGCCCCAGCGGTTCCGGGTCGCCCCCGCCGGAGAGGCCACCCGCAACCAGACCTTCGAGAGCCTCTCGCTCACCCCGGACGCCGAGAGCCTGTTCACGGCCGTCGAGGGCCCGCTGGCCTCCGACGGGACGACCGCGGAGGGCCGGGCCCGCATCCGCATCCTGCGCTACGAGGAGAAGGGCGCCACCTTCGCACCGGCCGAGCAGCTCTTCTACCTGGCCGAGCCCGATCAGGGCGTGGTCGAGATCCTTGCCCTCTCCGAACGCCGTCTGCTCGTGCTCGAGCGCGGGTTCGTGCCCGGTCAGGGCAACACGGTCCGTGTCTTCGAGGTCAAGCTGAGCGGCGCGCGCGACGTCTCCGGCGTGCGGAGCCTCGCCTCGCCCGGCCTGCGCCCGCTGAACAAGAAGCTCCTCGTGGACCTGGCTGACTGCCCGTCGAGCGGGACCACGACCCCGGGCACCCAGCGCAACCCCCTGCTCGACAACTTCGAGAGCCTCGCCTTCGGGCCGGCGCTCTCGGGTGGCCGGCGCACGCTGTTGCTGCAGAGCGACGACAACTTCAGCGCCGGCCAGGTCACACGCGTGGTGGCCCTTGCCGTACGGATCGGCCTGGCCCGGGGCCAGGAGGACGACGACCGGCGCGACCGCGACGACGACCGGCGCGAGCGAGACGACTAGGGGCCGACGCCGTGGCGCGTGGTGAGCGGCAGCGGAGAGGCGGGCTTCAGCTCGCGCAGGCGGAGCAGCGTGAGCAGTCGCTGGGCCCCCGCGCGCGAGAGCATGGTGAGCACTCGCTGGAGCTCCTCGACGTCGCGGGCCACCACCTCGAGCAGGGCGTCGGTCTCTCCGGTCACCCAGTCTCCTGAGATCACCTGGGGGATCCTCCGCACCGCGGCCTCGAAGCGCCGATCGGTCCCCTCCTCGTGGTTGGCCAGGGTCGCGGCCACGTGCACCCGCAGGGGGTAGCCCACCGCGGCCGGATCGAGCCGGGCGCGCACGGCGGTGATGGCGCCGGACTCCTTCAGGCGCCGCACCCGGTTCAGGCTGGCCGCGGGCGAGAGCCCGATCACGCGGGCGAGCTCCACGTTCGGCCGGTCGGCGTCCCGTTCGAGCTCGGCGAGCAGCTTCAGGTCAACATCATCGAGTTCAATCGCCATACGACGAAACAATATCTCGCACTAGGGGCAATACGGCGAATCCTGAGCGCTTCGGAGCGACGACGAACGCATAATCGTCGGCATGGACCACGACCGTCGTCGCGCCTTTATGGCCCTCACCGCCGCCGGGCTCATCTGGGGCCTCACGGTGCCCCTGTCGAAGCTCGCGCTCGACTGGCTCGATCCGCTCTGGCTCTCTGTGCTCCGCTTCGCCCTCGCGGCTCCCCTGCTCGCCCTGCTGGCTCGCGGCGAGCTGCGGCGGTCGGTGCGAGGGCCGGTGATCATCTGGGGCGTCGTGCTCTACGGCGCGGTGATGGGCGTGCAGAACCTCGGCCTCGACCGCACGAGCGTGAGCCACGGGGCCCTGATCCTCGGCGCCGTGCCCGCCCTGGTGGCACTCGTGGCCGTCGTGATCGGCCGTGGCCGGGCGGGCGCCCGCGCGTGGGCGGGCTTCGCGCTGGCGCTGCTCGGCGTCGGGCTCGTGTCGGGCGCGGGCGGGCAGACGAGCCTGCTCGGCGACGCCTTGGTGCTCGGCTCCGCCGTGCTCTCGGCGCTCGTGATCGTCGCGCAGGCGGACGTGCTGCGCGGGCGCGACCCGGTGGCGGTGACCGCCGTGCAGATGGCCGCCGGCGCGCTCGCCGGCCTGCCGCTCGCCCTGCCCTTCGAGGGGCTTCCCGCTGTGCCCCCGGCCGCGGCGCCGGTGTGGGGATTCGCGGTCCTCGTGGTGGTGGGCTCGCTCCTTCCCTTCACCCTCTACGCCTACGGGCAGACGCGCGTCGTCCCCGAGGTGGCCGGCGCGTTCATCAACCTCGAGCCGCTAGTGGGCGCGGTGCTCGGTGCCCTCGCCTTCCACGACCCCTGGGGGCCCGAGCAGGTGGGCGGCGCGACCGCCATCGCGGTGGGCATCGTGCTGAGCGCGCGATCGGCGCGGCCGGCGCGCCGCGGCCGCCAGGCGGCCCTCAGGCTCAGGCGCAGGGAGCCATCCCTGGCTCGGCCGCGGCTCCGCGCGCGGGTTCGCCACCCAGCAGCCCACGAAGCCCGGCGGCCCGCACCTGAGCGGCCACCGTCCGGCGAGCGGTCTCGTAGACCTCACGTCGGCGCCGGCGACTCATGAGGTTCGTGGGCATCACCTCGAGGTCTGCGTCCGTGGGCTGGACGAGGACGACCTCGGTGCCAGTGGCCCGCAGCCGCTTGGCCTCGCTTCCGAGGCGCCGGCCGGAGTAGGAGCGCATCAGCGCCGAGGCCCGCTCCTCGAGGGTGCCCATGGTCACCGAGTGCCGCGAGGAGGTGGGGTTCAGGCAGATCACGAGGTCGAGGTCCTCGCCCACGAGCACGTCGAGGTTCGAGCCGGAGTGCAGCCCGCCGTCCACGTAGCGCCGTCCGGCGATGGTCTTCGGGTGGTAGAAGGAGGGGATGGCGCAGGACGCGGCCACCGCGTCGGCCAGGTCGGCGAGGGGAGCCGCGGGGCGCCCGAAGGCCGTGGGCTCGCCGGTGTCGTAGTCGCAGGCCACCACCCACAGGCCCGGATGGTCCACCCATCCGGAGGGCACCGCGCGCCGGATCACGTCCTCCACGTCGGCGGTCGAGATCAGTCCCTGGGGCATGAGGCCGAGGGCAAGCTGCATCGGCGATTGCGGGCTCGGATGAAGCAGGGCGGAGAGGGCGAGGCGCGGAGACCCGGGCCCGAGCCACGGGAGCCCTCGCACCAGCGAGAAGCCGGCGCCGCCGGAGCGGTCGCTGTCCTCGGGGCGCTCGCCGGCGTCGGCCAGGCGGTCTCCGGCACCGGGGCGGGTGTCGTCGGCGTCGCGCCAGGGCGCCTCCCCGGCGGCCAGCAGCGAGCCCATGAGCGACCCCGCCGAGGTGCCGACGATGCGCTCGGCCCGCGCCGGATGCCATCCTGTCTCAGCCTCGAGCGCCTCGAGGCCCCCGGCCAGCCAGGCCGCACCGACCACCCCGCCGGCTCCGAGCACGAGGCCCACCCGAGGTGCGTCCGCCTGCGCTGGCCCCGCGCCGTCCACGGCCGAGGAGTATGCCGAGGCCGCGGTGGGGCGGCCGGGAGGTCAGTCGCTCGGGCGCCGGGGCCGAGCCGTCAGGATTGGGCGTCCTCCGGCCACGAGCCCTCGCCCGTGGTGGCTCCGCGCATGACCTTCAGGCTGAGCAGGGCGCACTTGCGCCGGGTGGGGGAGATGCCGATCCCGAGGAGATCGACGACCCAGTCGGCCGAGAGGTCGCGGATGCGCTCGACCTCCATGCCGATCAGCTCCTCGGAGGCGATCGAGGCCGCGGCCTGGGAGATGGCGCACCCCTGCCCGTGGAAGCGCAGGTCGCTCACCCGGCCGTCCTTGACCTGCACGTGCACGCCGAGCTCGTCCCCGCAGAGGGGATTGTGGTCGTGCCACTCGAGATCGTGGGGATCGAGCTCGCCGAAGTTGCGCGGGCTCTTGTAGTGGTCGAGGATGTGGTCGCGGTAGAGCTCGTCCATCGCCCTCAAATCTAGACTCTCTCCGCAGGTCTAGGTCCTCCGGCACGCCGGGCACACGCCCGGGATGGTGAGCTCCCCGCCGCCGAGCGTGTAGCCCGCGGCCGCCTCGAGGCGTCCTCCCAGGTCTCCCAGCACCTCGTCGTGTACGTGGACGACCGCCCCGCAGCGGGCACAGACCACGTGATGGTGCAGGTGCTCGCGCGCGAGCTCGAAGAAGGTGCGATCGGCTCCGAGGTCGGTGCGCCGCACCAACCCCTCCTCGACCAGCAGCTCAAGCGTCCGGTAGATCGTCGAGGGGTTCACCGTCGACAGCTGTGCCCGGACCCACGCGACCACGTCCTCGGCGCTGAGATGGCCGTCGGGGTCGGCGAGGAAGGCCTCCCAGATCAGCCGTCGCTGGCGGGTGAGGCGTCGTCCCCGCTCTCGCAGCAGCGTTGGCCCGGTCGGCGCCGGGTGCCGGTGGCCGTGTCGGTGGGATCCGTCCGCAGGCATGAGGACAAGGGTAAGGCGGGCGGCACATGGGGCGCCGGGGGGGGCTCCGGCGCCGATCAGTCGGCCGTGGAGACCGGCGCCGAGCGGCGCCAGAAGGAGGTCGCTTGGCCGAGAGACGCCGGTCCCGTGAGGGCGAAGACGACGGCGAAGAGGGTTGCGCCGACGAGCACGATCGCCGGCCCCGACTGCACGTCGAGGTGGTAGGAGAGGTTCATGCCCACGAAGCCCGACGCCGCCCCGATGGCCGTGGCCAGGCCGAGCATGCGGCCGAACGAGTTCGTCAGCATGCGGGCCACCGTGGCGGGAATGACGAGCGTGGCGGCGATCAGGGTCACTCCGAGGACCTGCATGGTGGCGAGGATCGAGCCGGCCAGGACGAGCATGAGCAGGGCGTCGAGGCGAGCGGTGTTGACTCCGGACACGTCGGCCACCTCGGGATCGAAGGTCGTAAAGAGCAGGGCTCGGTAGCGCAGGAAGACGAACGCGGCGGCGAGAGCGGTCACCGCGGCGATGGCCGCCACGTCCTCCCTGCCGACCCCCAGGATCGAGCCGAAGAGGGCGGCGTCAAAGCTCGGTCCGGCCCCCCCAAAGAGGGCAAAGAGAGTGAGGCCGAGGGCGAAGGAGGCGGTGGTGATGACCCCGATCGCGGCGTCCGAGCCGATCACACGCCGGCGCGTGACCGCGTTGATCATGAGCGCGGAGGCCACACCCCAGGCGCCGGCGCCGAGCAGGAAGTTGACCCCGAGCAGGGCGCTGGCGGCAAAGCCGCCGAAGATGGCGTGCGAGAGGCCGTGGCCGATGTAGCTCATGCCCTTGAGCACCACGTAGACGCCGACCAGGCCGCACAGCGCCCCGGCCATTGTGGCCACGAGCAGGCCGTTGCGGAAGAACTCAAAGGCAAACGGGCGCAGCAGCTCGGCGGTCATGCCGTGGTCCGCTCGCGGGCCGGGCCGGGATGCGCGGCGCCCGGGGCGTCGACCACGACGGGCATGCCCGCGTGCTCGAGCACCTCCATGCTCGCCCCGAAGGTCTGCTCGAGCACGGTCGGCGTGAGCACCTCGTGGGGGCGACCGGCAGCGATCACGGTCTGGTTGAGGCAGACCAGACGGGGAAGGTGAGCGGCGACCCCGTTCAGGTCGTGCGTGGTCAGGACGATGGCCAGGCCGGTGGCGTTGAGGTCGTCGAGCAGGTGCAGGATCTCGTGGCGGAGGCGGACGTCGACGCCGGAGGTGGGCTCGTCGAGCAACAGCAGCTCGGGGCGTCGCAGCAGGGCCCGGGCCAGGAAGACGCGCTGCTGCTGGCCGCCGGAGAGCTCCCGGATGTGGCGGCCGGCCAGCTCCTCGATCCCCAGCCTCGCCAGGACCTCGCCGACCTCGGCCCGCTCGGCCTTGCTCGGCCAGGGCCGCAGCCGTCCGTGCGTCCTGGCCATCAGGACACATTCGGCGACTGTCACCGGGAAGTTCCAGTTGACCGTCTCGACCTGCGGGACGTAGGCGATGCGCAGCCCCGCACGCCGCCAGACCGAGCCGCCGACGGGACGCATGGTGCCGGTCAGGGTGCGCAGCAGCGTCGTCTTGCCCGAGCCCGAGGGCCCCACCACGCCGATGAACTGACGACGGGCCACGGCGAGGTCGACGTCGGCCAGCACCGGCGCTCCGCGACGATAGGCGCAGGTCACCCCCTCGAGCCGGACGAGCTCGGGGCCCGCGGCCGCCGTCACTGCGGGTACTCGGCCCGGTCGGGAGCGACGTTGCGCGGCTTGAACGCGCGCAGCGCCGATGCGTCGCCTCCCAGCGACTCGGTCATCGTCACGTAGTCGAAGTCCATGAGCCCCATCCAGGAGTGGCCGGCCTCTCCCGGCCGCTCGGGAAGGTCGTCGTCGCGCAGGACGTCGACGTATTTCACCCCCGCCTCCTGACCAATCCGCTCGAGCACCGGGCTGGGGAAGACCTCAGAGCCGAAGACAGCCGGAACCTTCTCGGCCTTGACCTGATCGACCAGGCGGGCCACCTCCTTGGGCGAGGGGTCCTCGAAGTCCGAGACCTGGATCGCGCCGATGACCTTCCAGCCGTAGTCCCTGGCGAAGTAGGCGTAGGCGTCGTGGTAGGTCAGCAGCTTGCGCCGGGACGCGGGTAGGGTGGCGAACGCCTTGCGCATGGCGCCGTCGAACTCACCCACCAGGGCCGCGAACCTGTCGTAGTTGCCTCGGTAGTAGCCGGCGTTGTCGGGATCACGCTTGGAGAGGTCATCGCGCACGATCTCCGCGTACTTCATCGCATACCTCGGGTCGGTCCACAGGTGCGGGTTGGGCTTGCCCTCCTCCTTGGGGAAGGAGAAGTCGTAGGCGTACTCGCTCTCGGGGATCGAGCGGGTGCCGAGCTCGACGACCTCGGCGCCCTGCTTGAGGTTCTGCTCGGCCAGCTCCTTGGTCGGCTCCTCGAGCTTGAGGCCGTTCACGTACAGGACGTCGACCTCCGAGAGCAGCTCGGCCGCGCTCGGCTTGGGCTCGAAGGTGTGCGAGTTGGTGCCCTCGGGGACGATGCCGGTGATCTGCACCCGGTCGCCGCCGACGTTGGCCACGATGCTGGTGATCGGCGCCACCGTCGTGCCGACCTGAAGCTTGGGCTTGCCTCCGGAGCCCGGCGAGCCCGCGGTCTTCTCCTCCTCGCCCCCGCACCCGGTGAGAACGAGCGCGGCGCCGGCGACCAAGCCGGCCAGGAGCCGGCCGGTTCGGGGGCCCCGAGTCCCGCGTAGACCCCACCGGTCGAGCAAGCGCTGCTCGAGGCGCTCGCGGTCGCGGCTGCCCGCCCTCATCGGGCGGCGTGGAAGGCATTCGTCCATCCCATCCCTGACATCGAGTCCCCTTCCGCCGGTGGTCGGGTGAGACCTTAACGCAAAAGACTTGCAGGTGGGAGCAGCCGTAGCACTGAATGCTCGACGGCTACCGTGGACACGTCCAAACCCGAAGGAGGCCGAGGCGCCATGACCGAGCACGAGCACGATCAGCCCCACAGCCATGACCACGAGCACGGCGAGGACGCGCACGAGCACGCCCACACCGAGCACGAGCACGAGCACGTCGAGCACGAGCACGAGCACGGCCACGACGACACGACCCACTCCCATCCCCACGTCCATCAGGGCGGTCTCGAGGATCAGCACGCGCACGAGCACTGAGCCCGGTTTCGGTGAATCCAGGCTGAGCACGGGGGCCAGCCCTGCGCTCGGCAGGCTCCTCGGTCAGCCGGCGCTCCGCCTCGCCGCCGCGACTGCAACCTGACCGAGGAGGTCGCGAGGCTGGCTCCAGTTAAGCCGGCGGCGGCTCACGGTCGACGGGTCAAGGCGTCGCCTTCGCCGGTCGTCGGCCGCATGCTGAGGTCGCCCGTCTCGGCCGCGACATCGTACCCCGATCAAAATTAAGACGGGTTTCTGCGGCACTAAAAGGTATAGTGGCTGTTATATGCCTCAGAAAATTACCAACCGGCGTCGGGGTCGCCCGAACCATCCCGTGCCGCCACCGGTCCGCCGCGCGCTTGGTCACGTTGCCGATGACGTTGCCGCGTGGCGGAAGCTGCGTGGCGTGACGCAGGCTCAGCTGGCTGACCGAGCCGGTGTTTCGCGCGACACGCTGGTCCGCCTGGAGGGCGGCGACGGAGGCGTGAGCGTGGAGAACCTGCTTCGGGTTCTTCGTGCGCTCGGTCTGCTGGACAGCGTCCGTCAAGCCCTAGATCCTTATGAGAGCGATGTCGGGCGGCTACGTTCGAACGAGCAGCTTCCACAGCGCATACGCCCCCGGAGCCTGACCAGCCGAAACGATGGCTGAGACCCCGGTCGAGGTCGTTGTCCAGATCGGGGGCGACGATGTCCTCGCCGGCCGAATGTGGTCACACCGCCGGCGCAAGGCCGAGTCGGCGACCTTCAGCTACGCGTCGGAGTATCTCGCGCGCCGTGACGCCTACGAGCTGGATCCCCTGCTGCCCCTTTTCGCCGGACAGCAGCAGACGCCGGCGGGCCGGCGGATCTTTGGAGCCTTCTCGGATGGCGCGCCGGACCGCTGGGGCCGCCGACTCATCCACCGAGCCGAGCGGCAGCGGGTCCGTCGTGAGCCGGGCGCCGAGCGCAGCTTCGGTGAAGTCGACTACCTGCTCGGCGTGCGCGACGACCTGCGCCAGGGTGCGCTGCGCTTCCGCGACCCCGAGACTGCGACGTACCTGGCCAACGAGAACGTTGGCGTTCCGCACCTTGTGGACCTCCCGAAGCTGCTCAACGCAGCCAACCGGCTGGAGCGGGACGAGGCAAGCGAGACCGAGCTCCACACGCTGCTACGCGGAGGAAGCTCGCTGGGCGGCGCACGGCCGAAGGCCCACGTCCTCGACCAGGCCGGCCGAGTGGGCATCGCCAAGTTCCCGAGCCCGACCAACGACGAGTGGGACGTGATGCGCTGGGAGGCCGTCGCCTTGACGGTGGCTCGCGAGGCCGGCATCTCGGTCCCGGACTCCAAGCTGGAGCTCATCGACGGGAAGGCGGTGCTGATCGTCAATCGCTTCGATCGGAGGGATCGCCAGCGGGTGGGCTACGTGAGCGCGATGACCATGCTCGAGGCCACCGACGGTGACGAGGGCAGCTACCTCGACATCGCGGAAGTCATCGAGCGCCATTCCGCGAGCGCCGGCGACGACCTACGGCAGCTGTGGCGGCGAATCGCCTTCTCGATCCTCATCAGCAACACCGATGACCACCTGCGCAACCACGGCTTCTTGCGCACCAGCACCGCCGGCTGGTCCCTATCCCCGGCCTTCGACATCAACCCGGACCCGCGACCCGGACCCAAGTACCTGAGTACCGCCATCGACTACGACACCACCGCGGCCCGCCCCGAGGCGCTCATGGATGTCGCGGAGCACTTCCGCCTCACCGACGACCAAGCCCGCGCGGTGCTCCGTGACGTCAGCGGGGCCACCAGTCGGTGGCGGGCGGCGGCACAAGGGGCAGGGTTCAAGCGCGGGGCAGTCGAGGAGATGGCCCCGGCCTTCGAGCACCAGCAGGCCGAGACGGCGCGGGAGATCGTCGATTCCCTCGCGTCCTAAAGCCCGAACACCCGCCGCGCCTCGTGTAGGGAGTCCACCAGCCGGTCCACGTCGTCGGTCTCGTTGTAGACGTGGAAGGAGGCTCGGGCCGTGGCGCCCACGCCCAGGCGGCGCATCAGCGGTTGGGCACAGTGGTGGCCGGCGCGCACGCACACGCCGGTGCGGTCGCCCACCTCGGCGATGTCGTGCGGGTGCACGCCCTCCATGGCGAAGGACACCACGCCGCCGCGGCGCGCGGGGTCGAGAGGCCCGAAGAGGGTGAGTCCCGGGACCTCGGCGAGGCGCTCGAGGGCGTGGGCGGTGAGGTGGCGCTCGTGCTCGCGGATCGCGTCGAAGCCGAGGTCCGAGAGGAAGTCCACCGCCGCGCCGAGCCCGATGGCCTCGGCGATGGCCGAGGTGCCGGCCTCGAACTTCCAGGGCAGCTCGTTCCACGTCGAGCGGTCGCGCTCGACCTTCGAGATCATGTGCCCGCCGGAGATGAACGGGCGCATCGACTCGAGCAGCTCGCGCCGGCCGTGGAGCACGCCGATGCCCGTCGGCCCGAGCGCCTTGTGCCCGGTCCAGGCGTAGAAGTCGGCGTCGATCTCGCCCACGTCCACCCGCATCTGGGGCGCGGCCTGGGTGCCGTCCACCACGGTGACCGCGCCGGCGGCGCGGGCCCGCGCGGCGATCTCGCGCACCGGGTTGATGGTGCCGAGCACGTTCGAGACGTGCACCACGCCCACCAGCCGCACGCGCCCCTCGGCCAGCACGGCGTCGAGCTCGTCGAGGGAGAGCTCGCCCTCCTCGGACACCGAGAGGTAGCGAAGCTTCGCGCCTCGCTCCTCGCAGAGCTGCTGCCACGGGACGATGTTCGAGTGGTGCTCCATCTCGGTGAGGAGCACCTCGTCCCCGGGGCCCACGTGGTCGCGGCCCCAGGCGTAGGCCACGAGGTTGATGGCCTCGGTGGCGTTGTGGGTGAAGATCGTGGTGCGCGGATCGGCGCCGTAGGCGGCGGCGATGCGCTCGCGCGCACCCTCGAAGCGCTCGGTGGCCTCGGCGGCCAGGCGGTAGACGCCGCGGTGCACGCTCGCGTTCTCGTGGCGCAGGAACCCGTCCATGGCGTCGAGCACGGCGGCGGGCTTCTGCGCGGTGGCCGCCGAGTCGAGGTAGGCGACGCGCCCGTCGGCCAGCACGGGGAACTCGGCGCGCAGGCCTGCGAGCTGGGCGGCCGGCGCCGAGGATCCCTCGACGTCGTGCGGCCGCGTGTCGATCAGCCCGTGCGGCTCGGCGTCGGTGTCCGGGGTCACCCCGGTCGGAAACGCGCCGCGCGCGCTCACGAGCGCTCGGCGATGTAGGCGGCCACCTCGCGCTCGGCGGCCGAGAGCTTGGCCGTGACCTTCGTGCGCACGAGCGCCTCGAGGGCCTCGTCGCCGAGCTTCGACACCACCGGCTCGAAGTAGCCCTCCACCAGGATGCGCACCGCCTCGGTGCGCGGAATGCCGCGGGTCATCATGTAGTAGACGAGCTCCTCGTCCACCTCGCCCACGGTCCCGCCGTGCGAGGCCGACACGTTGTCGGTCTCCACGATCAGCGACGGGATGGCGTCGGCCTTCGCCTTCGGCGAGAGCAGCATCGAGTGGGTCTGCAGGTAGGTGTGGGTGTTCTGGGCGCCGTGGGCGATCCTGATGAGGCCCTCGTAGGAGGCCCGCGAGCTGCCGGTGAGCGCGCCCTTCCACACCGTGTCCCCGGTGGTGTCGCCCTGCTCGTGCTGGTCGGTGGTGAAGAGGTCGAGGTGCTCGTCGCCCTCGGTGAAGTAGAGGCCGTTCTGGCGCATGCCCGAGCCGCGCTCGGCCGTGATCAGGTCGAGGACCTGCTTGGTCAGGTGCCCGCCGAGGTGGAGGGGCACCCACGAGCAGTGGGCGTCGCGGCCCACCTCCACGCGCTTGATGGAGATGTCGTAGACCTCGCCCTTGCCCCAGTCCTGGAGGTGGGCGAGCGCCACCTGGGCGCCCTCCTCGAGGTAGAGCTCGAAGGCGCCCGCGTGCAGCGCCTGGCCCTCGAGGCCGGGAGCCAGGCAGTACTCGCGCACGCGGCACTCGGCGAAGCGGGACACCACGCCGAGCGTGTGCGCGTACTGCGCGGTGCCCGGCTCGTCGATCAGGTACACGTTCTGGATCGGCTTCTCGGCCCGCACCTCGGGCGGCACGTGGAGGAAGGCGCCGCCCGTCCACAGGGCCGCGGTGGCGGCCGAGAACTTGCCCTCCTCGGCGGAGAGCCGCTTCAGGTACCAGCGCTCCACGAGCTCGGGGTGCTCCTCGGCCGCCTGCTCGAGCGAGGGGAGCACCACTCCCTGCTCGGCCAGCGCCGGGT
>JBPCRE010000076.1:0-10619 GCA_050997195.1 Thermoleophilaceae bacterium
CTGCGCCCGCCTCATCGACGCGGGGCGAAAAGACGGGTCGATCCCCGCCGGCCCGCCCGCCCGGGCGGTTGCGCTGGCGTACGTCGGAGCGCTCGAGGGCGCCGTGATCGCGCTCGCCGGGCAAGCACCGCACGACGAGCTATATCGTTGCTTGGGCGCGTGCGACTCGCCGGGCAGCCACAATGCTCGCATGCCCTCCGGTGTGGCCATCCTCCTCGCCGCCGGCGAGCCCGAGCGCCTCTACACGGGACTCTCGGTGCTCGTCTCGACCGCCACCGAAGGACGGACGGCGGCGGGCCTCGCGTCCTTTCGCGCCCTCGCTCTGCTCCTCGATCCGGACCTGCCAAGGCGCGCCCAGGAGCCCGAGGCCACGCCGTCGCTCTCCTGGGCGGGGCGGGAGGCGTTCGCCGCCTCGCTCGCCGAGCTGCGCGACCTCGCGGTCGAGCTGGAGGGATTGAGCCTGCACGCGTGCTGGGCCTCGGTGGAGACCATGGGGCTGACCGCTCAGCAGGTGGCCGAGGGAGGCCTCGACGGCGTGATGTCCACCCCGCGCTTCCTTCGAGAGTTCGAGGGCGCGGCGCTGCTCTTCGTCTAGAAGCGGATGCGCCCGTTCGACTTGGCCCGCTCGCCCGCGCGGTCGGCGTAGTCGAGCTTGCGGATGGCGGTGTCGAATAGGCCTCTGACCGCCTGAAGGCGCTCGCGCTCGGAGCGGATCTCGAGCAGGCTCTGCTTGTCCTCGAGCCCGAAGTCGATGGTGGCGGCCATGCCGAAGGCGGTCATTCCCAGGAGGTCGGCCGGCTCGGGACGCGAGTCGGTGGCGCGGTCGACCAGGTCGGCGTAGCGCTCGCGAGCCTCGGCGGCCTCGTCGTCGTCGATCTCCTCGGGAGCCTCCTCGAGCGGCTCGATGTCGCCCGCCGGATAGGGAAGGTCCTCGATGCGGCGCAGGAGGCGGAAGGGCATCGAGCCGCGAACGAGGATGTTCAGGCGGCCGTCGTCCATCTCCTCGAGCACCTCGGTGATGGCGGCCGAGCAGCCGATCTCGCGCAGGCCGCCGTCGGAGAGCCAGACGACGCCGAACTCCTCGTCGTCCTCGAGGCAGCGGCCGATCATGTCCTTGTAGCGGTCCTCGAAGATGTGCAGCGGCACGACCTCGCTGGGCAGCAGCACCAGGCCGAGGGGAAACAGCGGAAAGCGTTCGATCACCTGCGGCACGCGTCCAGAGGCTATCGCCCGGTCTCGACCGACCCGCGGCGCACGCGCCACCCCGTGAGCCCTCGCCCCGGACCGGCGCGTAGCCACTCACGTGACCGCGCTGCTCTGGCTTCGTCGCGATCTGCGCGTGCACGACCATCCCGCGCTCCACGCCGCGCTCGCCGCCACGGAGCACGTGGTGCCCGTCTTCTGCTTCGACCCGCGCATCCTCGGAGGCCGCCACGCCTCTGGTCCGCGGACGCAGTTCCTGCTCGACTGCCTGGCCGATCTCGACCATTCCCTGCGTGAGCGCGGCGGTGCGCTCGTGGTCCGTCACGGGCCGCCGGAGCGCGAGCTGACCGCGCTCGCCGAGGAGGTGGGTGCCCGGGAGGTGCACTTCTCCTTCGACACCACCGCCTACGCCCGGCGGCGAGGCGAGCGCGTGCACGCGACCCTCGTGGCCGCCGGGCTCGCCCTCCACGAGCACCCCGGAGTGAACGTGGTCGAGGACGCGCGGGCGCAGCGCACGGGAGCGGGCAAGCCCTACATCGTGTTCACGCCCTTCTACAAGTCCTGTCTGCAGGCCCCCCACCGGGAGGTGCTCCCCGCGCCCGAGCGCGTGCCCCTTCCCGCCGGGCTCGACGCGGGTGTTCTTCCCTCGCTCGAGGATCTTGGTCTCTCCGAGCGGGTGCCCGACGCGATCCCGGCCGGCGAGTCGCAGGCGAGGGCGCGGCTGGAGGCCTTCGTCGAGGGCCCGATCGAGGGGTACGGAAGCGGGCAGGACCGCATGGGCGCCGATCGCACCTCGCGCCTCTCGCCCTACCTGCACTTCGGGTGCCTCTCGCCCCGCGAGGTGCTCGAGCGCGCGTCGGGCGAGGGCCAGGGACCCGAGCGCTTTCGCCGCCAGCTCTACTGGGCCGACTTCTACAACCACGTGATCCACCACTTCCCGGAGAACGCCCGGGAGGAGTTCCAGGAGCGCTTCCGCGGCACCCTCGAGTGGCCGGGCACCGACGAGCACTTCCGGGCGTGGGCCGAGGGCCGCACCGGCTATCCGCTGGTGGACGCCGGCATGCGCCAGCTCGCGGCCGAGGGCTGGATGCACAACCGCGCGCGGCTCGTGGTGGGCTCCTTCCTCATCAAGGACCTCGGCGTGGATTGGCGCCGCGGGGAGGCCCACTTCATGCGCCTGCTGATCGACGGGGACGAGGCGGTGAACAACGGCAACTGGCAGTGGATCGCCTCGACCGGGACCGATCCCGCGCCCTTCTTCCGCCGCCTCTACAACCCGACCCGCCAGATGGAGACCCACGATCCGAAGGGCGAGTACGTGCGCCGGTACGTGCCCGAGCTGCGAGAGGTGCCCGACGAGCACGTCCGCGAGCCGTGGGCCATGCCGCCCGAGGCCCAGGAGGCCGCCGGGTGCACGATCGGCCGCGACTACCCGGCACCCATCGTGGACCACGCCGAGGCCAGGCGCGCGGCGGCTGAGCGCTACCGGGTGGCGATCGAGGCGGGCGAGGGTGCCCGGGCCGAGAGCAGCAGGTTGTAGAAGAGCGCCGGAGGCAGGCGCGGCTCGAGCAGGTGCCGGTCGAGGCGCTGGAGGGCGAGGTAGCCGCGCCAGGCCCAGAGGTACCAGAGCCTGGGGAGCGCGCCCTCCTCGGCCGAGGACTCGAGGGTGCGGTTCAGCCAGCCGAACCAGTTGGCGATCAGTTCCTCACCGCTTACCCGCACTCCGGCGAGGCCCGCGCCCTCGGCGAGGCGGGTGAGGTCCGCCGGCGCGAAGGCGTGCACGTCCACCAGCCGCTCGAGCGCCGCCTTGCCGTCGCCTCCGGTGTCCTCCTGCGCCCGGCGGCGCGCCCCCACCGCTCGCCGCCAGAGCGGCGCGGCGGCCCAGCCGAAGCTTTTCGGAACCGTGGCCAGGCGGTGGCCGACTCGTGAGGGCTCGCCGAAGAACACGAGCGTCCCGCCGGGACGGAGCACGCGGCGGAACTCGGAGAAGGCGGCGGAGAGATCAGGCAGATGGTGGAGCACGGCGTGGCCCACCACGAGGTCGAAGCGCTCGTCGGGGAAGGGGAGGGAGGAGGCCTCGCAACACGCCGTCTCCACCTCGACGTCGAGCTCCGCGGCCGTGGCGCGCAGGGCGTCGAGCATCCCCGGCGAGATGTCGGTGGCCGTCGGGCGCTTCACGAGCCCCGCCCGGGCGAGGTTGAGCGACACGTAGCCCGTTCCGGCGCCGACCTCGAGGGCCCGCTCCCACGGCGCCGCCGGAAGCGCCCCGAGAGCCCGCTCGAGCTTGCCGAGCACCTGCGCGCGGCCCGTGGCGCCGAAGTCGATCGACCACTTGGCGTCGTACTCGTGCGCCGCGAGGTCGTGGTAGCGCACGTTGACCTCGCGGATCTGCTCGACCGTGGCCATGGCGGCGCGGGACTATAGGGACGGGTCCCGGGCGGCCCCCGGAGCGCACTCGTTCCCTCTACGCTGCGCCCCGGTGTCCGCGGCCGAGCACGTCCAGCGCAACCAGCCGGCCGGGGTGATCCCGCTCGAGCTCACCGGCGAGCGCACGCTGCCCGACGTGCCCGCCGAGAACTACTGGTTCCAGCGCCACCTCGTGGCCTACGAGTGGGTGGCCGAGCGCTGCCGGGGGCTCGAGGTGATCGACATGGCCTGCGGAGAGGGCTACGGGCTCGAGGTGCTGGCCCGACGCGCCGCGCGGGTGACCGGCGTCGAGGCCAACCCGGGCGCCTTCGAGCACGCGCGGGCCAAGTACACCGCCCCGGGCGTGCGCTTGGTGCGCGACCTCGTCGAGCGCTTCGCCGAGCCGGCCGACGCCGTGTCGTTCATGCAGACCGTCGAGCATCTCGAGCACCCCGGGAGCGTGCTCGATCACTTCCGCTCCCTGCTTAGTCCCGGCGGCACGGCCTACGTGAGCACGCCGAACGTGGTGACCCTCGCCCCCGAGGGCGCCGATCGCTCGGGCAATCCCTGGCACGTGCGCGAGTACCGGGCCGAGGAGTTCCGCGAGCTCTGCCGTGCCTCGTTCGACCGGGTCGAGCTCTACGGCGTGCATCACGCCGGGAGGCTGCGCCTGCACGAGCTCGCGCTTCGGGCGGGGTGGGACGAGCTGCACCCGCGCCTCGGGCTGACCGAGCCGTTCTACGAGCGCTTCACGCCCGCCCTCTCGAGCCGCGACTTCGCCGTGCGCTCCGAGGCGGAGGCGCCGCTCGAGCGCGCGCTCGACTTCCTCGCCGTGCTCCGATGAACGCCGACCGCGGCGCCCTCGCCCTCGTCCTCCACGCCCACATGCCCTACGTGGAGGGCTTCGGAACCTGGCCCTTCGGGGAGGAGTGGCTGTGGGAGGCGGTGGCCGCGGTGTACCTGCCGCTCCTGGCGGTGCTCGAGGCGGCGCCCGGGGGCGCGCCGGTCACCGTCGGGCTCACCCCGGTGCTCTGCGACCAGCTCGAGGCCATGCGTGATGGGGAGCCGGGCGAGCGCTTCCTCGCCTACCTGCGAGAGGTGAAGACGACGGTCCACGCCGAGGACGAGGACGCCCTCGAGCGCGACGGCCAGGGCGAGGCGGCCGCCGAGCTCCGGCGCGCCGCCGCGGACTACACGTGGGCGAGCGAGGAGTGGGAGCGCCGTGGGGGTAACCTCCTCGTGGCTTTCGGCGCGCTCGAGGGCGCGGAGCTCTGGTCCTCCTCGGCCACCCACGCCATCCTTCCGCTGCTGGCCACCGACGCCGGCGTGCGGCTCCAGATGGAGACGGGCCTGGCCTCGCACCGGCGGCGCTTCGGCGAGTTCGGTGGCGGCTTCTGGCTGCCGGAGTGCGCGTACGAGCCCGGGCTCGAGGCGGAGCTGGCCGACGCTGGGGTGCGCGCCTTCTGCGTGGAGCAGACCGCGTCGCTCGGGCTCGGTGCCCTCGATCACCTGGAGCCCATCGCTACCGCCGCCGGACCCGTAGCCGTGCCCATCGACTGGGCCACGGTGGAGCTCGTGTGGCAGGGCGCCGAGGCCTACCCGGGCGCCGGCGCGTACCGCGACCACCACCGACGCACGAGCCTCGACCTGCGCCCCTGGAGCATCGACGGACCACCCTACGATCGCCCACGCGCCGAGGCGCTCGCCCGCGAGCACGCGCGGGACTTCGTGGAGCGGGTGCTTCGCCGGCTCGATGGCTACAGCGCGGCCCGAGGGCGGCCTGGCCTGGTGTGCTGCGCGCTCGACGCCGAGTTGCTCGGGCACTGGTGGTACGAGGGGCCGGTGTGGCTGGCGGCCGTGCTCGAGGAGGCTCGGTTGCAGGGACTGCGCCTGGCCACCCTCCCGCACGCGCTCGAGCGGGTCGAGGCCGTCGAGCGCCCCCTCGCCGCCTCCACCTGGGGCGCGAACGGCGACCTCTCGACGTGGGACGGCCCCGCGGTGGCGAGCTTCACCGCGGAAGCCCGCCGTGCCGAGCTCCGTGTGACCGCCGCCGCCCGGCGGGCCACGGCGAGGCCGGCCCTGGCCCGCGCGGCACGCGAGCTTCTCGGCCTCCAGGCGGGCGACTGGGCCTTCGCCGCCACGCGCGTGGTGGCCGGGAATTACCCCATCGAGCGCAGCCGCATCCACCTACTCGGGTTGACCACGGCGCTTGATGCCGCGTTCGCCGGGAAGGGCCCGCAGCCGGAGCCGGCCGTACGGGGGTTGGCGCCGGATCTTGATCTGTCGGTGCTTACGGTGCCCTGAGCGCGGCCGGTGACGGCGCTCTTACCCGGTGCGGGGGCCGAGCGCTCAGGCCCCGGGGCGTCTCGGGCGCGCCTCGGGATCTAGGGAGGGTCCCAATTGTTCCGCGGAACTTCTGGCAGCTACCGCGCGGCGGAAAGCGGATACGCCCGGCAACTCTGGGAGGGCGAAGCGATCGCTTCGGGCACTCGAAGGGGGGCAACCACGTTCGACTATTGCTGGAAAGAGGGAGTAGCGCGATCCTGCTTCTCGCCGACGGCAGCAGTGCGGCGTCAGCGCGGTTCGCCCGGCGGCCATCCGTTCGCGAGTACGACGGGCGTTGGGTCAAGGATCCTGACCTCGACCGCACGGGCCGAGTGGCCGGGATAGGCGTCGATCGGGACGCCGCTGGCAAATCGTCGTGGTGGTCACTTCCGCGGGTAAGGCTCTGGGTCCGGGACCCCCCTTGCCCACGTGATGCCGCCACTCGTCCCGGTGATCTTCGATCAGGTCGGTGAACGAGTGGCGGCGGGTCGTTCCGATTTCTTTCGGGAAGACGACGCCGCCCGGCCTGCGCTCGAAGTGGCCATCGCTCCTGGCAACGCACACGAGAAAGCCGGAAGGCACGCCGGCCGTGAGAAGGCAACTAACTTTGGCGAGGTCGAAGAGCTGGTGCCCGATGTCCCAGACCTTGAGCTCTGCTGCGAGGCGCGGCTCATTGTCTGGTCGCGCGAGCACGACGAGATCAACCTGAGTCGTCGGGCGGTTCCAGTCCGCGATAGGGAGCGCGTAGCTCAGCTCGACACGAACCGACGGTGACACCCTTTCTTGAAAGTAACACCGCAGCGCTGGCCCGAGCTCCTTCACCTCGTGGAGGCCACTGCTCGCCGCTCGCCCCGGGAGGCGAGCAAGATTGGCGCCGGCCGATTCCAGTGCCGTCACGAGCGAGCTCGCGGCCTGATTGGGGACTCGAGTGTCACTCCGGCGGCTGGACACCACAGACATGTTGTCGCGTTGCAGTGCCACAAGCGGTGTGGGGGCCAGTCTAGCTCAACGGCCCGGATGCGCTGGGCTATGTCGCTAGCAGGGTGGACGACACCGAACTAGCTCGGAGCCCCGCGAATCGCGTTCTTCGCGAGCAGGCCAGCGATCGCGGTCAAGCGCGCAACTGGCTGCTCGGACTGCCGGACGATGTGAGAGCCGTCGTGTGGGAAAGCCATGCCATCCCAACCGACGCTGCGGCCGAGCTGCAGGCGCTCGACGGATCAGCCTTCGTGAAGGCCAGGGTGCAGAAGCTCACTGAGCTCGAACAACAGTTCATGCTTGAGCGTCACGTCGTGCCGTCGTCTAGCGATGCTCCGGCAGCGGTAGCTGCGGATGCAGATATCGAAACCGACGACGACGCGTAGGCCCCACAGATCGGTTCCTGTTTCGCGGGTTCCGACCCGCGGCGCTGTACCGCTCCGGCGTGAAAGCGGCAGATCGGGCGGCGCTCTACCGGCGCGGACCCGTTCGCGATTGCTATGCGAAGCGCGCGACGCCCGCACTCGCAACGGAAAGATCGCGGACTGCGACCTCGCGCAAGGGGAAATCCGACCCCTTCCTCCACACCACCCATCACGCCCACCCCATCTGCCGCGGAACCTCCCGCATCCGAATAACCCGAGCCGGCACGCCCCCCACCACCGCGTTGGCCGGCACATCACGAGTCACCACCGCGCCCGTACCCACGATCGCGTTGTCACCCACGCTCACGCCGCGCAAGATCGACGCGCCGTAGCCGATCCACACGTTGTTGCCCACCCGCACGTCGCGCTTGTAGATCCCTTGCAACCGGATCGGGCGCTCCACCTCGGCCGCGCCGTGGTCGAAGTCGATCAGCATCACCCGATCGGCGATCACGCACTCGCGGCCGATCGACACGCGCTGGTAGGCGGAGATGGTCACCTCCTGGCCGAGGGCGGTCTTGGCCCCGATCGACACCACTCCCTCGTGCGCGCGGATCTTCGTGCCGTGACCGATCCAGCTCCAGCGCCCGAGCTCGACCCGCCCGCGGGCGCCGATCTCGAGCTGCACGCGCGGGCCGATGAAGGCGAGCCCGTCGAGCCCGAGGCGCGAGCCGGCGCGGGTGAGGAAGCGGTGGCGCAGAAGGCGCGCCGCCAGCCGCGCGTACTTCCAACTGAGCATTCCGTGCCCGCGCGCGAAGCGCAGCAGAACCAAGGGCCCCCCGTGGAGAGGCAAAGGCGCGGCACGGAGCGCCTCCAAAGGCGCGTCCGGCGAGGCGAGGCCGGCGAGCGCCTCGTCGAGTCCTGGGGTGGCGCTCTCCACGGCGGCGCGATGATAGGGACGGTCTACTCGGGTTGGTCGGTCTCCTCCCACACCCGGTTCAGCTCGAGCTGCATGTAGCCCGGAAGGGCGGGGGTCAGGAGGAAGGCGAGCACGATGGCGATGGGCGCGTTCAGCTCACGCCGCCCGTCGCTCAGCCGCTGGGCGGCCTGGATGCGCTGGCAGGTACGTACCGTGGAGACGATCGGTGGGACGACGACCGCCCAGCCCACCGTGACCGCGGCCAGCGAGGTGCCGGGACTCCCCCCGAGCTCGGTCGTGCGGGCGGCCCTTCCGAGGTCGCGCAGCTCGCGGTTGACCGCGTACCACCAGTAGATGGTGTAGAGAAAGCCGGTGAAGAAGGAGAGCAGGCCCACCACCACCGGGTCGCGAACCTTGCCGATGGGGCGCGAGTAGCGCGCGACCGGCGCGGACGCGGGCGCGGCGACCGAGCGGGGCAGCTCGCGGCGAACCTCCTCGAGCTCTCCGAGCGTCCGGGCGGAGTAGGCCTGCTCGACCCGCTCCTCTAGCTCGTCCTGGTCGAGCCGGCCCTCGAGGCAGTGGCCGCGAAGGAACTCGACCGCCTCCTCGCGCTCGGCGTCGGAGGCTCGGAAGGAACCGTGCGCGACCGGGTGGGTCATGACCTTCAGTATGCCCCCTTTCGGGGCTCGGTTCAGCGACGCCTGAGCGTGGCCTGCCACACCCAGGCCATGAAGAGGGCCTGAAACGGCAGCCGAGCCCACAGCAGCGCCGGGGGCACGGCGTCTCCGGTCGTCTGCTCGAGATGCAGGGCGTGGTAGAGGTTCGCCGGGAAGACGGCCACGAGCAGCGCGATCAGCCCCCACCCGGCGGGCCGGCGCAACCGGGGCACGAGCACCCCCAGGCCGCCCACCATCTCGGCGACTCCACTCACGTACACGAGCTCCCGCGGCCACGGCAGGTAGGGCGGCACGATCTTCAGGTAGTAGCGGGTGTGGGTGAAGTGCAGGATCCCGGCTATGACGAACAGTCCGGCGAGGGCCTTGGCGGAGGCTCCGGTCCTGGTGGGGTCGCTCATCGGGCGGGCACCCTACCCGTCCAGGGGGAGCGGCTCTGCGGGCGCGCAGCACCTGACCCGCCGGGAGCGCCGCGGCGGTCCCTACCATCCGCCGACCGTGGCTCCCACCAGCTCCACCGCCGCCGAGCTCACGGAGCGCCTGCTCGCGGGCGAGAAGCGGGCCCTCGGGCGCGCGATCTCGCTGGTCGAGAACGACGATCCCGAGGGCTGGGAGCTCGTGCGGGAGGTGTTCCCCCGTACCGGACGGGCCGTGGTCGTGGGCTTCACCGGTCCGCCGGGGGTGGGCAAGTCCACGCTCATCGGCGCGCTCGTGAAGAGCGCGCGCGGCCGGGAGCGCGAGGTGGCCGTCCTCTCCATCGATCCGTCCTCGCCGTTCACCCAGGGCGCTTTGCTCGGCGATCGCATCCGCCTCGTGGACCACTTCCTCGACCCCGGCGTGTTCATCCGCTCGATGGCGAGCAGGGGATCGCTCGGCGGCCTCTCCGAGGCCTCCCTGCAGGCCGCGCTGCTCATGGACGCCGCCGGCAAGGACGACGTGTTTCTCGAGACCGTGGGTGTGGGCCAGGCGGAGGTGGACATCATCGACCACGCCGACACCGTGGTGCTCGTGCTCTCGCCGGGGTCGGGCGACTCGATCCAGGCGCTCAAGGCGGGCGTGATGGAGATCCCCGACGTGATCGTGGTCAACAAGGCCGATCATCCGCTGGCCGAGTCGATGGTGCGCGACGTGAAGGGCGTGCTCTCGCTCGGCCCGCCCCAGAGCTGGAGCATCCCCATCGTGCGCACGCAGGCCGAGACGGGCGAGGGCGTCGAGGAGCTCGTGGAGCGGATGGCCGAGCACCGCGGCCACATCGAGGCCGAGGGCACGCTCGAGGAGCGCCGGCGGCGCAACCTCCGTCACGAGGTGATGGCGCTCGTGGCCCTGCGCCTGAAGCGGCGGCTCGAGGAGCGGGTCGGCGAGGACGACGCGGTGGCCGAGATCCTCGAGGAGGTGGTCTCGCGGCGACTCGATCCCGCCAGCGCCGCCGTGCGACTGCTCGAGCGCGAGCTCTAGAGTAGCTCCCCCGGCCCCCAGGGACCGCGACCGCCGCGTGGTGCATCCTGTAGCCATGCGCGAGCAGGCTCCCGAGGCGGTCAAGGAGCGCCGCGGAGGCGCGCGGGTCGCCCGGCTGACCGGCCGGTGGCAGAGCGCCACCGACACCGAGCGCCTCCTGCAGGTCGTCCAGCCCGCGCTCATCGGGCTGATCGACGGCACGATCTCGACGCTCGCGCCCATCTTCGCCATGGCCTACGCCTTCGGCTCGAAGGCCGCCCTGCTCGCCGGCCTGGCCGCCGCGTTCGGGGCCGC
>JBPCRE010000115.1:0-12160 GCA_050997195.1 Thermoleophilaceae bacterium
GAACCCCGACAGGTGGGTGCCGCCCTCGTGCGTGTTGATGTTATTGGCGAACGAGAGCAGGTTCTCCTGGTAGGAGTTGTTCCACTGCAGGGCGACCTCGACCTCGCCAACCTCGCCCGCGTCCTCCAGGAACACGACCTTCTTGTGCAGTGGCTCGCGTGTGCCCTGGGTGTGCAGGTAGGTGACGAAGTCGCGGATGCCCCCGTCGTACTTGTAGGACTCCGAGAGTCCCTCGCCACGCTCGTCCCTGAAGTCGATGCGCAGACCTCGGGTGAGGAAGGCCATCTCCCGGAAGCGCTGCGACAGCGTCTGGCGGTCGTAGTCGACGGTCTCGAAGATCTCGAGATCGGGGCGGAAGGTGATGCTCGTGCCGCGCCGGTTGCTGCTCTCGCCCCGGGCCAGCCCAGCCTGCGGGGTTCCGCGCTCGTAGGCCTGCGTCCATTCGTAGCCGTCGCGCCACACGGTGAGCCAGAGGTTCTCCGACAGCGCGTTGACCACGGAGACGCCCACGCCGTGCAGGCCGCCTGAAACCTTGTACCCGCCCTCCTGCCCGAACTTCCCACCGGCGTGGAGCACGGTGAGCACCACCTCGGCGGCGGGGCGACCCTCCTTCTCGTGCAGGTCCACCGGGATGCCACGGCCGTTGTCGGTCACCGTGACCGAGTTGTCGGGGTGGATCTCGATCGACACGTGGTCGCACTCGCCGGCGAGCGCCTCGTCGACGGAGTTGTCCATGACCTCGTAGATGAGGTGGTGGAGGCCCCGAAGGCCGGTCGAGCCGATGTACATGCCGGGCCGCTTGCGTACTGCCTCGAGACCCTCGAGAACCGTGATCTGCTGGGCCCCGTACCCGGGCGTCCCGTTGGTGCTCATGCCTTCGTCTGCCAAAGCGGCTCTCTGCTCCTTGACGTGAGAAACCCCGACTCGCTCAGAACATGAAATCGCGGGCCGGGGCGCTAGCGACTACTCGCGCGATGATAGCAGGAGGACCCGTCGCAGCGGGCGGTCCTTGGCTACAAAGTCCCCGCAAATGCGACAAAAATGCGACAGACGAGCGACGCTTCGCGCCGGGATCCCTCGAAGTCGGTCGCGTGGCGGTCAGCGGGGCCGCCGGGGCCCACTCGTCACGAAACGAAGAGCCCGCACGCTCGGATGAGCGGTCGGAGCCTCCAGGGCGCGACTGAGCTGGTCCACGAGCTCCGGCGAGAGGAGGGCGAGCTCGTTGGCCCACACCGCCGATCGGCACGCCACGGTGACCGTTCCCTCGCGCTCCGCCACCGGCTCGGCCTCCTCGGCCACCGTGTCGCCCACCGCCCCTGCCCACACGGCCTGCACGCGAGCCAGCGTAGTGGCCGGGGCGAGCTCCGCGGCCGCGCGGTCGAGGGCGGGGCCGAGGCCACGGGGGGCGAGGCGCCTCACGTGGCGATCGCGGCTGCCGCCGCCGGGCTCACCGCGCCATCCTCCACGAGGGCCACCACCGCCCCGGGGAACTCGTGCCCCGGCACGTGAGCGAGCTCCGTCGTGGTCACCAGCGCCTGACCTCCGGCCAGCACAAGCTCGGACAGGCGCTCGCGGCGCTCCCCGTCGAGCTCGGACATCACGTCGTCGAGCAGCATGAGCGGCGCGCGGCCGCGGGCGAGCAGGGCGTCGCGCTCCGCGAAGAGCAGCGCGAGCAGAGCCACCCGCTGCTGGCCCTGCGACCCGAAGGTGCGCAGGAGCCGCCCGTCGTGGGAGAGCTCGAGCTCGTCACGGTGGGGGCCGTGGGTGGTGAAGCCGCGCTCGAGGTCGGTGGCCCGCCGCTCCGCGAGCTCGGCGGCGAGCTCCTCGGCGTTCGAAGCGGCCGAGCGCGGGCGGTGGCGAAGGCGGGCCCGCCCCGAAAGGCCAAGCTCTCCCGCCCGCTCGCCAAAGGAGCCCGCGAGGAGCTCGGCGGCCTCCGCGCGGTCGGCCATGAGCTGGGCGCCGTGGCGCCCCAGCTCGGCGTCCCACGGGTCGAGCAGGGAGGGACTCGCCCCACGCCGCACACGGGCCAGCGCCGCGTTGCGCTGGCCGAGCGCCTGGGAGTAGGAGGCTCGCGTAAGCCCGCGAGCGGGCCAGAGAGCGGCCACGAACTGGTCGAGGTGGGCACGACGCCCGGCAGGGGCGCCACGCACGAGCTCGAGCCGCTCCGCGAGGAAGACGGCGGCCAGCGGACGGAAGGGGACGTCGGCCAGGCGCTCGACCCGTGCACCGTCGGCCGTGGCCCGGCGCGGCTCCCCCGGGGCGAACCCGACCTCGAGCGTGTGCCGGCCGTCGGCAGCCACGCCCTCCACCTCCACGCGCGTCAGCGGCTGCCCCATCCGGACGACCTCGCGCTCGTTGGAGGTTCGGCACGAGCGGCCGAGGCACCCGAAGTAGAGCGCCTCGAGCAGGTTGGTCTTGCCGGCGCCGTTCGGGCCGAAGAGGACGGTGAGCCGCTCCCCGAGCTCGAGCTCCGCCCGAGCGTGGTTGCGAAAGTCTCTGACCGACAGGCGGGTGACCCGCACGAAAGCCCAGGCCCACTAGACGTTGAGGCGAATCGGCATCACCAGGTAGGTGAAGCCTCCGTCGGCGCCGGACTGGATGAGGCCGGGCCGAAGCGGGGAGATGAGCTTGAGGATGAGCTCGTCGCCCTCGGCGCTCTCGAGCCCGTCCCGCAGGAACTCCGGGTTGAAGCCGATCTCGATCGGCTCGCCGGAGAACGGCACGGGCAGGCTCTCGCGCGCCTCCCCCACGTCCGGCGTCTGCGCGGAGATCTCGAGGGTGCCCTCGGAGAACGCGAGGCGAAGCGGCGCGTTCTTCTGCGCGAGCAGGGAGATCCGCCGGACCACCTCGACGATCTCGGCCGAGCTGAGACGCAGCTCGTGCTCGTAGGAGTCGGGAAGGAGCTGCTTGTAGTTCGGGAAGCGGCCCTCCACGAGCCGTGAGGAGAGTGTCACGCCGCCGAGCTCGAAGATGACCTGGTTGCTCAGCGCGGCGATGTCGATCGGCTCGTCGCTGTCGCCGCCTGCGATGCGGCTGAGCTCCTGGAGGGTGCGCGCCGGCACGTTGGCCTCAAGCGATCCCTCGAGCGCGTCCTCGAGCCGCGTCTCCTTTACGCTCAGGCGGTAGGAGTCGGTGGCGACCATGCGGAGCTCTTGACCGGTGGCGGACACGAGCACGCCGGTGAGGTGAGGGCGGGTCTCGTCTCGCGACGCGGAGCGCGCCACCCGGTTGATGGTCTCCACGAACGCGGCGGCGGGAACCCGCACGAGCGTCGCGTCTCCGGCCTCGGGCAATTTCGGGAAGTCCTCCGGAGGGAGAGTCCGAAGATGGAAGCGGGCGGGCCCGGCCACCACCTCCACGTCCTGCTCGGTCGAGCGGTACTCGAGCGTGACCTCGGCCTTCGGCAGCGATCGGACCACGTCGAGCAGCAGGCGGCCGGGCAACACGGCCACGCCGTCGCGCTCCGGGACCACGCCCGTCCGCACCCGGATTCCGAGCTCCATATCGGTGGCCTGGAGCTCCACCCCGCCGTTCTCGGCACAGAGCTTGACCCCGGAAAGGGTCTGGATGGCGCTCCGAGAGGACACACCGCGCACCGCAACCCCCAGGTGGGCCAGGAGATCGTCCCGAGGAGCCGAGAACTTCACGACGGGATGGGCAGGGAGGAGTAGGGAGTGTTCACAGGTGGGTAGGGGCGCTCGATGAGGGCGCTATGGGGTCCGGGCGTGTGGAGAGGCTGGGAGCAGGCTGTTCATTCTCGCAAGCTTCGCGGTCGTCAACGGTCATCGCTCTCCGAGCAGGCGATCGCGGAGAGTCTCGACACGCTTGGCCTCGGGCCCGCCGGCGCCCAGCAGCTCCCCGATGCGTCGGTGGGCGTTCAGGACGGTCGAGTGGTTGCGCCCGCCGAGCCCCCGGCCGATGCTCGGCAGGCTCTCTGCGGTGAGCTCTCGGGCCAGATACATGGCCACCTGGCGAGCCCGGGTGGGCAAGGGGCGCCGATCGTGGGCGGCGAGCTCCGCAACGCCCATGCCGAAGTGATCGGCCGTGGCGGCGAACACGTCGTGGAGCGAGCGTGGGCCGGCCGTGGCACGGGGGTAGAGGCGGTCGAGCACCGCGCGGGCAAGCTCGGGCGTCGCGGGCTCGCCACGCAGGGAGGCGAGGGCCACGACCCGGATCAGCGCGCCCTCGAGCGTTCGCACGCTCGCGCTCAGGTGGCGGGCGATCTCCTGCAGGGTGTCATCGCCCACCCCGCGGATCGCGTCTATGCGTGCGCGCTTGCGCAGGATGGCGAGGCGCACCGTGTGGTCGGGGGGCTCGAGGGCGGCGACGAGCCCGGAGCCGAAGCGCTCGAGGAGGCGCGTCTCCAGGTCAGCCATCTCGCCCGGTGCGCGGTCGCTGGTTATCACGAGCTGACGTCCGGACTCGAACAGGGCGTTGAAGGTGTGAAAGAACTCCTCCTTCGTGCGCTCCTTGCCCGCGAGGTACTGGACGTCGTCGATCAGGAGCACGTCCGTGGAGCGAAAGGCGTCCTTGAACGCGGCCATGTCCTCACGTCGGAGGGCGGAGACGAAGCCGCTGGTGAAGGACTCGATGGTGCTGTAGCGCACCGTGAGCCCGGCCCCGTGGAGCTGGAGGTAGTTGCCGATGGCGTGGAGGAGGTGGGTCTTGCCGAGCCCGGGGCTCCCGTGGAGGAAGAGTGGGTTGTAGGCCTGAGAGGGCATCTCCGACACCGCGAGCGCAGCCGCATGGGCCAGGCGGTTGCCGGCTCCGATCACGAACTGCTCGAAGGTGTACTTGGGGTTCAGGAGTTCCTCTCCGATCGGCTGGAGTCCAGCCGCGATGTGGGCGTGCTGCGGCTCGTCCGTAGCGCTCCAGCGCTCGTCGACCACCTCGACGCGGACGGGGTGGCCGAGCACCCGCGTGGCCATCTCGGCCACGAAGGGCCCGTAGCGCTCGTTCACCCAAGGGCGCGCTTGGGCGCTCGAGCGGACGAACAGGGTGTCGCCCTCCCTCCCGGCCAGCTCGAGCGGGGCCAGCCACACGTGGTAGGTGAGCTCGGAGGCCTCGGAGCGGAGGGCGCGGCGAACGCGCTCCCACTGCGTAGCGAGGTCTTCGGGCATGCGGATCCGGTCCCCTCTCAGGGCTCGTTCGGGCGGGTTCAGGCGAGAAGGAACGGGCGAGAGCGTCGACTCGTCGTCCTCGGGGCGGCCGAGTGTACGGCGGCTCCCGCCGCCCGGCCGCGCTCTCGCCGGGGCCCCGTGTGCTCGCTCCGCATAACGCGGAAAAACTCGTTCAAGCCGCCCCCAGCCATCCTGTGCGCGACTGTCGGTGGCTGTGCAGAGCTCGGTGGACAGCCGCCGATGCGGTGCCCCTGGCCTGCCTATACTCGCCTACGTGAAGCGCACCTACCAGCCCAAGAAGCGCAAGCGGGCTCGGGCGCACGGATTCCGCGGTCGGATGCAGGATCGCGCCGGCCGCGCGATGCTGAAGCGCCGCCGCCATAAAGGCCGCAAGCGGCTCACGCCCTAGTGGGCCTCCTCTCAACGTCGCACCCGTTACGGCGGCCCCAGAACGCCGCCATGCCGCGTCCTCGGAGATCCGCCGTAGCGCTGCTATGCCGGACTCCTACGTCCTTGCCTGGCGGCGTCTGGAGCTCGCCGTCTCCGGGCGAACGTCTCGAGAAGACCCAGTAGCGATGGGAAGCGACGCGGGCGAGGGCGATCGGCCCGGCTCGCGGGGGCGCCGACGCCGCATCTCGCGCTCGGCGGACTTCGATCGAGTGTTCCGCGAGGGCCGCTCCAACGCCGGTCGCTACCTCGTGGTGTACGCCTTCCCGCGGCCGAGCGAGGAGGGGCCGCGGCTTGGTGTGTCGGTCGGCCGCAAGGTGGGCGGCGCGGTCGAGCGCAACCGGGTCAAGCGGCTGCTGCGCGAGGCCTTCTGGGCCTGCGCCGCCGAAGCCGCGCAGGGGCACGACTACGTGCTGATCGCCCGGCCCGAGTCCGCGGAGCTCGCGCGTACGCGCGGCAAAGCCGGCTTCGAGGAGGCTCTGCGGGCGCTGCTCGGCGGTGGCCGGCCGGGCGGGACAACCAAGTGACGCCCGCGCGCCGGCTGCTGGTGGCTCCGATCCGGCTCTACCAACGCTTCGTGTCCCCCGCCGTGGGTCCACGGTGCAAGTACCATCCCTCGTGCTCGGAGTACGCGGTCGGGGCCATTCGCTCCTTCGGCGTGTTACGGGGCTCGATCCTCGCGGTCTGGCGACTGCTGCGGTGCAACCCCTGGAGCCTCGGGGGGGTCGACCATCCGCGCACCCAGACCCTCTTTCCCTCACCGCCCACCGCCCACCGCCAGCCATGAACCTCATCGCCCTCGCGCCGCAGTTCATGATCGACGTGGCGGATTCGATCCTGAAGTTCTTTCACAACGACGTCGGTCTCTCCTGGGGCCTGTCGATCGTCGCTCTGACCATGGCCGTGCGGCTGGTGATCCTGCCGCTCACCTTCAAGCAGGTGAAGGGGATGCAGGAGCTCCAGGCCCACGCGCCGGAGCTCAAGAAGATCCAGGAGCGCTACAAGGACGACAGCACACGCAAGAACGAGGAGACCATGAAGTACTACCGCGAGAACAAGGTCAACCCGCTCTCGTCGTGCCTCCCGCTCGTGCTTCAGATCCCCGTGTTCATCACCCTGTTCGCCCTGCTTCGCGGCGACTCGTTTCGCAGCGACATCGCCGGCGAGGAGAGCTTCCTCTTCATCTCCAACCTGGCCGAGCCGAGCTCTGGGCTCGTGCTCATCACGCTCATGGTGCTCTACGTGGGCACCCAGCTCGGGGCCAGCCTCGTGTCCATGGTCAGCGCGGAGAAGACCCAGCGCAACATCATGCTCGCCCTGCCCTTCGTGTTCGTCCCGGTGGTCATCTCCTTCCAGGCGGGGCTCATCGTCTACTGGATCACCACCAACGTGTGGACCCTGGGCCAGCAACTGCTGGTCAAGCGCTTCATGCCCAATCCTGCCCTGGCTGCGGCCAAGGAGGAGGCCCGCACGGCGGACAAGGACGGCGCTGGGGCCAAGGCATCGGCCAACGGGGCCAAGGCGAGGAAGGCGGGCTCGGGCGGCAACGGCGGGAGGGCGACCGCCACGTCCGGCAACGGCGCGTCCCGCGGCAACGGCAACGGCGGGCCGGCCAAGGCACCGCCGCCCTCGCCGCGGAAGAAGAAGAAGCGCTCCGGCCGACGCCGGTAGGGACCGTCGTGGCTGCGGAGCGCGAGGAGGACGAGGAGGAGCTCACGGGTCCGCCCGGTGAGCTCGAGGAGCTACCCGAGACGCCCGTCGAGCGGGTGCACGCCGTGGTGGCGCGGATAGCGAAGGAGCTCGGCGACGCGGCCGAGGTCGAGGTCGAGATGGAGGAGACTTCCGAGGCCATCACGGCGACCGTCCTGGGAGAGGATCTCGGACTGGTCATCGGACGCCACGGGGCGACGATCGACGCTCTCCAGCACCTGGCCGGCCGCGCGGCCTTCCGCGACGACGACGAGCGCAAGCGCGTGGTGGTGGACGCGGCCGGGTACCGCGCACGGCGAGAGGAGGTGCTCACGAGCGCCGCCGACCGGGCGGTGGAGGAGGCCCTGGCCACGGACGCGCCCGCGGATCTTGAGCCCATGAGTGCCGCCGAGCGGCGGATCGTGCACACATACCTCAAGGACCACGCGGAGGTCGAGACCCACAGCGAGGGCGACGAACCGGACCGGCGCCTGGTGGTCACGCCGACGCGAGCGGACTGACCGGCTCGAGCGTTCGACGTGAAACGCTCGAGGCCGTGCTCGGGCGTTGGGGGGTGGGCGCGGAGGTCACCCCGGCCTTCGAGCGGCTGATCGCGGCCCTGGCGAGCGAGCCGGACCCTCCGACGACCGTGCGAGAGCCCGCGGCCATCCTCGCTCGGCACGTGGCCGACAGCCTTGCCGGTCTCGAGGTGGACGCCCTGTCCGGCGCCCGCACGGTGGCCGACATCGGCGCGGGGGCGGGCTTCCCCGCCCTCGCCCTCGCCCTCGCCCGCCCCGAGGCGGGCCCCTTCGACCTCGTCGAGTCGGCGCGGCGCAAGAGCGAGGTGATCGACCGACTGATCGCTGCGAGCGGCGCGGCCAACGCCCGCGCCGTGCTGAGCCGAGCGGAGGACTGGGGTCGGGAGCGCCGCGAGGCCTACGACGCGGTCACGGCGCGAGCGGTGGCCGCCCTTCCGGTGCTGTGCGAGTACGCCGCGCCGCTGCTGCGCCCCGGAGGGGTCCTCGTGGCGTGGAAGGGTGCACGGGACGAGGGAGAGGACCGGGCGGGAGCGCGCGCCGCCGCCGAGCTCGGGCTGCGTTCGGTCGATGTCCTCTTCGTTCGTCCGTTCGCCGGCGCTCACTCTCGCCACCTGCACGTGTACGAGAAGGTGGCGCCCACTCCAGAGCGATTCCCGCGGCGCGCGGGCCTGGCGGCGAAGCGGCCGTTGGCGTAGACCGCATCCGTGGGCGTTCCGCTCGGGGGAGAAGGAATCGCCGCTCCGGCGACGAACGACGTGCGGATGGTTCCGACCGTCTTCCCATCTACGTTTGCCGCCTGATGGGGACCATCTACGCCATCGCCAACCAGAAGGGCGGCGTCGGGAAGACCACCACCGCGGTCACCCTTGCCGCCTGCGTGGCCGAGGCCGGGTACGAGACCCTCCTCGTGGATCTCGACCCCCAGTGCAACGCCACCGTGGGCCTCGGCCTGGCCAAGGATCTCGCGCCCAACGTCTACGACTGTCTGTCGGGGGAGGCGACCCTCGAGTCGGCGGCCACCGCGACGGCCGTCCCCAACCTCTACGCCGTGCCCTCGACCCCCGACCTCGCGGGGGCGAGCGTGGAGCTGCCGCGCCTGCCGGGCTCCGAGGCGCGCCTGCGCGAGTCGCTCGGGTCGGTGCGAGAGCGCTTCCTCGTCACCGTGCTCGACTGCCCGCCCTCGCTCGGGCCGCTCACCGTTAACGCGCTCGTGGCCGCCGATCGGGTCTTGATTCCGGTGCAGACCGAGTACTTCGCCCTCGAGGGCCTCGCCGGGCTGCTCGACACCCTGGGGCTGATCCAGCGCGAGCTCAATCCGGCCCTCACGGTGGCGGGGATGCTGCTCACCATGCACGACGGGCGTACGCGCCTCGGCCAGGACGTGGAGCGGGAGGTGCGCGAGCACTTCCCCGACCTGGTCTTCGACACGGTCATCCCCCGCAACGTCCGGGTGGGCGAGGCTCCGAGCTTCGGCCTGCCGGTCACCCACCACGATCCGGCGTGCTCGGGCTCGGTGGCCTACCTCCACCTTGCCCGTGAGGTGGCGGCCCGTGGCTAGGGCCGAGCGCGGGATGGGCCGTGGCCTCGCGGCGCTGCTGCCCTCGGCGTCGAGGCATCTCGACAGCCTGCGGGAGTTGGCGGTGGAGAGCGTGCGCCCCAACCCGCGCCAGCCGCGACGGGACTTCGACGCCGAGGCGCTCGTGGCCCTCTCGGAGTCGATCCGCGCGCGCGGCGTCCTCCAGCCCATCGTGGTCCGGCCCGTGGCGGGACAGGGCTTCGAGCTCGTGGCCGGAGAGCGGCGGCTGCGCGCGGCCGGCATGGCCGGCCTCGAGCGAGTGCCCGCCATCGTGCGCCAGGCCGAGGAATCCGAGCAGCTCGAGCTGGCCATGATCGAGAACATGGCGCGGGAGGACCTGAACCCCGTCGAGGAGGCGCGGGCGTGCGCGACGCTCGTGGAGGATCTCGGTCTCACCAAGGAGGAGCTCGGCCGCCGCGTGGGCCGCAGCCGGGTCGCGGTGTCCAACCTGATCCGGTTGCTCGACCTCCCCGACGACGTGCTGTCGCTGCTCGAGTCCGGCCAGCTCTCCGAGGGCCACGGGCGCGCCCTGCTGCTCAGGCGCGATCAGGCCGACCGGCGCCGCCTCGCGCGGGAGGCCGTGGCGGGCCGCTGGTCGGTACGGGAGGCCGAGCGCCGCGCCAAGGCCGCCGAGGCCGGCGCGGAGCCCGCGCCGCCGGACCCGGTGGTCCTCCACCCCGACCTCGCCGACACTCTCGGAGCGGCCGAGGATGCCCTCTCGGCGGCGCTTGGTCGCACTGTCCGGGTCCGCCAGCGCGGAGAACGATGCCGGGTCGAGTTCGACCTCGAATCCCCGCTCGAGGGGGTGGAGCTCGCCGAGCGGCTCCTCCGCCGCAACGCTGCCTGACCAGAGGCCATCGAGCACCGGTGTGCCGGAGTCCTCGGCACTCCTGTGCTCTCGCACACGTCGTTCCCTGCGTCCGCCCGGCACACCCGCGTCGGAGGTCTCCGGCCTGAGCGGGACGGGTGACCCCTCGGCTAAACTCGCGCCCCGCGAGGGCGATTAGCTCAGTCGGTTAGAGCGCTTCTCTGATAAGGAAGAGGTCCCAGGTTCGAGTCCTGGATCGCCCATGAGGGTCGCTTGCAGAACTGAACGGCCCGCTGGTTGCAGAAGGACTGTCGCTCTGTGAGCGGGGTAGCGGCGGGTGAGATACACGAGTCCCGTGGACTTGGCAGAAGTTCTCCCCATAGACACCCCTCGCACGGCGGGCTCGACCCTTGCAATAAGCGTTGCGCCCCTGCCCCGATACCCCGACACGCCCAGAAGGGCTAGGAGGAGTGGGGGGACCCCAAGGATCACACGCGCTGTTTCCGTCGCGCTTAGGAGTGCTGCGGCGCTCTCCCACCCGGGATCGGCCACCCTCTGCATGGCGAGACCCTCGCCGAGGGCGGTCAACGCCGCGGCGCACCTCGGCGCGCAGCTCGATCACCTCGTCACTGTGCTTCTCGGCCAGGAGCTCCGCGAGCACCGGGCAGCCGGCGCCGGTCAAGGTCGCCACCAAGGCGCCCGAGCTCGGCCTCTCCGTGAGCTGATGCGCCGGCCGTCGAGGACGAGCAGCGACCGACGTCTAAATGATCGTGTCAAGGACCATCGAAAGTCCCCACCTTCGATCACGGGAATTCCCCACCCTCGGCGCGGCCGGTGAGGGCGGGCCGGAGCGCTCGGATGGCTTCTTGGTGGCGGCGCATGCGGTAGCTGTCGCCGGTGAAGAGGTGGCGTGGTGCAGGAGGCGGTCGAGGACGACGGTGGCGACGGTGGTGTCTTCGAAGATGTGGCCCCAGTCGGCGATGCCGCGGTTGGTGGTCAGCACGATGGAGCCGTGCTCGTAGCGGCGGCTGATGACCTGAAAGAGGTGCGAGGCGGCTTCGCCGGGCATCGGCAGGTAGCCGAGCTCGTCGACGATCAAGAGCTGGGGGCCGCTCCAGAAGCGCATCTTTGTCGCCCAGCGGCTTTCCATCGCCGCGCCAGCGGTGCGGTCGACGAGGTCGGCGGCTGTCGTGTAGTAGACGCGGTAGCCGGCGTGCACCGCCCGATGGCCCAGGGCGATCGCGAGGTGGGTCTTGCCGACGCCGGGTGGACCGATGAGCAGGACGTTGGCCTTCTCCTCGACGAAGCGCAGCGTGGCGAGGTCTGAGACGAGGCGGCGGTCCAGCGACGGCTGGGCGGTGAAGTCGAACTGCTCGAGCGTCTTGTGGGCGGGCAGCTTGGCGAACCGCAGCCGTCCGTCGAGCCGCCGCTGCTCGGTGGCGGCGACCTCAGTGGCGAGCAGGGCGGCCAGGAACTGGGTGTAGCCCGGGGCGGTCGCGCTCGGCGGCCTCCAACGCGGGGGCGAGCTGCTCGGCCGCCGCGGTGAGCTTGAGGTAGGCCAAGTGGCCGCGCAGCTGCTGGTAGACGGTGTCGGCGCTCATCGCTTGCCTTCCAGGTGATCGGCGAGCTCGGCGAGGCAGAGCAGCCGGGCGGCGAGCTGGCGAGCTTCGGTGGGCCGCAGCGGGCAGGAGACGTCGGGCCGCCGGCCGTCGACCTCGTGGGTGGCCGGGCTGGCGTCGTGAGCGTGATCGAGACGAGCTGGACCGGCTCGGCGCCCAGGCACAGTTCGTGCTCGCTGGGGGTGATGGTGGCGTGCGCTTCTGCGCGGTGCTCGGTCATCGACCGGCCGCCTGCGCGAGCTCGGCGTAGCGCTCAAGCGAGATCACCGGCGCGGCGGGCGGCGCGTGGCCGTGCCGCGCGGCCAACTCGGCCAGCGCCCGCTCGCCCGGTGGCCGGTTTCGCTTGCGCCGACAGCCCGGCT
>JBPCRE010000156.1:0-18408 GCA_050997195.1 Thermoleophilaceae bacterium
GCCGAGCCCTGCCTTCGCCACCTGCGGGATCGCCCCACCACCATGAGGCGCTTCCCGAGCGGCGTGGAGGAAGAGTTCTTCTTCCAGAAGCGCGTCCCCAAGACGGCACCCGAGTGGATCGACCAGATGACCCTCTCCTTCCCGAGCGGGCGCAGCGCGAACTTCCTCGTCTGCCGGGACTCGGCCCACCTCGCCTGGGGAGTGAACCTCGGCGTGGTCGACTGGAATCCCTGGCCGGTGCGGCGCTCCCACCCCGACCATCCCGACGAGCTGCGGGTGGACCTCGACCCCACCCCGGAGGCCGGCTTCGACGACGTGCGCGCGGTGGCCCTCTGCGCGCGCGAGATCCTGAGCGAGCACGGCCTCGAGGGGTTTCCAAAGACCTCCGGCTCCCGCGGCATCCACGTGAACGCACGCATCGAGGCGCGCTGGGGCTTCACCGAGGTGCGGCGCGCGGCGCTGGCGCTCGCGCGGGAGATCGAGCGGCGGCTGCCCGACCAGGCCACCTCGGCGTGGTGGAAGGAGGAGCGCCACGGCGTGTTCGTGGACTACAACCAGAACGCCCGCGACCGTACGGTGGCCTCGGCCTACTCGGTGCGACCGGTGCCCGACGCGCTCGTGTCCGCGCCGCTGACCTGGGAGGAGGTGCCCGACGCCGAGCCGGGCGACCTGCGCCTCGACACCGTGCCGGCCCGCCTGGCGAAGGTGGGAGACCCGGCGGCGGCCATGGACGACCACGCGGGCTCGCTCGACGGGCTCCTCGAGCTGGCCGCCCGGGACGAGGCCGGTGGGCTCGGCGACGTTCCCTGGCCTCCGAACTTCCCGAAGGCGCCGGGCGAGCCCCGTCGCGTGGCGCCCTCGCGGGCGCGAAAGGATTGAGCCGGGAGGGACCGCCGGCCGTGCGCGACAGCACGGTGCGCGACGCGCTGGCCATCGGCGTGGCCACCGGCGTCTACGGGGTGGCCTTCGGCGTCCTTGCCGTCGGTGCCGGGCTCACGGTGGTCAAGACCTGCGCCCTGTCGCTTCTCGTGTTCACGGGCGCGTCGCAGTTCGCGGCCGTCGGGGTGATCGGGGCGGGAGGCGGTCCGGTGGCCGCCGTGGCGGGGGCTCCTGCTCGTGATCGACGAGTCGACGGCCATGGCCACGGCACGTGACGATCCCGCGGAGGCCCGGCGAGCATTCTGGGCCACCGGGCTCTCGGTGTTCGTGCTGTGGAACCTCGGCACGCTGATCGGCGCGTTGGCGGGCGGTGCGCTCGGCGACCCCTCCGCCCTCGGGCTCGACGCCGCCTTCCCCGCCGCGTTCCTCGCCCTCCTCGCGCCGCAGCTCCGGCGAGCCGGGGCCCCGGCGGCGGCGCTCGCCGGCGCGCTCGTGGCCGTGGCCCTCGTGCCCGTGGTCGCACCCGGGGTGCCCATCCTGGCCGCCGCCCTCGGCGTGGTTCCGGGGCTTCTATTCGGTGCCCGCCGCCGGTGGGCCGGCCGGTGAGCTGGCTCGCGCTGCTCGTGCTGGCCGCCGGCGCCTACGGGTGCAAGGCCGTCGGCGTGCTGGCGATGGGCGGGCGAGAGCCCTCGCCTCGGGCCTCGGCGCTCTTGGCACTCTTGCCGGTGCCGCTTCTCGCAGCCCTGGTGGCGGTACAGACCTTCTCCTCTGCGCGCGAGCTCGTGCTCGACGCACGAGCGGCCGCGCTCGTCGTGGCCGGCGTTGCCGTCTGGTGGCGCGCGCCCTTCCTCGTCGTCGTGCTCGTGGGCGCCGGCACCGCCGCGGGGCTCCGGGCCCTTGGGTGAGGGGCCAGTACCTGCTCCGGCGCGAGGGCGAGCGGCTGAAGTATCGTCGTGCTTTCCGCCAGCGCCTGATCGAGCGGAAGGCCCTTGGAGCCCGAAGCCCACGCTGCTTGGGGCCCAGGTGCAGGGCTTTCGCTTTGGTCCAAGCGTCATCCAAGGTACGCCAAATCTTGGGAGTTGGGTGCTAAGCTCCAATTTCTTGGAAGGCTTTGGAGTTAGCTTGGAGTTCCCCTGTACGTAGCGCCTCCCCCTGAGTACCTGGAGCTTGTGCAGCGCCTGCCCTCCGAGCGGCTCCTCACCCTTATCCGCGAAGGGATTCCGGAGGACGGTGAGCGGTATCTCCACTGGGACAAGCTCCGGCACCTGGAACCCCCTTCCGACCTCACTCACGAGGAGTGGTGGTTCCTCATCAAGTGGGGCCGCCAGCAGCTTTTGCGGTCCATCCCTCTGACGGACCACGACGGCGAGCAGTTCGCATACGGCGTGCCGGACCTCGTCTTTCGGCTCCTGCACTACGTGGATCAGCGGTGCAGCGGCGAGATCGCCATGCCGGAGGTCGTAATCGCAGACGAGCAAGCGCGTCAGCATTACCTCGTCAACTCGTTGATGGAGGAGGCGATCCGGTCGAGCCAGCTAGAGGGGGCGACCACGACTCGCCGGGTCGCGAAGGATCTCCTTCGCTCGGGGCGGAAGCCCCAAGACCGGAGCGAGCGCATGATCCTGAACAACTACCGCGCCCTTCAGTTCATGCGCGACGGGATGGGCAAGACCCTCACTCCCGAGGCAGTCCTCGAGCTGCACCGCATCCTCACGGAGGGCACGCTCGACGATCCGAGCGCGGCGGGCCGGCTTCAGACGCCGGATGAGGAACGGATCGCTGTCCTGGACTCAACCGATGGCACGGTCATCCATGCGCCCCCGCCAGCAGAGGAGCTGCCCAACCGGCTTCAGGCGCTCTGCGACTTCGCCAACGATGAGAGCCCCGAGCGGTTCGTCCATCCCGTGGTGCGCGCGATCCTCCTTCACTTCTGGCTGGCCTACGACCATCCGTTCGAGGATGGCAATGGGCGAACGGCACGAGCACTCTTCTACTGGTACATGCGCACACGGGGCTATTGGCTCGTGGAGTACCTGTCGATCTCCCAGATCCTTCGTAAGGCTCCTTCGAAGTACAGCCGAGCCTTTCTTCTCACCGAGACAGACGAGCGAGACACGACCTACTTCATCGTCTATCAGCTGGACGTCATCCAACGCGCCGTGGACGAGCTACATGCCTACCTGCAACGGAAGGTCGCAGAGGTCCGAGACGTCGAGCGCCTGGTAAAGGGGTCGAGCGACTTCAACCATCGCCAATTGGCGCTGCTCGGAAACGCGGTCAGGGTCCCGGGGGAGACCTACACGTTTCGCTCGCACGCCGCAAGCCATAACGTGACCCACGAGACAGCGCGTAATGATCTCCTGCCGCTGGCGGAAAAGGGACTGCTGCAGCGCCGACGAGTAGGGCGAAGGTACATTTTCACGCCTTCTCCGAGGCTCTCCGAGCTGCTGAAGGAGGGTCACTAGACGGTTGGGCACCAGCTCCGCCTCCCGAGGCGCTCAGCCCCTCAACTGCTCGATCGTGCACTCACCCGGAGGCTTGTCCTCGCGCCAGCGCAGGAACCTCGCCCCGTGGCGGATACGCTCCCCGGTCACGTGGTCGAAGCTCACCTCGGCCACCAGCTCGGGGCGGAGGCCCTCCCACACGAGCTCCTCGTCGCTCTTCCACCGGCTCGGCTCGCCGGCGCCCGACTGGTGGGTGCGGTAGGGCTCGAGCAGGGCGAGCAGCTCGCGCTTCTGCTTCGCGGTGAAGCCCGACGTGTGGCCCACCACGCGCAGGTTCTTCTCCCCGTCGTAGAGCCCGAGGATGAGCGAGCCCACCGTGTCCTCCGCCTTGCCGAACCGGAAGGCCGTTACCACCACGTCGAGGGTCCGCACGCGCTTGACCTTGACCATGCCGGTGCGCTCGCCCGGGCGGTATGCCGCTTCGGCCTGCTTGGCGACCACGCCCTCGGAGGCGCCGGTGAGCCAGGCTCCCGCGGCCTCGGCGTCGTCGGTGGCGGGCGTGATCTCGACCGGCGCCTCGACCACCGCCTCGAGGCGCTCGCGCCGCGCCGCGTAGGGCAGCTCGAGAAGTGACTCGTCGTCTACCGCCAGGAGATCGAAGGCCACGAAGGCGGCCGGAGTCTCCTCGGCGAGGCGTCGCACCCGCGAGGCCGCGGGATGGATGCGCTGGGAGAGGAGGTCGAACTCCTGCACGCCGGCGCGCACGACGACGATCTCGCCGTCGAGCACGAGCCGCTGCGCCGACAGGGCGAGGATCTGCTCGATCACCTCGGGGAAGTACCGGTTCATGGGCTTGCCGGTACGGCTCTGCAGGCGCACGTCCGCGCCGTCTCGGAACACCACCGTGCGAAACCCGTCCCACTTAGGCTCGAAGCGCCAGCCGGGACCGGAGGGAAGCTCCTTGGCCGAGCGGGCGAGCTGGGGCAGCAGCGGAGGGGAGAGCGGAAGGGTCATGGTCGGTCGCGGCGCGGGGCTGCGCTCGGGCCGCGGAGGCGAAGCGGGCTGTCCCCCAGCCGCACGGCCGGGCATCCTAGTGAGAAGGCCCAGTGGTTATTGTTGGCTACGACCCGACGAGGAGGCAGGCGTGTCCGACGAGCAGGCGACGGTGGCGGAGGAGGAGTACCTCGAGACCATGTTCTGGCTCGATGAGGCAGGGCTCCCACTGACCGCGGCCAACGTGGCTCGGGCCATGCGCCTCTCCGCCCCCACGGTGCACGAGATGGTCCGCCGGCTCGAGGCCGACGGCTACGTGACCCGCTCGGAGGACAAGGCGCTCGCCTTCACTTCAACCGGGCACGAGCACGCGGCGGTGGTGGTGCGCCGCCACCGCCTGATCGAGCGCTTCCTCACCGACGTGCTCGGCATTCCCTGGGACGAGGTGCACCAGGAGGCCGAGCGGCTGGAGCACGCCATGAGCCCCGTGCTCGAGGAGCGCATGCGCGCCGCCATCGGCGACGCCACCACCTGCCCCCACGGTCACCCGATCGTGGAGGGCGCCCGCGAGCGCGGCGTGCCGCTGGCCGACGTGGCCGAGGGAGCCTCGGTGCGGGTCCTGCGCTTCGAGAACGAGGCGGAGGATCTCCTGCACTACCTGAAGGACGCCGGCCTCCACCCCGGGCTCGAGGGCACCCTGGCGGTGTCGGGGCCGGACGAGGTGGCGATGGAGGCCGCCGGCGCCACGCTCGTGCTCACCCGCAGCGTGGCCGAGACCGTGTCGGTGTCCGCCGATCCCTCGCCACCCGAGCGCACGGCGCTACCCGACCAGCTCGTGCTGGCCAAGGACCGCTACGGGCGCTGAGCCCTCGCGCTCCGCGGTTACGCCGTGACGCCCGACAGGCTTCCGTAGGCCTCGGCCAGGCGCCCGACGCCCTCGTCGATCTGCTCGGGCGTCACCCCCGAGTACGCCAGGCGGACAGCGCTCTCGCCGCCCTCGATGAGGAAGTCGGTGCCCTTGACCACGGTCACGCCGCGCTCGGAGGCCGCGGAGGCGAGGGCTCCGGCGTCGGTGCCCTCCGGGAGCTCGACCCACAGGAAGTAGCCGCCCTCGGGCGCGACGAAGGCGGCGTCGGGCAGGTCGCGCTCGAGGGCGGCGGCCGTGGCGTCGCGGCGCTCGCGCAGCGCGTGCTTCACGGTCGCGATGGAGGTGTCGATGGCACCCGAGCGGCAGAACTCGGCCACGATGGCCTGCGAGACCATGCTCGGCGAGATGTAGGTATTGGTGGCCATCGTCTTGATGGCCCCGATCGTCTGCTCGGGGCCCACGAGGTAGCCCACCCGGATGCCGGGGCACACCGTCTTCGAGAAGGAGGAGGCGTAGACCACCGTGTCGGCCTCGTCCATCGAGAGCATGGTCGGCAGGCCCTCGCCCTCGAAGCGGAGCTCCACGTAGGGGTCGTCCTCGAAGATCACGAAGGCGTAGCGCTCGGCCATCTCGAGCAGCCGCCGGCGCTTCTCGAGCGAGAGCGTCGAGCCGGCGGGGTTCTGGAAGTTCGGGATGATGTGGGCGAGCTTCGGGCGAGCGCCGCCTTCGAGGGCCACGGCGAGGGCCTCCACGTCGATGCCGTCGGATTGAAGCGGGATGGCAAGGAGCTCGGCGCCGCGCTCGCGGAGCGAGAGCAGCGTGCGGTCGTAGGTGGGGGCCTCGACCACCACCACGTCGCCGGGCGCGACCAGGTGCTGGAAGAGAAACGCGTCGGCCTGCATCGAGCCGTTGGTGGCCACCACCTTCTCGCTGGACACGCCGTGGCGCTCGGCGATCCACTCGCGGAGAGGGCCGTAGCCCGCCGAGGTGCCGTAGGAGAAGGCGCCGAGGGGGTCTTTCGAGAGGGCTCGCTCGGCGCAGGCGCGAAGCTCGTCGGCGGCGATGATGTCGAGCGAGGGGGCTCCGCGCGCGAACGAGATAGGTGTAGGGCTCGACACCGCCGCGGACCATAGAACAACACCCCCGCTCGCGGGTCGGTCGCAGCCCGCTCGCCGGTACCATCGTGGTACATCGACGCGTTGAGAGCCGATTCCGAAAGACGCCAGGAGAGCGTCTTACGCCGATGAGCACCAGGGTGGACGAGAAACGCCTGCGCGCCGCCGTCGAGGACCTCGATCCGGCCAGTCGCGCGCTGCTCGAGCTCTCGCTCGGCCGCGGGATGTCCGACGGCGACCTCGTCGAGGTCCTCGGGGGCGAGTCCGGAGGCGTGGCCGCACGGCGCTCCGAGGTGATCGAGCGCATCGCCGACGATCTCGGAGTCCGAGGCGATCCCGCCGCGGTGCGAGCGCTCAGGGAGGACCTGCGCGGCGCGCTCGCGCCCTCGCGCGGGCCGCGCCGACGCGCGGGCGGGGGCGAGGCGCCGGCCCCCTACGTCGAGCGGCGGAGGACTCCGGCCCGCGCAGATCCCTCGCGAGCCCCTCGGCCGAGCTCGAGCACGGAAAGCTCCGCCGCGGGGGGCCCGCCGCCCTGGCTGGCCCGCGCCCAGGCCGCCGCCTTGGCTCGGGAGGGGGCGGCGGAGGCCGGCGGCGAGGGCGAGGAGGCCGGGGACGACGCCCGTGCGAGCGCGATCGAGCCGACTCGCTCGGAGCGAGGGCAGCCGACGCCACTGCTCCAGAAGGGCGAGCTCTCCACCCGGCGGACGAAAGGCCTCTGGCGCGCGGGTGCGGTGGCAGCCGCCGCGCTCGCGCTCGCGGTGGTGGCCATCGTCCTCCTCAGCCGTGGTGGCGACGAGTCAGGGCCCGGCCCGCCCGACGGAGAGCGGAGTGTGGCCCCGGAGCCCGCGCCGCGCCCAACCGAGGGCGCCCCTCGGGCCGAGCGCGGGCGTCCGCCGGAGCCCACCCCCGCCCGCCCGCGCGCGCCCCGGCCTCCGATCCCCGCGGAGGGCGTCGAGGTCACGATGACGCCCCCCGGAGCGCTGCCCGGCAGCGGCGGGCCGCGGGGCACGGCACGGCTCAGCCGCCAGGGCGGGACCACGCGCCTGCGTGTGACGCTCGAGGGCCTTCCGAACCCGAAGGGGCGCTACGAGCTCTGGCTCTACGACTCGCGCCGGCGCGCGGTCTCGGTCACCTCGTTTCCCACCCCGCTCGCCGTGGTCGACTCCGTGCTCGAGCAGGACCCTCGGCGCTACCGCTACGTGGACCTCTCGGTGGAGCCGCCGAACGGCAACCCCGGGCACTCGGTGCAGAGCGTGCTGCGCGCGCCGGTGGCCGAGCTGCTCGAGCCCGAGCCCTAGCCCGCGGGGGGCTTCGCGTCCAGGCCTCTACGCGGTGCTCGCGCCGAGCGTCTCGACGGCGATCTCGGCCACCGCGGTCGGCGTGCGCCCCACGCGCACGCCCTTGGCCTCGAGCGCCTCGGCCTTGGCCACCGCCGTGCCCTTCGAGCCCGACACGATCGCGCCCGCGTGGCCCATGGTCTTGCCCGGGGGAGCGGTGAAGCCGGCGATGTAGGCCACCACCGGCTTGGTCACGTGCTCTGCGATGTAGTCGGCCGTGCGCTCCTCCTCGTCGCCACCGATCTCCCCGCACATCACGATGAGCTCCGTGTCGGGGTCGGCCTCGAACTGGGCGATCACGTCGATGAAGGAGGAGCCGACTATGGGGTCGCCCCCGATGCCCACGATGGAGGAGTTGCCGAAGCCCTTCTGGGCGATCTCGTTGCCGATCTGGTAGGTCAGGGTGCCCGAGCGCGACACGAGCCCCACCCTGCCCTCCGAGAAGAAGTGCGCCGGGATGATCCCCACGTTGGCCTTCCCCGGGGAAAGCACGCCGGGGCAGTTGGGGCCGATGAGGCGCGTGGAGCCGCGCTTCAGGTGGGTGTACACGCGGAGCATGTCGTGAGCCGGGATGCCCTCGGTGATGCAGATCACGAGGTCCACCCCGGCGTCGGCGGCCTCCAGGATGGCGTCGGCGGCGAAGCGCGGGGGCACGAAGACCATGCCCGTGTTGGCCCCGGTCTCGGCCACGGCGGCGTGGGCGGTGTCGAACACCGGCACGCCGTCCACGTCCTGACCGCCCTTCCCGGGGGTCACCCCCGCCACCAGAGCCGTGCCGTAGGCGCGGTTGTTGAGCCCGTGGAAGGTGCCCTCCCGACCGGTGAGGCCCGACACCATGAGCCTCGTCTCGGTGCCCACGAATATGCTCACGAGGCCTGCGCTCCCGCGGCCGCTTCGGGCGAGCCGCCGCCCACGAGCTCGACCACCCGCGCCGCGGCGCCGAGCATGGTCTGCTCGATCCACACGTTGGGCAGCGCGGCGCCGGCCAGGATGGCGCGGCCCTCCTGGTCGTTGGTGCCGTCGAGGCGCACGACGAAGGGCACCTTCACGTCGACCTGCTCGAAGGCGGTCACGAGGCCCCGGGCCACCTCGTCGCAACGAGTGATGCCGCCGAAGATGTTGAAGAGCACGGCCTCGACACGGGGGTTCGAGAGGATCACCTCCACGGCGTCGACGATTGACTCGGCCTTCGAACCGCCACCCGCGTCGAGGAAGTTCGCAGGCCGCCCGCCCGCCTGGGCCACCACGTCGAGGGTGCTCATCACGAGTCCGGCGCCGTTGCCGAGGATGCCGATGTTGCCGTCGAGGGCCACGAAGGTGAGGCCCTTCTGGCGAGCCAGCATCTCCTGGGGGTCCTCGGCGCCCGCGTTTCGCAGCGCCGCCGTCTCGGGGTGGCGGTAGAGCGCGTTGCCGTCCACGGTGACCTTGGCGTCGAGGGCCACCACCTGGCGGTCCCCGGTCACGAGCAGCGGGTTGACCTCGACGAGCATGGCGTCCTCGGCCACGAAGGTCTCGTAGAGCTTGGCCATCGTCGCGCCCACCTGACCGAGCACGTCCGCGGCGATCCCGGCCCCGAAGCAGAGGCGGCGCGCGTGGAAGTCACCGAAGCCGATCAGCGGATCGATGTGGAGGACGGCGATGGCCGTGCGGTCCTCGCCGGCCACCGCCTCGATGTCCATGCCGCCCTGCCGGGAGAGCATGGCCATGGGCGCCTTGGCCGAGCGGTCGAACACGATGGCCGCGTAGTACTCCTCGGCGATGTCCGAGGCCCGCTCGACGTAGAGCTCTTGAACGGTGAAGCCACGGATGTCCATGCCGAGGATGGCCCCGGCGTGGGTCTCGAGCTCCGTCCGGTCCTTCGCCACCTTGATGCCGCCCGCCTTGCCCCGCCCGCCGATCAGCACCTGGGCCTTGACCACCACGGGATAGCCCAGATCCTCACCGGCCTCGACGGCCTCGGCCACGGTGGAGGCGGGCCGCCCGTCGGGCACCGGAACGCCGTGCGCCCTGAAGAGCTGCTTTCCCTGATATTCGAGAAGGTCCATGAATTCCTAGAATGGTCGCTCGCCGCGCTGTCCCCTCGGGGGCACGAAGCGCGCGGACCCTATACAACGCCGGGGGCACGCCTGATCGCGGACCCCCGTAGCAACCCTTCCTCCACATCGGCCAAGGAGCCTCTTGCCCCTCCCCAAAGACGTCAAGTTCGTGACCTTCGACTGCTACGGCACCCTGATCGACTGGGAGACGGGTGCGTACCAGGCCTACCAGAAGGAGGCCGAGCGAGACGGCTTCACCGTGGACCGCGAGCGCATGGTCGAGCTCTTCGTGGGCATCCAGCGCGAGATCGAGGGCGGCTCCTACGAGCTCTACGCCGAGGTGCTGCGGCGCACCGCCGTGCGCTCGGCGGCCGAGATGGGCTGGGATCTCGAGCCCTCGCGCTCGGGCTTCCTCCCCGCGAGCGTGCCCTACTGGCCGCCCTTCCGGGAGACCAACGCCCAGCTCGAGCGCTTCGCCAAGAAGTTCCAGATCGGGATCCTCTCGAACGTGGACGACAAGCTGCTCGGCGCCACGCGGCGCCACTTCCGGGCCGATCTCGACCTGGTGATCACCGCCCAGCAGGTGCGCTCCTACAAGCCCGACCCGGCGCACTTCAGGGAGTGCCAGCGCCGCATCGAGATCAAGCGGGGCTGGGTGCACATCGCGAGCGGATATGCCGCCGACGTGGAGCCCTGCCTCAAGCAGAAGGTGCCGGTGATCTGGGTCAACCGCCGCGGCGAGCAGCTCGAGCCCGGGCAGAAGAAGCCGACCGAGGAGGTCAAGAACCTCCGCGAGGCAGCCAAGCTGCTCGGGGCGTTGTAGCCAGAGCCGGCGCTTCGCCCGGACCGCCCACTCCGGGGAGCCTCTCGTGCGCGCGGTGAGCGTCCACGAGGATGCGGTGGTGGTCACGAGCCAGCTGTGGCAGACCACCGCCACCGCGCTTCGCTCCGGCCGTGAGGGCATGCTCATCGACTCGCCGTACTTCCCCGAGGAGCTCGAGATCCTGCCCGAGCTGCTGGCTCAGGCGGGGTTCGAGGTCGCGGCGCTCATGGCCACCCACGCGGACTTCGACCATCTGCTCGGCCGGCTTGCGTTCCCCGGGCTCGCGCTCGGTGTGGCCGAGTCGAGCGCGGAGCGGCTTCGAGGCCGGCCGGGCGCCGCTCAGCGCGAGCTCCGTGCCGAGGACGAGCGCGACTACGTGCCCCGCCGGCGGCCACTCTCCCTGGGCGCCGTCGAGCCCCTGCCGGTGCCGGGCTACGTGGGGCTCGGCACCGATGAGCTCGAGCTGCACCCCACCGCCGGGCACACCGCGGACGGCATGGCCGTGCTCGCCCGTCACGCCGGCGTGCTCGTGTGCGGCGACTACCTCTCCGGAGTCGAGATTCCGTCCCTCGAGGAGGGTGGCTCGCTCACGGCCTACCGAGCCACGCTCGCGCGGCTGGCCCCGCTCGTCGAGGCGGCCGAGGTGGTCGTGCCCGGCCACGGCTCGCCGCACGACCGCGAGGCCGCTCTGCGCATCCTCGACGAGGACGTGGACTACCTCGACGCGCTCGAGCGCGGGGAGGAGCGGACGACGCTGCCGAAGGCACGCGACAGCGCCGTGCAGCGTGGGGTGCACGCGCGCAACCTCGCGGCCGTGCGCACCGCCTGACGGGGCGTCGCTCGCCCCGCAGCGACAGGCGACGGCGTGGACCAAGTGTCCAGTCGCTCGCGAGCAAGTTTCGACACCCGGCCGTAGGTAGCGCCCGCCGGAGATCCGAAGATGCACCTATGAGCGAGAGCGGCGTCAGGGAAGGCACGAGATGAGCGCGGTGAAGGTGGCTGCGGTGAGCGCGCCGTTCGGGCGCGACCTCGAGGACTGCTTCGTCCGCATCGGCGCGATCCTCGACCAGGCTCGCTGCCGCGGCGCCGCGCTCGTGGTCCTCCCCGAGTGCGCGCTCGGCGGGTACCTGAAGGACCACGCGGGCGACAACTCCGAGGCCCCCGACCTCCCGCCCGTGCTCGACCCCGACGGGCCGGAGATCGCGCGCCTGATCCGCATGGCCGGAGACACGGTGATCACCGCCGGCTACTGCGAGGACGCGCCGGGCGGTCCTTACAACTCCGCCATCTGCGTGAACGGCGACGGCGTGCTCGGCCACCAGCGCAAGGTGCACCTGCCCATACGCGACCGCGCCCTGTACTCGCCCGGCGAGCGCTTCGAGGCCTTCGACACCCCGGTCGGGCGGCTCGGCATGATGATCTGCTACGACAAGGTATTCCCCGAGGCGGCCCGCGCGCTGGCCCTCGACGGTGCCGAGATCGTGGCCTGCATGTCCGCGTGGCCCATCAGCCGCACCGACCCCGCCTCGCGCCTGCGCGGCGTGCGCCGGTTCCGCCAGTTCGACCTCTTCGATCAAGCCCGCGCCGCGGAGAACCAGGTGGTGTGGGTCTCCTCGAACCAGACCGGCTCGTTCGGCGGCCTGCGCTTCCTCGGCCACGCCAAGGTGGTGGACCCCGAGGGCCGCATCCTGCGCCGCACCCGGGTACGGGCGGGAGTCGCGGTGGCGCAGGTGGATCCCCTCGCCATGCGCATGCGGGCGCGGTATCCGCTCGTGCACCTGGAGGAGCGCCGGCCCGGAGCGTACGCGGGGGTCGGGGCGGGCGAGGAGGTGGCGAGCGCCGCCTTGGCGTGAATCGCCACCGCACGGGGATCGAGCGCGCCGGCCCACGCGGATCGGTACGGTTCAGGTCCATCCGCACATCCCGGGGGGTCCCTATCCGCAGGGGCTGAGAGGGCGCTTCCTAGCGCCGACCCGCCGAACCTGATCTGGCTCACACCAGCGAAGGGAGGAAGCACATGCTGAAGCGCAGCAACTTCTCGTCCGACAGCGACTGCCGGACCCAGATGCACATCGCCCGCCAGGGCAGCGTCTCGCCCGAGATGGAAAGGGTCGCCGAGCGCGAACAGCTACCGGCGGAGCTGATCCGGGACGAGGTCGCCCGCGGCCGGATGATCATTCCCGCCAACCTGCACCACCGCACCCTGGACCCGATGGCCATCGGTCTGAAGACGCGGGTCAAGATCAACGCCAACATCGGCAACTCGCCGACCACCTCGTCGCTCGACGAGGAGGTCGCCAAGCTCACCCTGGCCGAGCGCTGGGGCGCAGACACGGTGATGGACCTCTCGACCGGCAAGCGGATCGACGAGACGCGCGAGGCGATCCTGGACGCGGCCAAGGTCCCGATCGGCACCGTCCCGATCTATCAGGCGATCGAACGCGTCAAGGATCCGGAGGATCTGACCGGCGAGCTGCTGCTCGAGGTCATCGAGCACCAGGCCCGCCAGGGCGTCGACTACATGACCATCCACGCCGGAGTCCGGCTCGAGCACCTGCCGCTCTGTCAGCATCGCGTGACCGGCATCGTGTCGCGCGGCGGCGGTCTGCTGGCCCGCTGGATGGTCCACCACAAGCGCGAGAACCCGCTCTATGAGCGCTTCGAGGAGATCCTGGAGATCTGCCGCGCTCACGACGTGTCGATCTCGCTCGGGGACGGGCTGCGACCGGGATCGATCGCCGACGCCTCCGACGCCGCGCAGTTCGCCGAGCTCGACACGCTCGGCGAGCTCACCCAACGGGCGTGGGCGCGCGACGTTCAGGTGATGATCGAGGGTCCGGGGCACGTCCCGATGGACCAGCTGGAGAGCAACGTGCGCCGCCAGCAGGAGGTCTGCCACGAGGCGCCCTTCTACACGCTCGGGCCGCTCGTGACCGACGTCGCCCCCGGCTACGACCACATCACGAGCGCGATCGGCGCGGCAATCGTGGGCTGGCACGGAACCTCGATGCTCTGCTACGTCACGCCCAAGGAGCACCTCGGCCTGCCGGACGCGGAGGACGTCAAGCAGGGCTTGATCGCCTACCGCATCGCGGCGCACGCCGCCGACCTCGCTCGGGGCTCCGAGCGTGCGGCGGCCTGGGACCGCGAGCTCTCGCAGGCGCGCTTCTCGTTCGACTGGCGCCGGCAGTTCGAGCTCTCCCTGGACCCCGAGGCCGCGCAGGGCATGCACGACGAGACGCTGGCCGACGACTACTTCAAGACCGCGGAGTTCTGCTCGATGTGCGGCCCGAAGTTCTGCCCGATGCACAACTTCAAGGACATCGACTGGGACGAGCTACAGGCGGTCGTCGCCCAGCGCAAGCGGGAGCGGGTGCTCGCGGCTCGCTGACCGAGGGCGCCGGCAGCCTCTTCCATTGGGTCGGGGACCGCGACCCGAGCGGTGGGTGTCCTACGAGCGGCTCGTGGCGCGGCGCAGCGTTCGGCGCGCCAGCAACCAGCCCATCGAGAGGATGATCGGCGTCCCGGCGAGGAGCGCGACCGCGTCGATCCTGCCCTCGAGTCCCGCCCACAGGGCGCGGGCCGGCCAGTAGGTGGGCAGCACGGCGAGGACGCCATCCCAGGGGGGCTTCGCGAACCACGACGCCAGCGGTAGGTAGAAGGGGATCCCGAGCGCCTTGAGCACGGCGAGCCCCTCCACCTTGTTGCTCGCCAGCGAAACGGTCGCGAGTGTGATGAGCGGCGCGCACGCCGCGGCAAGGGCCAGACAGGGCAGCAGCGCGGCGAGCGATCCGGGCTCGACCAGACCCGAGAGGGGGGCGGCAAGCATCAGCCCGACGAAGCTCGCCGCCGCGATGACCACGACGCGGTATCCGAGATAGCGCTTCAGCGTCACCGGCGTGACCCGCAGCGCGAGCAGCATGCGGTCGTCGGCGTCGTCGAGCACGAGCAGCGCGCCCACCATGCCGAAGATCAGCGGCACGTGCAGGATCACGATGAACCCGAGGAGGGGTGCGAGGTAGGCGTCCAGGTCGAGGCCGTGTGCCGAGAGCAGCCAGCCCGCCGCCGGGGCGTAGCCCACGCGCAAGGCCAGCGCGAGCAGGATCGGCGAGGCCAGCAGCACCGCCAGCAGCGAGTCGCGAAGCGCGTTGCGCGTGTCCACGCGGGCGAACGCGATAATCATCCGTGTCACTGCGTCATCCACCCGAGGCGCGCACCGCCGCCTCGAAGCGTCGGCGAGCCAGGACGCCGCAGGCTCCGATCCACGCGAGCAGGTACGCGACCGCCGCGGCGCTCGCGTGCACGCGCTCGTCGAAGCCCGAATCGATCAGGTCCAGCGCGGCCGCGGTGGGAACCGCAACGGCCAAGGGATGGTCGAGCAATCCGACGGACCGCGCGAGCGGTATCGCCATCAGCGGGATCAACGGCCACGGCGCGACGGTGAGGAACCCGATGATCGACCGGTGGGGGGCCACCAGCGCCAAGCACAGCACCAGCATCAGCACTGCCGTCAGCGCGACGCCGAGCAGGACGGGCCCCAGTCGCAGACCCTCGCGGCCGGCCACGACGGCGATTGGGACCGCGACCGCGATCGACAGCGCCGTCAGCGCCACCACCTTGACCCCGATGTACTCGCGCACTCGGACAGGGCTGGTGATGATCGCGGAGAGCACTCGCTCGTTGCGCTCGAACAGAACGATCGCCGCCAGCAGGAAGCCCCCGATTGTGGCCGAGTCCGCGAACAGGACGAAGGGGACGACGCTCCTGGCCGTATCGCTCGGCACCGCGATCAGGAGCCCCGTCCAGAGCACGGCGAGGATGGCTCCGACGGCATGGATCCCGTAGCGGTACTCCAGCCGGACTTCGAGCGCGAGCAGCGAGGTGACGCGCCTCACAGGCTGCTGCCGGTGACCGCGGTGAAGACGTCGTCGAGCGAGGCCTCGCGGCTATGAATGGTCTCGACTCGATCGCTTCGAAGTAGATCGAGGAAGCGAGAGTTGTCGCCGAGCCCCTCGAGCGCGAAGTCCTCACGCCGCACCTCCCCGTTGAGCAGGTGCTCCACGGTCACGGTACGCGCACCGTGCGCGAGCTTCAGCGCACGCGGCGAATCGAGCTCGGCGATGCGGCCGTCGATGATGAATGCGACCCGGTCGCAGAGCTCCTCGGCCGTGTGCATGTCGTGAGTGGTGAGGAAGACCGTGCGACCCTCGTCGGCCTGCGCTCGGATCACCGCGCGCACCTGCGCGGCGTGCACGGGGTCGAGGCCGGAGGTGGGCTCATCGAGAAACAGCACGTCAGGGCGATGCAGCAGGGCGCGCGCGAGGTTCAGCCGCATCTGCATGCCCTTCGAGAAGTTCCTTACGCGCATGTCGGCGGCGTCGGCGAGATCGAGCCGCTCGAGCAGCTCGATCGGGTTCTCGGTGGCGACCGAGTAGAGCGAGGCGAAGGCCTCGAGGTTCTCGCGCGCCGTCAGCTTGCCGAAGCTCGCCGGGAGCTCGAAGCTCACCCCGATGCGCTCGTAGTAGTCCGGACCCCAGCCGTCGAGCGGGCGGCCGAGAACCTCGACCCGCCCGCCGTAGCCGTTCAGCAGGCGCGTCAGCACGCCCTGAGTGGTCGACTTGCCGGCGCCGTTGGGTCCGAGGAACCCGAAGACCTCCCCGGGTGTGATCGCGAACGAGACCCCCTTCACCGCGGCGCGCCGAGACCCCCTATAGCTGAAGCGCAGCTCCTCGACGGCGAGCACGTCGCTCACCGCGCCCCCTTGGCCACCAGGGCGGCGAGCTTCGCCCCGAAGTCGGAGCCGACGTCCTCCGAGTACAGGACGAAGTGGGCGAACATCGTGCCGGCCATAGCCTCGGCTATGACCGACGAGTCGACGTCGCCGGCCACCTCCCCGCGGGCACGGGCGCGTTCCGCCACGGTCGCCAGCACCTCGAGGCGCGGCGCGATGAACCTCCGGCGCAGCCACTCCAATGAAGCTGGCTCGGAGAGACAATCGGCCACGAGGCCTCGCACCAAGACGAGCATCTCCGGCGTGGCGTAGACGCGGGTCTGCTCGGCCGAGATCGCCTCCAGGTCGCCCACGAGCGACCCGGTGTCGGGGAGGACCTCGGCCACGGCGTCGGCACCGCCGAAGAGGGCGTCGAACACCAGCAGCGGCTTGCGGGCCCAACGTCGGTAGACGCTCTGCTTGCCGGCCCCTGCCGCCCTCGCCACCGCCTCGATCGACAACCCCGCGTAGCCATCGGTGGCGATCGCGGCCCGCGTCGCGCCCAGGATGCGGTGGTCGAGTGCCAGATCGCGCGGTCGCCCTCGGGTGGTGCTGCCCACCCGGCCGAGTTTAGAGACGGGCGTCTCGCAACTCAAGCGGTAACTGCGCCCTGCCAGTAAGTTCGCCTGTGATCAGGCGCCAGCTCGATGCAGGGGCGCTGGTCGAGTCGGACCATCAGCTCAGCGAGGTCGTGGCGGGTAAGGCTCCAGTCGAAGGGCTTGGCGACCTCGTGGTAGTGGTGCTCGAACGCGTGGAGGCGATCGACGGCGCGCGATCAGCGCGGGGCGCACCCAGCGAGCGGTGACGCGGCGCGCTGTTCGCCGCCCACGCCGACGAGAGCGCCCCAGGCTTCATCTACACGAAGGCGCTCGCCGCGTTCGCCCGCCGCGGCGACACGCCGGCAGCGCGCGCCGTGCGCCAGCAGGCGCGCGAGCTCAACCCACACGTCCCCGACTACCTGACCGGCCGCAAGGCGCCGCCCGAGCAGCGCCCCGCCTACATCCTCTTCGGCGAAGAGACCGAAGCGATCGACTACGCCGCCGGCACCGGCGGACTCTGGGCGAGCGTGCCCGGCGCGCTGGACTGGCTTGAGTCCTTGACCGCACCGGCCGTGACCGCGTGACGGCGACAGCCACCACGGCGCCAGACGTGACTTGCCGGCCCCCTCAACCGACCAACCAAACGAAACGCGTCGCGTACGCGTACACCTTCGTGGTACAGTCATCGGCGTGACCCGCAAGCCTCACGACGTGCTCGCGACCCGCGAGGCACGCGCAGCGCTCCCGGCGATGCTCGAACGCTTCCGCCAGGACGGAGCCGACGCCGAACCTGTCGTCATCGGCGCTCGCCGCCGACCCGAGGCCGTCGTGCTCTCCTACGAGCGCTACCTCCAGCTTGTCGGCGGGCGCCAGCGTGTCGCAGCCGCACTGGAGCGTCAAGCACGCGAGGCCGGCGAAACCCTGAATGCCGACGAGGCGCTCGAACTCGCCGACAGCGAACTGCGCGCGATGCGCCGCGAACGCCGCACCCGGCGACCATAGCGCCGGGTGCGCGTCGTCCTGGATCCAAACATCCTCGTCTCCGCCCTGATCTCGCCCGCCGGTCCCCCGCGCGAGATCCTCACGGCCTGGACACAGGGACGCTTCGATCCCATTGCAAGCCCAGGTGACGCCTGGCCCTTTGGCGAGCCCTGGGCGTTCTTCAGGCTTCAACGGAGCCGGGGCCGGTAGACCCCGGTGACCCCTCATCGGCCATGGCAACGGGTACGTCCTCAAGGCGCTTCACGGAGCCGGGGCCGGTAGACCCCGTTGACGGCGGGCTCGCCCGCGGCATGGGTGCGATGTCTCGCTAGCTTCAACGGAGCCGGGGCCGGTAGACCCCGGTGACGGCGGTGGTGGCGGCCGTGGAGAACGTGGTACGGGCGCTTCAACGGAGCCGGGGCCGGTAGACCCCGGTGACGGAGATGGACCGCCAGCTCCGCGAGCGCCGCGAGGGGCTTCAACGGAGCCGGGGCCGGTAGACCCCGGTGACGCGCGAGGCCGGCCGAGACGTTCTCGCCGATCTCGAAGCTTCAACGGAGCCGGGGCCGGTAGACCCCGGTGACCCGTGCCGAGCAGGGAGCACTCCGGGCGGTCCTCGAAGC